>CALUIG010000016.1 GCA_944320625.1 uncultured Alistipes sp.
GGATCCAGCGGCTGTGACCCCTTCCTTTGCAGCCTTTCTTCCCTTTTGCGCCCTCTGTCCCGTTCCCTCTGTTCCGCTCCCTCTGTTCCGCACCTCTTTCCACTTTTCGGTCACTCCATTCCGGCCTCTTTTTTCATCTTTCAGCCCTTTCGCCCCGGTTCTTCTTCCACCTTTCGGCCGCTCCGTTCCGGCCCCTTCTTCTACCCCCCCCCTGGCCCTTTTTTCGCCACTTTTCCGACCGTATTCCTTTTTCGGCGGCACCGTTCCCGGTCGGAAGAGCCGCTTTGCGCTTTCCGGTCGCGGCTCAGATCGGCAGGTGCTCTTCAACCGTACGCCGGAGGTGACTGTCGTCGAGATGGGTGTAGATCTCGGTGGTCAGGATGCTTTCGTGTCCGAGCAGCTCCTGAACCTGCCGGATCGAGGCACCGCCTTCGAGCAGGTGGGTTGCAAATGAGTGCCGGAAGGTGTGTGGGCTGATTCGTTTGTCGATTCCGGCACGTTTTGCGGCCTGTTTGAGGAGGGTGAAGACCATCACGCGGGTCAGTTGTCCGCCGCGGTTGTTCAGGAAGAGGGTCTCCTCACCGGAGTGCACTTCGGGGCGTTTCTCGAGATAGCGGTGGATGCGTTCGCGGGCTGTGGAGCTGATGGGTACGATGCGTTGCTTGTCGCCCTTTCCGATGACGCGGATGTACCCCTCTCCGAAGAAGAGGTCCTGGATCTTCAGCGCCGTGAGTTCCGAAACGCGGAGTCCGCAGGAGTAGAGCACTTCGAGCATGGCCTGGTCTCGGAGTCCCTTGACCGTGGAGGGGTCGACGGAGGCGATGATGCGGTCGATCTCGTCGGTCGAGAGGATGTCCGGGAGTTGCCTTCCGATCTTGGGCATCTGGATGAATTCGGCGGGGGAGCTTTCGATGCGGTCGGAGATCATCAGGAAGTTGAAGAAACTCTTGATACCGCTCAGCGCCCGGGCCTGGGAGGTTTTTTCTCGTCCGCGGTCATAGAGCCAGGCCATGTATCGTTCGATCATCTGGGGTTCGACCTTGCGGGGCGGGAGGTCCCACATCCGGAGGATGAAGTTTGCGAACTGCCTGAGGTCGCGCATGTAGGATTCTACGGAGTTGGCTGCGAGTCTTTTTTCGAGTTTGATATAGGTTGCGTAGCGCCGGGCGTCCTCCTCCCATTTTTTCGTATTTTCTGCCATCCGGGGAAGCGTATAACGGGGAATTGTCGTAACTTTGTCGGTACGAAGGTACGAAAAATTTTACATAATATGGATTACATTTCGCTTCAGATTCCCATCTCAGACGCCGAACAGGGCGACATCCTGACGGCCGAACTGGCCGACTATCCGTTCGAGAGTTTCGAGACCGAGGGTTCTTCGGTGCTCAAGGCCTACATCCCGAGCGAACGGCTCGTGGACTGCAAGTCGGATGTTGACGCGCTGCTTGAGCGCTACGGGGTTTCGGGACGCTATATCGCCATCGAGACGCAGAACTGGAACGCACTGTGGGAGCGGAATTTCCCGGCGGTAGATGTCGAGGGCCGGCTTCGAATTCGGGCACCGTTTCATGCTCCGGCACCCGAAGGGGAACTGGAGGTGGTTGTGATGCCGAAGATGTCGTTCGGGACGGGCCACCATGCTACGACGTGGCTCGTCTCGCGAGCGGTCCTGGAGCTTGGGGTCGCGGGCCGTACGGGTCTGGACATGGGGAGTGGCACGGGGGTCCTGTCGATCGTTGCGGTGAAGTGCGGCGCCAGACACGTCGATGCCGTGGACATCGACGACTGGGCCGATGCCAACTGTCGGGAGAACATCGCCGCAAACGGCGTGGCGGATCGCATCACGCCGCTTTTGGGCGATGTGCGCCGCATTGCGGGCCGGCATTACGGCTTCATCCTGGCGAACATCAACCGCAATATCCTGCTGGCGGACATGGCGTCCTATGCTGCGACGCTGGAGGCGGGCGGCGATCTGGTGATGAGCGGATTTCTGGAGGCGGACGTTCCGGCAATCGTTTCCCGGGCGAAGGAACTGGGCCTGGAGTTGGTCGGCACCACGTCGCGGGAGGGGTGGCAGCTGGTCCATGTGCGTAAGACGGAGTAGCGGGCGGTGAAAAGTTACAAGGGGCGCGGCATCGTGCTGCACACGCTCAAATATGGCGATACGTCGCTGGTCGCCTACCTGCTGACCGATGTCGGGGGGCGTCGGAGCTACATGGTGCAGGGGGTCCGGAGCCGGAAGGGACACGGCTCGAAACTGGCGCTTTTTCAGCCGATGTTTCCGGTGGAGTTCGAGGGACTGGAGTCTTCCCGGCAGCAGATGGACCGTTTCAAGGAGGTGCGGGCGGGATTTCCGTTGCAGAGTCTGCCTTTCGATGTACGGAAATCGACGATCGCGCTGTTTATGGCCGAAGTTTTGTATCGACTGATCCGGGAGAGTGAACCGAACGGCGCTCTGTTCGATTTCGTGTGGAGTTCGGCCGCGGCGCTGGATGCGCTGGATGAAGGGGTTCCGAATTTCCACCTGTGGTTTCTGGCGAATCTGAGCCGTCTGCTGGGCTTCCGTCCGGGAAACGATTACCGTCCGGGTTGGTGGTTCGACATTCGAGAGGGACTCTACACGCCGACGTGCCCGGTGCATCCCGGATCGATGACGCGGGAGAGTGCGGCGTTGCTTGACCGGATGCTGGGTTGCGACGTGCGGCGGCTGGGGGAGATCGAGCTCAACCGGACGCAGCGGTCGGATTTTTTGAGTGCGATGTTGTCCTATTTCGGTTATCATCTGGACGCAATCGGATCAGTTCGTTCGGTTCGGATACTACGGGAGGTTTTTTGACGTTCTATGGAAGGAAAATAAACGCAGAATACCATGAAAAGGCACTTTATGATGGCGGCCGTCGCTCTTTTCGCAACTTGGGCCGCCCTGGCACAGGACCCGGAGCCGCGATTCGACTTCAAACCGGATACGGTCCGTCATACGACTCCGGGTTTCACTCTTCCGGATTCCCTGGCGCACATGTCTCCCTGGAAACCGGATTACCGGACAATGGCTCCGCTGAAGACGAAACCGGTTGTTTCGATGACCTCTGTGGTTGTGATCCAGCGTGAGAACCTGCCCTCGCGGGTTACGGTGATCGACAACAATACGCTGCGGCTGGGTCCCCATTTCAATCTGTCGAACGGCCAGGCCTGGAACTGGGGTCCTTTCCCGAATGCCTACCTGGATGCACGGACTCTTTCGTTCCCGATGCCTCGTTGATCGGACGTTCCCGCTGGGGAGTTCAGGTACGATTTTCACCCTTGCCGATTTGCGGCAAGGGTTTGTTTTTTACGGGGAAGCGGGTTTTACCGTGCGAATTTAGGTATTTTCGCGTATTGACGGGCGCCGTTGAAATCCCGAACTTTGCCTGCGGAACCTCACAAACCCACGCTGCGCATGAAGACGTTTTTTTCGGGCATACTCCTTTTGCTGTTGTGGATCCAGGGTACACCCCGGGCCTTTGCGGAGTCTCCGGTCCGGATGGCATCCGAGACGGACTTTTCAGCCGAACTGGATTCACTCAAGGCGCGCAGTGCGGCGCATGAGCGTCTTCTTGCGGCGCTTCCGCAGATTTCAGGCTACGTGCAGACGGGCTACGAATGGTCTGAGGACGCCTCGACGTTCTTCATCAAGCGGGTGCGTCTGAGCCTTTCGGGGCAGCTCGCCCGGCAGCTCGACTACCGGGTCCAGATCGAGTTCTGCACTCCGAAGATCGTGGATGCTTACCTGCGTTACCGTCCCTTTGAGGCGCTGAACGTCCAACTCGGGGAGTATAAACTGCCCTTTTCGATCGAGAATACGGAATACGTTCCGCTGAAATACGAATTCATCGAATATCCGCTGTCGTTGCGCCGTCTGATGGGCTTCAGCGACCTCTGCGGGTTGTCGGCTACGGGGCGGGACATGGGAGCGATGCTCTATGGGAGTTTCTGCCGTCGGGACGGTTACAGCATTCTCAACTACAACGTGGGGCTTTTCAATGGCGAAGGGTTGAATGTCAAGGATCTGAACCGTTCGAAGGATCTGGTGGCCCGGTTGATGCTGAGGCCCTTTGCGGGCTTTCAGATCGCCGCGTCGGGCTACTGGGGCAAGTACGGCGCGTCGAGTCTGAAACGGGTCCGCTACGGGGCGGGAGCCTGCTATGACCGGGGTCCGGTCGTACTTCGTGCGGAGTGGATCGGCGGTACGACGGGTTTTCTGGAGGCGGACGGTGTCCGGATCGTCGAACAGGAGAGTGCCGGCTGGTATGCGGTCGGGGGCTGGCGTGTGACGACATCCCTGATGGGGGTTGTTCGTTATGATACGTTCCTGGAGGACACGGCGGTACGTTCGACACGTCAGACGAACTGTACGGCGGGTCTTTTGTGGCAGCCGGTGCGGTTCCTGCGCTGCCAGCTCAACTATACGTATGAAGATTACGCGTCGCGATCCGTTTCGAACCGGAATGTGGTGTCGTTGATGCTCTCCGGTATTTTCTAATGGTTGAAAAACGATGAAAGACTTTCTTGAAAAACTCCGGGTCGAGGACTGGGTCGTGGTCTGGGTCTCGATTCCGCTGCTGACGCTTGCGGCGCTGATTCCCGCGGAACTTCCCTCCGTACCGTCGACATTGATCGGTGAGGTGGCCTGGTACAACATCGCCTATCTGTTTCTGATCGTCCTGGTGGTCCTCTACGTAGGGAGCCTGCTGCTTCGGCGGCCTTTGAAGGGGATGCTACCCTCTCTGGTGGTGGTCTTCGCACTGTCGCTGCTGGCGCAGATGGTGGCCAAAATCCCGGCCGTCTCGTATTATGGATTCGAATCGGTCTTCTTTTCGGTCCTCTTCGGGCTGTTGGTGCGCAACGTGTGGCGGGTCCCGGCGTGGATGAAACCGGCCATCCAGGGCGAATTCTTCATCAAGATCGGTGTGGTGTGCCTGGGTGCGACGATTCTTTTCAGCGACGTGATGAAATCGGGTATTTTCGGCCTGTTGCAGGCGTGCCTGGTGGTGGCGGTCGTGTGGTTTTTTGCCTTCCGGGTTTCGCGCCGGCAGGGAGTCGACGAACGTTCGGCAATGGTGCTTTCGAGCGGGGTTTCGATCTGCGGCGTCTCGGCCTGTATCACGGCGGCACGCGTGGCCGGCGGTGACGACCGCAAACTCTCCTATATCGTCTCCCTGGTGCTGATTGTGGTGGTTCCGATGATCTACCTGATGCCGTGGCTGGCGAACTGGATCCTTCCACACCTGTTCGCTCCGGAGGTGGCCGAAGAGGTGGCGGGAGCCTGGATCGGCGGAACGATCGACACGACGTCGGGTGTCGCGGCCTCGAGCCTGATCGTCGGGGAGGTTGCCAACCAGCACGCCGTGATCATCAAGGCGGCGCAGAACGTGCTGATCGGCGTGGTTGCCTTTTTCATTGCATTGTATCTTTCTGCACGGGGCGGTGCGGGCGGTCAGAAGCCGTCGTTGGGCATCGTCTGGGAGAAGTTCCCGAAATTCATCCTGGGCTTCGTGGCGGCTTCGCTGGTCTTCAGCCTGCTGCAGTCGAGCGGAGCCTTTGTCCCCGGTGCGAAGGGCAAGCTGCTCGAACCGGGTGTTGCGAAGATGTTCTCGTCGGTCTTCTTCTCGCTGGCCTTCGTCTGCATCGGTCTGGACACAAGGCTGAAGGAGATCATTTCGAAGGAGAATCGCAACATCCTGCGGGCGTTCCTGACGGCCCAGACCTTCAATATCGTGGCGACGTTCCTGATTGCCTGCCTGCTCTTCGGGGTGCTGAAACCGCTGTGGTCGTAACCTTCCTCCCCGGCAGAATACGAAAAAGGCTGATCCTGCGATAGGATCAGCCTTTTTTCGAGCCTCTCCGGAGCGGAGGATTCGGCCCTTTTCCGGACTCTTTTCGGACGGAGCCCTTGTACCCGAGCCCCCTTTCGTTGCCTTTGGACTCTTTTCTTCCGTTTTCGGGGCCTTTCCTGCCTCCGGGTGTTGCTCCGCCAATCCCGAAAAAATAACTTTTCTGACGCCGTTTCTCCTCCTGCGAACGGGCGACGTAGACCTTCTCATGCGTATAGGGGTTCTCGCCCGTATAGAACATCACCGACGAGAGGGTCATCGGTGTGGGGGTGAGGTCCTGGACCTGCTCCAGATTGAAATGGAGCCTTCCCAGCACCTTTTCCGCCAACGCTTTCATGTCATGCTCGGTGCATCCGGGATGCGAGGAGATGAAGTAGGGAATCAACTGATAGGGCAGCTGCTCCTCGCGGCAAATGCGATGGAAATCTGTGTTTAGCTTTTCGAAGAGGGCAAAGGGGGGCTTGCGCATCAGCCGCAATACCCCCTTCTCGGTGTGCTCCGGTGCGACCTTCAGCCGCCCGGAGGTGTGATGTGCCAGGACGGTGCGCAGATAGGGCGAGTCGTCGAACAGGTCGTAACGGATCCCGCTGCCGATGAAGGCCTTCTTGATCCCCTTCACGGCGCGAATCTTTTCATAGAGGGACAGCAGGGGCCGGTGGTCGTTGTCGAGATTGGGACACTTCGCCGGATGGAGACACGAAGCCCGCCGACACCGGGCGCACAACGTCCGGTCGTGTCCGCCCATGCGGAACATGTTGGCCGAAGGGGCTCCGACATCGGAGAGATAGCCCTTGAATCCGGGCATTTTCGTGATGCGTTCGACTTCGGCGAGGATCGATCGTTCGCTGCGGGAGTGGATGAATTTGCCCTGATGGGCGGAGATGGTGCAGAACGAACAGCCTCCGAAACAGCCGCGGTGAATGTTCACCGAGAACTTGATCATCTCCCAGGCCGGGATTTCCCCCCGTCCGTCGTACCGCGGATGGGGTGCCCGCTCATAGGGGAGGTCGAACGAATGGTCCAGCTCCTCGGTCGTGAGGACGGCATGGGGCGGCGTTACGACGACATAACGGTCCCCGACCGGCTCGACGAGCGTCGTTTCGGGCTCCATCAGATTACTTTGGGTCTCGATGACGGTGAAGTTTTCGCCGAAGGCGCGCTTGTCACGCCCGCACTCCTCGAAGCTGTGCAGACGGATCGTCCGCCCGGGATCGAGCCGCGAGACATAGGCCTCGTCGGCCAGAAAGGCCACCTGCCGGATCTTGCGCAGCAGCTTGGCGTTGTAGCCGTTGCGCATGGCGCGTGCGACCTGCTGCACGACACCCTCTCCCATGCCGTAAATCAGCAGGTCGGCGCCGCTTTCGACCAGCAGCGAGGGTTTCAGCCGGTCGCTCCAGTAGTCGTAGTGGGTGAGCCGGCGCAGTGAAGCCTCGATGCCTCCGACCACCACCGGGACATGGGGATACAACCGCTTGAGAATCTGTGAATAGACCGTCACGGCGTAATCGGGCCGGAATCCGGCCTTTCCGCCGGGGGTGTAGGCGTCGTCGTGGCGCAGCCGGAGGTTGGCCGTGTAGTGGTTGACCATCGAGTCCATGGCGCCTCCGGAGACTCCGAAAAAGAGCCTCGGCGCCCCCAGTTTGGTGAAGTCGCGCAGGTCGTCGCGCCAGTTGGGCTGTGGGACGATCGCCACACGGTACCCCTCGGCTTCGAGCAGCCGCCCGACGACCGCCGCGCCGAACGCCGGGTGGTCGATGTAGGCATCGCCCGAGAAGAGGATCACATCCAGCTGATCCCATCCGCGTTCGCGGACCTCCTTGACAGTCGTCGGCAGAAACATGGTCGTTACAATCGGATTTTCGCTCCTCCGGGGGCACTGCCGCCCGGAGTGTTTATTCGTTTTCGTCGGCCCCGTGTCCGTTAGAGACATACGTCTCCCACTTGGCGAGCAGAGCCTTGAAGTCGTCAGGCAACTCGCTGTCGAACAGGACGTCCCGGTGCGTGGCGGGGTGTTCGAACCCCAACAGCCGGGCGTGGAGCGCATGGCGGGGCATTACGGCGAAGCAGTTCTCGATGAACTGGCGGTATTTGGCAAAGGTCGTGCCCTTGAGGATCCGGTCTCCGCCGTAACGTTCGTCGTTGAAGAGCGGATGTCCGATCCAGGCCATGTGGACCCGGATCTGATGGGTGCGGCCGGTTTCGAGGCGGCACTCCACGAGCGTCACATACCCATACCTGCGCAATACCTTCCAGTGGGTTACGGCGTGTTTGCCGTCCGAACCGTCGGCGAAGACGTACATCTTCTGCCGCTCCTTCGGGCTGCGGCCGATATTTCCCGTGATGGTCCCTTCGTCCTGGTCGAAATCCCCCCACACGAGAGCCACATACCGGCGTTGGATCGTATGGTCGAAGAACTGTTTGGCGAGCCGGGCATGGGTCTGCTCGTCCTTGGCGATGACCAGCAGCCCGGAGGTGTTCTTGTCGATGCGGTGCACCAGCCCGGCACGGTTCTGCTCCTCGGCTGAAATCCCCTGGGCGTTGAGGTGGTACATCAGGGCGTTGACCAGCGTTCCGGTGTAGTTCCCCACACCGGGATGGACAACCATTCCGGCAGGTTTGTTGACAATGAGCAGGTGCTCGTCCTCATAGGGGATCTCCAGGGGAATGTTCTCGGCGACGAGTTCCGTTTCGCGCCGCGGATAGGGCAGTACGATCTGAATACGGTCCAGGGGCTTGACCTTGTAGCTCGACTTGGCGGCTTTTCCGTTGACGAGGATATTTCCACTGTCGGCCGCGGCCTGGATGCGGTTTCGGGAGCAGTGCTCCATTCGTACGGTGAGGAACTTGTCCAGCCGCATCGGGGTCTGTCCCTTGTCGGCCGTCACGGCGAAATGCTCGTAGAGCCCCGCCTCCTCTTCGTCGTCCGACTCCGGGGCGAAAGCCTCGGAATCCGCAGGGATTGCCTCCAGTTCGGGTTCGTCGATATGGTATCGGTCACTCATCAGTCGAAAAATCCTTCGTTGTCGTCGTTCGTGCGATGAGCCTCGGGGCTTTCCGGTCCCCGGGCGGGTTCTGCCAGGGCCTCTTCGAGCGAGATCCGGGCCAGGGAGTCTGCCTCCTGCTGCTCTTCGACCCGTCGTTCGGCCGCGATGGCCGCCGCCTGCTTTTCGGCTTCGGTCCGTCGTTCCGCAATCTTCTCGTCATCGAGCGTAAGGCGCAGGTCTACTCTTGATCCCAGGGCTGCGGAGCGCTCGGCCCCCGGGGTCTGGATATAGACGCGTGCATCCTTCTGGTTGAGGAGATTGATCCCCTCGTCGAAATCGATACGCCCGACATTCAGTCCGAGTTCCCAGATTCTCCCTTTGGCCTGGGCGAGGGGTTGTCCGACCACCTGGGGGACGATCGTCGAGGCGTATCCCTCCTCGACTCCGACATAGAGCGTGACCCCCGATCCCATTTCGGCCTCGAGGCGAGAGTTCTGTTGGACGGGTTTTCCGTTGCAATACTCTTCGAGGACGTAATTGGTGGCGATGTCGGGGCGGTAGACGAGTTCGTCGATTTCAAGTCCGGCGATTTCGAGCATGTTTTTGGCCTGTCGCAGGGAGCGGCCCGCCACATAGGGTACGGGGACCATTTTCTGCCGGAAGGAGTTGATCGTGATATAGACCGTGCGTCCGGGTTTCACCTCGACGCCTCCTTCGGGGAGTTGGTCGAGGACGATTCCGCCCTCGTATGCCGGCACGAACAGCGAGTCGTTGATATGGATTTTGAGATCATGCTTGCGGGCGATGCGTTGGGCTTCGGAGAGCGGGATTCCGGAGAAGTCGGGGACCGTGCGTCGTGCGCCGTGTCGGGTTCCGACCTGCATGAGCAGGTGTGCGACGACGGCCATTGCGAGGATGATTCCGGCAATGATGAGGAGGTTCCAGAGGAGCTTGTGTTCCCGGATCCGTGCGAGGATGCTGCTGGCTGGTTTCTGCATGGTCATGAGTTTATTTTGGCGCCTTTTGGTAGAGGTAGACGGCGATGCCGAGGTAGATGATATTGGGGAGCCAGACGGCGATTCCCGGGGGGAGCGTGCCGCTCTTGGCGAACTCTTCGAAGAATCGGTTGAAGAGGATGTAGGAGAAACAGAGTCCTGTTCCGATTCCGATGTGCAGACCGGTACCTCCGCGGACCTTGCGCGAGGAGAGCGAGACGCCGATCAGCGTAAGGATGAAGGTCGAGAGCGGGTAGGCATATCGGGCATGCTTTTCGACCTCGATGATGTTGATCGAGTCGGATCCCTTGGCGCGCTGCTGTTCGAGGAAGCGGTTCAACTCGGTGATGTTCATGGTCTGAATCAGGTCGTTGATGGCACCGAGTTCTGCGACTTCGAGGTTGATGAGCGTATCGAGGTTTCGGAACTGTTCGAAAGATTCGCTGCCGTCGGCTCCGAATTCGCGTTTGGTGTACCGGGGCGCTGTCCACCGTTTGGTTTCGGGGTTGAACTTGGCGTCGGAGGCCTCCAGGGAGCGGACCATGGACCCTCCTTCGTAGCGTTCCAGGACGAAGAACGAGGCCTGGTTGGCATTTCCGTTGTACCCGCGGATATAGGCGAATGTTCCGGGTTCGATCTGGCGGTAGATGTGCCGGTCGTACCGGGTATTCTGCTTTTTGGGGATGTACTCCTGCTGGAAGGCGATGACGCGCCGCTGCGAGCGGGGTATTACCCAGAGGTTTAGGGTCAGCGAGAGCGATGCGATGATCAGGGCTCCGAGGAAATAGGGCCACATCAGCCGCCGGAAGGACATGCCGCCGGAGAGCATGGCTACGATTTCGGTCTGGTAGGCCATCTTCGAGGTGAAGAAGATGCAGGCGATGAAGGTGAACAGACCGCTGAACTGGTTGATGAAGAAGGGGATGAAGTTGAGGTAGTTCTGCAGCAGGATCGCCTTCATCGGGGCGTGCGTGGCGGTGAAGTCGTCAATTTTCTCGGCATAGTCGAAGATCACGACGATGACGATGATCATCGCAATGGCGAAGAAGTAGGTTGCGAGGAACTTGCCGAGTATGTACCGGTCCAGAATCTTGAACCCGGGGAAACGGATTTTCATCGTTCAGAGCCTTCTTGTAAGTTTTTGTACCATTACCTCTTTCCACCCCTTGAAGTCTCCGGCGAGGATATGGTTGCGGGCTTCGCCGACGAGCCGGAGATAGAAGGCGATGTTGTGCAGCGAGGCGATCTGGGCTGCGAGCATTTCGCCGCAGGTGCAGAGGTGGTGCAGATAGGCCTTCGAGTAGAGGGTATCGACGAAGGCCGTACCGTCGGGGTCGATGGGTGAGAAGTCGTCCTCCCACTTCTTGTTGCGGATGTTGATGACACCTTCGGCCGTAAAGAGCTGTCCGTTTCGGCCGTTTCGCGTGGGCATCACGCAGTCGAACATGTCGACGCCGCGTTCGATCCCTTCGAGGATGTTCACCGGCGTTCCGACCCCCATCAGGTAGCGGGGGCGGTCTTCGGGGAGGATGGCGTTGACCACCTCGATCATTTGGTACATGACCTCGGTGGGCTCACCGACGGCCAGACCTCCGATGGCGTATCCGTCGGCATCGTACTGTTTGACGTTTTCGGCGGCACGGACGCGCAGGTCGGGATAGGTACAGCCCTGCACGATGGGGAACAACGCCTGATAGTGTCCGTATTTGGGCGAGGTCTGATGGTATCGGTTGAAGCATCTGTCGAGCCAACGTTCGGTGAGGTCGAGCGACTTGGCGGCGTAGTCGCGGGGGGCATCTCCGGGAGGGCACTCGTCGAAGGCCATCATGATGTCGGCTCCGATCGTACGTTCGGTGTCGATGACGCTTTCGGGGGTGAAGAGGTGCTTGGACCCGTCGATGTGGGATCGGAAGTAACACCCCTCTTCCTTGAGTTTGCGGCATGCGGCCAGCGAGAATACCTGGAAACCTCCGCTGTCGGTGAGCATGGGACCGTCCCAGGTGGAGAAGCGGTGCACGCCTCCGGCGCGTTCGAGGATCTCCATGCCGGGCCGCAGGTAGAGGTGATAGGTATTTGCCAGGATGATCTGCGCGCGGGCTTCGTCTCGGACGTCCCGGTGGAAGATTCCCTTGACGGTGGCGGCCGTACCCACGGGCATGAAGATCGGGGTTTGGATCGTTCCGTGATCGGTCAGGATCTCCGCGGCCCGGGCCTGTGAGGCGGGGTCTTTATGTTGCAGGGTAAATTTCATACGCATCTATTCGGCAAAAATACACAAAATATTCGTATCTTTGCGCATATTTTGTCAATATGCGATTCTTCGAACAAATTCTGGTCTCGTATGGCTGGGAGGGCCTTGCACTTGCGGGGATGCTGCTCCTGATGTTCGGCGTACAGCTCTACTACTATATTTTCGTTTACGGTCGGATTTCGGGTTACAAGAATAACCGGCGCCGGGTGACGCTGGAACAGGAGCCTCCGGTTTCGGTGATTGTGCCGTTGTTTTCGGAAGACTACTCGTTCGTCGAGGAGCGTCTTCCGTTGATTCTGGCGCAGGCCTACCCCGATTTCGAGGTGGTGATCGTCTATGTGGGGCACGATACGGACTTCTACGAGGATCTGATGCGGCTCAAGCAGTCGTTTCCGCAGATCACGACGACGAAGATTCTTCTGGACCCTCGATTCCCGATTTCGCGCAAAATGGCGCTGAACGTGGGGATCAAGTCGGCACATTACGAGCATCTGATCTTTACTTCGGCGGATGCCGTTCCGCAGACGGACCGGTGGTTGTCGCTGATGGCCAAGGGTTTCATGCGGGGCGAGATCGTTGTGGGCTACTGCGGGATCGAGCCTCGGAAGGGTCTTGCGAACTATCTGATGCGGACCTGGCGGATGATGCACTCCGCGGAGTGGATCGCCCGGGCCGTCCGGAACCGGCCCTACCGGGGGACGCTTCATAACCTGGGCTTCACGAAGCGGCTCTATTTCGGAGTCAACGGCTTCGACCACCTGAACATGAACATCGGTGAGGACGACCTCTTCATGCAGCGGATCATGACGCGCGAGAACGTGAGCGTGATCCTCTCGCCGCGCGCCACGCTTCGGGAGAAGACGTGGGGCGGTCTGGGCTGGTGGATGAGTCAGTTGCGTTATTACGGGTCGTCGTTCCGGTACTATCCGCGCGAGGTGAAGAGTTATGTCCGCTGGGAGGTGGGTTCTCGGAGTCTTTTTTTCCTGATGGCGCTCTGTGCCCTGGCAGTCATGCCGTTGGAGTACAAGCTGGGCACGGCGCTGCTGGTGCTGATCCGCTACGTGGTGGTGGTATTCGGCGTCCGACGCCTGGCCCGACGCCTGGGTGAGAGCGGTATCGGTCTCCGCTACTTCATGTATGACCTGCTGAGCCCGCTGTGGACGGCGATACTGGGCGTGATGCTGTTGCGCCGCGACGAACGGGTATGGAGATAGCCGACTATATCGTAGCCGAGGACCGGGATCTGGTCGATCTTGTGCTCGAGGGCGATGATACGGCTTTCGAGTACCTTTTCAACCGCTATCGGGACGCGATCCACCGGCTTTTCGTGCAGCGGCTCGGGGGTACGAACGATGCCGACGACCTGTTGCAGGAGACCTTCATCAAGGTCTACATCAACCTGCACCGCTACAGCCGGGACTATACGTTCGGACAGTGGGTCTATACGATTGCGCGGAACACGTTCATCGACTTTGTTCGTCGGCGCCAGGAGGATCTTTCGATCGACGACCGTTTTTCGTCTCCGGCGTCGAGCGCTCCGACTCCGGAGGAGAGCGTGATCAACCTGCAGCAG
Organism: uncultured Alistipes sp.; assembly: GCA_944320625.1. Classification (GTDB taxonomy): domain Bacteria; phylum Bacteroidota; class Bacteroidia; order Bacteroidales; family Rikenellaceae; genus Alistipes. The sequence continues at coordinate 13,674 of CALUIG010000016.1, forward strand.
CGGACCCAGATCGAACACTACCTCGAACGGCTGGCTCCGCGCTACCGGCAGTTGATCGTGATGCGTTTCTTCGACGAATACTCCTACGAGGAGATCGCGGCGAAACTCGCCTTGCCGCTGGGTACGGTGAAGACGCAGATCCACCGGGCGCGGGAGCAGATGTGCCGCCTGATCGCCGAGGGAGAGAGCCGTTGAGGCAGTCCGTCTACCCCCCCCCTAAAAAATCGAAACGACCATGAGCGACCTGGAGAAGATATACGGTTATTTCCCTGAACTCGATGCAGTGCAGCGGGAGCGCTTTGCCGCGTTGTATGACCTTTATGCCGCGTGGAACGCGAAGATCAACGTCGTTTCGCGCAAGGATTTCGACCAGCTTTACCTGCGCCATGTGCTGCATTCGCTGGCCATAGCGAAGGTCTGCCGGTTCGATGCCGGGGCTCGGATCCTGGATGTCGGCTGCGGGGGCGGTTTTCCGTCGGTTCCGCTGGCGATTCTCTTTCCGGATGCGCACTTCACGGCGGCGGATTCGATCCGCAAGAAGATCACGGTGGTCGAGGGGGTTTCGCAGAGCCTGGGTCTTGAGAATCTGACGGCTCGCTGCGTGCGGGTGGAGACCCTGCCGGAACGCTACGACTATGTGGTTTCGCGGGCCGTGACGGCGATGCCGGAGTTCGTGAAGTGGATCTGGACGAAGCTCGAACGGGGACAGCGGGGTACGCTGCCGAACGGAATCCTCTATCTGAAAGGGGGCGATCTGGCCGAGGAGTTGGCCGCAACGGGCCTGCATTGGGATCTCTACGACATCCGGAGGTTCTTCGACGAGGAGTTCTTCGAGACGAAGAAGGTCGTCTATACTCCTAAGAAATAACGCTGATTTTATTCCGCATCTTTGGCCGGGACGGGTGCCGATTGACTCGGACCCGGCATGAAGTCACTTTTCACCCACCGAACCGCTTTTTAGACGGGTGCTTAACAGCCCGCAGGCAGCCTGAATGTCCTCGCCGCGGGAGGCGCGGATCGTGGTTTGGATGCCGCGGGCGGTGAGTGCGTCGCGGAATCGGATCATGGCCTCGGCATCGGGCGAGAAGTAGGGAGATCCGGGAATCTTGTGAAACCGGATCAGATTGATCCGGCACTTGATTCCGTTCAACAGCCGGGACAACTCGCGGATATGTCGCGGCGAGTCGTTCATCCCGCTCATGACGATGTACTCGAAAGAGACCCTCCGCTGGTGGGTGAAGTCGTATTCGCGGAGGATTTCGACCACCTCGGCGATGGGCCAGGCCTTTTCGACGGGCATGATCTCGGCGCGTTCGTCGGAAAAGGGGTTGTGGAGACTTACTGCCAAATGAACCTTCGACGCGTCGAGAAACCGCCGGAGCTGTGGCACCACCCCTGCCGTGGAGAGGGTGATGCGGGTCGGGGACCAGGCAAAACCCCACTCGGCAGTCAGGATTTCGAGGGCTCGCAGGACGTTCTCCACATTGTCGAGGGGCTCCCCCATGCCCATAAATACGATATTTGTGAGCTGGTCCCGCTCGGGGAGTGAGACGATCTGGTTGAGGATTTCGGCTGCGGAGAGCGACTGCTGGAGCCCTTGACGTCCTGTTGCACAGAATCGGCAGCCCATGCGGCATCCGGCTTGGGAGGAGACGCAGAGCGTGGCGCGGTCTCCGTCGGGGATATAGGCCGATTCGATGAAATTCCCTTGCAGGGTCCGGAAGAGGTATTTTTTGGTTCCGTCCGCGGAGCGGGTTTCGTGCTCCGGGGCCTGGAGAGCGGGAGTGAACCGTTCCGCGAGCAGCTGACGGTGCCGGATGGCGAGGTCTGTCATGCACAGCGGGTCCTCGACGTGTCGGACGTAGAGCCAGCGTGCGATTTGTCGCGGAGCGAATCGCGGCAGGCCGAGTTCGCGGCAGAGGGTGGCGAGATCCTCGGGATTTTTCCCGAATAACGGTTCCGGACGGGTCATTTTGTTTGTCGGATGTTTGTTTCCGGAGACAAAAGTAGGCAAAAAATAAAGATTTTTGATTCGGGGCGCACGATTTTGAATTTTTATCCCTATATTTGTGGAGCATAGCACGCCTATGCGCGGTTTGTCGAGCCGGGCCGGGAGCCAGACTGGACGCCGGGCCGGGAGTTGGGTCGGGGACCGGACTGGGAGTTGGGCCGGGGACCGGACTGGGAGTTGGGCCGGGAGCCGGACTGAGTTGTGGCGGGAGTTGAGTTGGGAGTTGGGACGGGAAAGACCTGGGTCTTCAATTGAAACCGGGAGACAGCCAATTAAAGTGAGGGAACAATTAAATAAAACCAGAGATAGATGGAAATCAAAAAAAATCCTAAAGCAGACCTTAAGAACAAACGGGGCCTTTTGCTTGAGATCGGCCTTGTCGTATCGCTCCTGCTCGTGATTGTGGCCTTCTCGTACACGCCGAAGGAGAAGCGGGTTGAGAAGATCGACCTTCAGACGGCAATTGTCGAGGAGCAGATCGTAGAGATTACGCGTCAGGACCAGAAACCGCCCGAGCCGCCCAAGAAGGTGGAGGTGAAGGTGATCGCGGACCTGTTGCAGGTCGTGACCAACGACACGAAGATCACCACGGAGGTGGACTTCACGGAGTTTGATGACGATGTGGAGGTGGTGCAGACGGTAGCTGTGAAGGAGGAGGTTATCGAGGATGACCAGCCGTTCCTGATTGCGGAGACGATGCCGTCGTTCCAGGGCGGAGACCTCAATACGTTCCGTGCGTGGGTTCAGCAGAATGTGAAATTCCCGCAGATTGCCCTTGAAAACGGTATCCAGGGGCGTGTTGTTCTGTCGTTCGTGATCGAGAAGGACGGCCGTCTGACCAATATCCAGGTTCTGCAGACTCCGGACCGTTCGCTTTCCGAGGAGGCGATCCGGGTGCTGAGCAAGTCCCCGAAATGGTCGCCGGGCAAGCAGCGTAACCAGGTTGTTCGTGTGAAGTACACGCTTCCGGTTGATTTCCGCGTACAGAACTGATGTGGGTCTTCGGATCTTTGATATAGGGTATCCTGCTTTTTGGAGGATACCCTTTTTGTAGCATGAAATTCGGCCGCCGCCGGGATGCGGATACCGCCTTCCGGGATTGTGGCGGCCCAGAACTATCGGATTTTGGAAGAGAAGAGACAATCGAATAGCCCGACGGAGGCATCTTCTGCGGAATCGCGGGAACGTGCCGTCCTGGTTGCCGTTGTTCGGGACAACCAGGATGCACGTCAGGCCGAAGAGTACCTCGACGAATTGGAGTTTCTGGCCGAGACGGCCGACATCCGGGCGGTGAAACGCTTTACACAGCGGTTGCCGCAGCCGTCGTCGCGCATCTACGTGGGGCCGGGCAAACTGGAGGAGATCGTGGCGTATTGCAAGGAGGAGGAGATCGACGTGGTGATCTTCGACGACGAACTCTCCCCGTCGCAGACGCGCAATATCGAGAAGGAACTGCCGTGCCGGTTGTTGGACCGTACTCGGCTGATCCTGGACATTTTCCTCTCGCGGGCCCAGACGGCCTACGCGAAGACGCAGGTGCAACTGGCCAATTATGAATACATGCTTCCTCGTCTGTCGGGTCTGTGGACCCACCTGGAGCGGCAGCGTGGCGGTACGGGTACGCGTGGCGGTGCGGGAGAGCGGGAGATCGAGACCGACCGCCGGATCATCCGCAACCGGATCGCCAAATTGAAGGAGGATCTGAAAAAGATCGATCGCCAGATGGCGGTTCAGCGGTCGAACCGCGGATCACTGGTGCGTGTGGCGCTGGTGGGCTATACGAACGTGGGGAAATCGACACTGATGAATCTGATTTCGAAGAGTGACGTCTTTGCGGAGAACAAGCTCTTTGCGACCCTGGACACGACGGTCCGGAAGGTGGTCTTCGACAACCTGCCGTTCCTGCTTTCGGACACGGTGGGTTTCATCCGCAAATTGCCGACGGAGTTGATCGAGTCGTTCAAGTCGACGCTCGACGAGGTGCGCGAAGCGGACCTGCTGATTCATGTGGTGGACATCTCTCATCCGCAGTTCGAGGATCAGATTGCGGTGGTGAAACAGACGTTGCAGGAGATCGGTGCGGGAGACAAGCCGGTCTACCTGGTTTTCAACAAGGTGGATGCCTACACGTGGGTGGAGAAGGCCGAGGACGACCTGACTCCGGCAACCCGTGAGAACCTTTCGCTCGACGATCTGAAGCGGAGCTGGATCGCGCAGGCCAACACGCCGTGTATTTTCCTGTCGGCGCTGCAGAAGCTCAATTTGGAGAAATTCCGGTCTGATCTTTACGGCATGGTCCGGGAGATCCATGCCGGTCGTTATCCGTTCAACAATTTCCTCTATTGACCAACCAACCAAACCGTAACTATGACACTTCACGTTCTCACAGAGCAGGACACCGTACTGAACAAATTCATTTCGGAGATCCGGGACCGACGGATCCAGCAGGATTCGATGCGTTTCCGGCGGAACATGGAGCGGATCGGGGAGATCACGGCCTACGAGATCTCGAAGACTCTGCACTACCGTCCGCTGGTTGTCGAGACGCCGCTTGGCGAGGCAACGGTTCCGGTGATCGACGATCAGTTGGTGATCGCCACGATTCTGCGTGCGGGCCTTCCGTTTCACCAGGGTTTTCTGAACTATTTCGACGATGCGCAAAACGCTTTCGTATCGGCCTACCGCAAGAGCACGAAGGACGGTAAATTCAAGGTGAAGGTTGAATATATCTCGTGCGGGAGCCTGGAAGGCAAGACGCTGCTGCTGGTGGATCCGATGCTGGCGACGGGATCGTCGCTGGTTCTGACCTACAATGCCCTGTGTGAGAAGGGCGGTATTCCGGCCTGCACACATGTGGCTGCGGTGATTGCCAGCGAGCAGGGTGTCGACTATGCGATGAAGCACATGCCTCGGCAGACGACGATCTGGACGGCGGTTGTCGACGAGGAACTGACCTCGCGCTCCTATATTGTTCCCGGCATCGGGGATGCGGGCGATCTGGCCTACGGAGAGAAGATCTGACGGGATGAGACGGAAGATAGGGTTCGTCGTTGCGACGTTTGCCGCCACGGTGCTGGTGATGGCGGTTCAGAAGCCGGTTTTCATGGCGTGGTATGCCGTGGAGGCTGCGGGCACGGGTTTGGGCGGATGGCTGTCGGTGCTGTGGCACGGGCTGTCGCTTGACCTGACCGTGGCGGGCTATGTGACGGCCCTGCCGTTGCTGGTAACGCTTGCAACGCTGTGGGTGCGCTTTCCGGAACGCCTCTGGCGGGGGATCCTGACGGGTTATTTCTCGCTGGTAGCCCTGCTGACGGCGGTGATCTTCACGGTCGACGTGGCACTTTACGAACATTGGGGCTTCCGCCTCGATTCCACGATTCTGATCTACCTTTCGGATCCGAAAGAGGCGATGGCGAGCGTTGATTTCTGGCTCGGGGTGCGTCAGACGCTGCTGGCCGCGGTCTATGCGGGATTGATGATCTGGCTCTATCGTCGGGTGTTGCGGCTTTTTGACGGGGAACCGACGGGCTGGCGTGTCGCCGTACCGGGGAGTCTGACACTGCTTCTGCTGGCGGGGTTCGATTTCCTGGCGATCCGCGGCGGTACGGGGGCCTCGACGGCCAACGTCTCGAAGGTTTACTTCAGCTCCACGATGTTTCTGAACCATGCGGCCACGAATCCGGTCTTTTCGTTTCTTTCGAGTCTGGACGACCGGAATACGGACTACGCTTCGGAGTACCCCTTCTACGAAGAGTCGGAACGGGCCGCCCGTTTCGAGCTGTTGCGCGGCAATGCTCCGGGAGTCGGGGCTCCGGCGGAACGGATCCTGAAGGGGGATCGTCCGAACGTGGTGCTGGTGATCCTGGAGAGTTTTGCCCGTACGATCATGGACGAGACGGTGGACGGTGAGGCGGTGATGCCGAACATGCAGCGTTGGAAAACGGAGGGTGTTTGGTTTGAGAACTTCTTTGCCAATTCGTACCGTACGGACCGTGGGGAGGTTGCGATCATGAGCGGTTTTCCGGCCCAGACGCGGATGTCGATCATGAAACTCCCGGGCAAGAGCCACAGTCTGCCCTCGGTGGCCCGGACGCTGGCTGCGGCGGGCTACGCGACGAGTTTCTCGTACGGCGGGGATCTGAACTTCACGAACCAGGCCTCGTACATGTATGCAACGGGCTGGCAGGAGCTGATCTGGCAAAAGGATCTGCAGTTCGATGCCCGGCCTTCGGACTGGGGCTACGACGATGCGTTGATGTGCGACTGGTTCGCCGACCGGGTGATCTCGCTCGATGAGGCGGGTCAGCCCTTCCTGGCGGGCTTGCTGACGCTCAGCAGCCACAAACCTTTCGACGTTCCCTACTCGAAGTTTGCGGATCCGGTGCTGAATGCGATGGCCTTTTCGGACGACTGTGTGGGTCGGATGCTCGACCGGCTGAAGGCCTCTCCGGCATGGGACAACCTGCTGGTTGTGCTGGTTGCCGACCACGGCTACCCCTACCCGCGGACACTGACCTACAACGAACCGCTGCGTCACCGGATCCCGATGATCTGGACGGGCGGGGCGGTTGCCGGGCCGCGCATCGTGGAGGAGTATGCTTCGCAGATCGACCTGGCGGCGACGCTGCTCGGACAACTGGGGCTGCCGCATGCCGACTTCGACTACAGCAAGGATCTCTTTGCGCCGGCACCACCGCGCAAGTTTGCCTACTATACGTTCAACGACGGTTTCGGAGTTGTCGATGCGGCGGGAGCGGCGGTTTGGGACGCCACGGGCGACCAGGTGGTGACGGCAACGAATCCCGAGCTGCTGGAGGTGGGCCGGACGATGTTGCAGACGACCTATACGGACATCGGACGTCGCTGAAAATACCGCACTTTGGGTATTGCGGCATGGGGGTTGCCGGAGTTATCTTTGCGACGGAGAAAAAATACCTGGTTTTATGTATAAATCCGGAGGATATGGCGGTGACGACCGCATGAGCGATCTGGTCTGCGACCGTTACCCGGTTTTGCAGGTGATGAGCCGTTTCGGCATTGCGCTGGGCTTCGGGGAGAAGACGATTGCGGAGGTCTGTGCGGACAACCGGGTCGATACGGCGACGTTTCTGGCGGTTGTGAATCTGCTGATGAATTTCGGGAGTGGCGGGGAGCTGTCCGGAGAGGTTTCGGTGCGGGCCCTGACCGACTACCTGCACAATTCGCACGGTTATTTTCTGGACTTCCGTCTTCCGGCGATCCGCCGCAAACTGATCGAGGCGGTGGACTGTTCGCAGAGCGACGTATCGTTTGCGATCATGCGCTTTTTCGACGAATACGTTGCCGAGGTCCAGCGGCACATGTCCTATGAGGAGCAGACGGTCTTTCCCTACGTGGAGTCGTTGCTTGCGGGACGGAAGAATCCGGGTTACTCGATGGAGATTTTCCGTCGGCAGCACGACCAGGTGGATGCGAAGTTGCGCGAACTGAAGAACATCATCATCAAATACTACCCGTCGGGGAGCACGAACGAACTGAACGGCGTGCTGTTCGACATCTTTACGTGCGAGCAGGAACTGGCGTCGCATAACGCCGTGGAGGACGAGATCTTCATTCCGGCCGTCGAGCGGCTGGCGGCGACGGGCCTGCGGGCTGTGAAATCCGAACCGCTGAGCACGCGCGAGCGGGAGATCATCGTCTGCGTGGTGAAGGGGATGACCAACAAGCAGATTGCCGATGCGCTCTGCATCTCGGCCCATACGGTCATCACCCACCGGCGGAACATCGCCGCGAAGCTGCAGATCCACTCTGCGGCGGGCCTTACGATCTATGCCATCGTGAACAAGCTGGTCGAACTCTCCGAAATCAAGGATACCTTACCCGAACCGCGCCTCGAACCATGACACCCCAACCAGCCCCGGCTCCGGCTCCTCACAGCCGTTCCCACCACCACTCCCATTCGCATCACACCCACGCACTGACCACGCTGAACCGGGCCTTTTTGTGGGGGATCGCCCTGAATGCGGGATTTGTCGTCGTGGAGTTCGCCGTAGGGCTCTGGTACGGTTCGATGGGCCTTCTTTCGGATGCCGGACACAATCTGTCGGACGTGGCAAGCCTGCTGTTGGCGATGCTGGCCTTCCGCCTGGCCCGGGCACACGCCACACCCCGCTATACCTACGGCTACAAGAAGAGCACGGTGCTGATTTCGCTGCTCAATTCGGTGATTCTGCTCATCGCCGTGGGGGTGATCGTCGCCGAGAGTATCGGCCGGATGCTGCATCCCGAACCGGTCGTGGGCGGTGCAATCGCCTGGACGGCGGGTATCGGAGTGCTGATCAACGGATTCACGGCCTGGCTTTTCCTGAAGGACAAGGACCGGGATCTGAACGTCAAGGGGGCTTACCTGCACATGGCTGCCGATGCGCTGGTCTCGGTCGGGGTGCTGATCTCGGGCGTGGTGATTTCGTGGACGGGTTGGCGGCTGATCGATCCGATTGTGGGTCTTGCCGTTGCGGGCGTGATCGTGGCTTCGGTGTGGTCGCTGACGCGCGACAGCCTGCGTCTTTCGCTTGACGGCGTTCCGGCGGGGATTGACGTACGGGAACTGGAGCGTCGGATGTCTTCGGTCCCGGGCGTGAAGGCGGTACACCACATTCATGTCTGGGCGCTTAGTACGACCGAAAACGCCCTGACGGCGCACGTTGTCCTGTCGGATTTTTCGGAGCAGGAGCGAATCAAGCACGATCTGAAGCGGCTGCTCAAACAGACGGAGATCAGCCATGCGACGCTCGAATTCGAAACCTTGTCGGAGCGATGCCCGGATTTCACCGACTGATCCGGCTTTGCGGCCTCTTTTTTCGTGTATTTTCAAATTCCGATCCGAATAGTTGGGGTCGGGATTGTTTTTTTGAGACTCCGCTACGATCTTTGCGTCCGTAAAAACGGGAGTTCGAAAGCAATGAGTGACGCAACTTTCCGGGCCGGCCTGTCGTAAGGTCGGCTTTTTTTGTGGATTCCGCGGGATTCCCGGATCGGATCAGGGTACGGGGTCGTATCCGCTTCCGCCCCAGGGATGACACCTGGCGAGCCGTCGGATCGTGAGCCAGAGCCCCTTGATGGGACCGTACTTGCGCAGGGCCTCGAGGGCATACTGCGAGCAGGTAGGGGTGAACCGGCACGACGGAGGCGTGAGGGGTGAGATGCAGAGTTGATAGAATCGTACGAGGAGAATCAGCGGCAGGGCACAGATCCGCTTACAGATTCTCAGCGACCGATTCCAGAATCCTTCGGACGGCATGGGCGATTGTTTTTGCGGAGAGAATCTCTTTCGAGGAGTAGACGAGAGCGATGTCGAGATTCAGGTTTTTTCCGTCGTGGAGGATCTGTTTCTGCAGCCGGTAGGCCTCCTTGGTTCTGCGACGGACGAGATTGCGCTTGTTGGCCCGTTTGTGGAACTTCTTGGGGACGGAGAAGAGGACCTCGACGCTTTGTTCGGTGTCGGGTTCCGCGAACCAGACGTATCGGAACGGGAAGATGAATCCGCTCTGTCCGGCATCGAAGAGTCGACGCACCGCTCCCAGCGAGCGAAGTCTTTCGTTGCGGGGAAGCGCGTGCGGGGACATGGTCTTCGTTATGGGGTCTTATTTATCGGCCGCAGCGGGACGGCGCGTGCGGCTTTTCTTGGCGAGTTTGTGCTGCTGGGTGCGGATGAACTCCTCCTTCCGGGCGTCGGTCACCAGCTCCACGGGCACGATCTCCTCTCCCTTGCGGACCTTCTGGATGAGGAGGTCGATGGCCTTGACCATCGAAGGCGCTTCGGGAGTCGGGGCGTTTGCCAGGACGGTGATTCCGGCCTCGAGTGCGGCCTTGAGTGTGCCCTCTCCGAAGACGGCGACGGCGGGGAGTTCCCGGGACCCGAACTTTTCGACGAGCGCCTTGACATCCGAAGGGGAGTAGAGGGCCAGCAGGTCATACTCATCCATTTTGACGGCTTCGAGATCGCTGGCGACGGTCCGGGCGAGGATTACGGGATCGACCGCAAGTTTGAGTTTGGCGAGGGTCTCGGGCAGTTCGGGTTTATGGGGCTCGCTCAGGGCGAGGAGGAATTTCTCCTCCTTGTGTTTGATGATGAGTTCGACGAGGGAGGTAAACGATCCGTCGGCGAATGAGATTTTGCGTTTCCGGTATACGATGTATTTCTGGAGATAGAGGGCGACGGCCTCGGTCTGGCAGATGTACTTCATGGTTTCGGGGACGGAGATCCGGGCCTCTTCACAGATGTGGAAGAAACTGTCGACCGTAGTCCGCGAGGTGAATATGACGGCTGTATGCGTCAGGATTTCGACCCTTTGGGCTCGGAACTCCTTGAGCGAGACACCTTCCACGCGGATGAAAGGCTTGTATGCTACTTCCACCTGGTATTTCTGGGCCAATTCGTAGAACGGGGACTTTTCGATGACAGCGGGCCTGGGCTGCGAAACCAATACACTCTTTACTTTCAACGTTGCGGATGTTTAGGTTTTATCTCATGTCAGTGTTCATCTTGCCGCGAGGAGCCATAAAAGGCTGATTGGGAAGACTTCCACGGTGCAAAGGTACAAAAACCAAAACAAAATCGAAATTTTTTTAGAAATAAAGAGGTTAAGTGATTCCCGGAGGTATAAAACGGCCGTGATGATCAATTCCAGGGCTCCGATGATGAACCAGGCTCCGGCGGTACCTCTGGGACAGAGTGCGAAGAGGAGCAGGGGCGGGGATGTGATGATGACGGCGAGGGCGAAATAGGTTTTTCGCAGGAGTGCGAGTTGGTCGATGAAGGTCCGGGAGAGGGTGATTGCTCCGGTGACACGGAAGAATGAAGCCTGGAACAGGATGACAGCAGCCCAGGCGAGGGATGCCAGGAGGCTGAGGGCGAGGACCGCTCCGTGGGATAGGGTTCGGTCGAGTCCTGGGGAGATGAGCGTATCTCCGTACTTGACGACGATTACGCCCATGAAGAGCATGCCGATGGCGGTTGTGACGTTCAGGAAGCGGGCGAATCCGCTTCCGCCGGGCTCTTCGGTGATTCGTTTGCTCAGGGATGTGTCCCGGGAGATGCGGCCGAGGAGGGTGCGGACATCGCCGAGGTTGCGGTAGAGAAGCGTGGCGTAGGTTGCGGCGAGCAGGAGTACGAAGCCCTGGAATACGGCGTTGTCGGTGAGTGATGCACTGGCGGGCCGTTCGATCCGTAGGGGTTGTACGGTGCAGGATTCGCTGCCGAACAGGGCTGAAGCCGTGGTATCACGCCACGGAGTCGGGGTTTCGGGTTCCGCCTCGGCCGTTGGTTCTTTGTACCATCCGAAAAGCAGCGAATCGGCCGGTGCGGGGCGCATGGAATCACCCTCACTCCGGAGCAGGTCCGCCCTTTCGCTTCGGAGCGAGTCCATGCCTCCGAGCCGGAGCGAGTCCGTGCTTTCGTGCCGGAGCGAGTCCGGATTCATTTGCAACGAGTCCGGCACCTGTTCCGCTTCTGTCGTGCTGCGGAGCGAATCCCTTTCGGGTTGTGCGTCCGTTACACCGATACGGGTATGTTCCTGCCCCTGAATCATCCGGCAAAGGTCCGTTTGAGGGTGATCCGGATGGTGGTTCCCTTTCCGATTTCGGAGTCGATCACGGCGATTCTGCCCTGGTGATACTCCTCGACGATACGGCGCGAGAGCGAGAGTCCGAGCCCCCATCCGCGGGTTTTGGTGGTGAATCCCGGTTCGAAGATCCGTTTCCAGTTGCTCTTGGGGATTCCCTTTCCGGTATCCTTGACGTCGATCATCACGTGCTTGTCATCCGAGGAGATGCGCACGTCGATGGCTCCGTGCCCTTGGAGAGCGTCGAGGGAGTTCTTCATGAGATTCTCCACGACCCATTCGAACAGGGCGGCGTTGATGTTGGCCTGTACGGGCGCAATGGCCAACCCGTTGTAGTCGAGCGTAACGTTGCGAGGGATGCGTTTTCGGAAGTACATGACCGATTCTCCGACCACTTCGTTGATATTCGCCGGGGTGAGGGGCGTTTCGGATCCGATCTTGGAGAATCGGTCGGTGATCTTCATCAGATGGGTCAGGTCCTTGTTCATCTCTTCGACGGCCGTCTGGTCGATCTCCTGGGAGCGGAGGTATTCGATCCATCCGAGCAGTGACGAGGTCGGGGTTCCGAGCTGGTGGGC
>CALUIG010000017.1 GCA_944320625.1 uncultured Alistipes sp.
TTCACGTCACCGACCTTCGATTCCAGCGCCGACACGCGATCCCGCAGGCTATCGATCTCGTCCTGGATTCCGTCGGTTTTCTCACATGATTGCAGCACGAAGGCCGAAACCGCTGCAATCCATAGAAACAATTTATTCATATACAATTCAAGATTGGTTTTTTTCATCATACGGTATCAGTTCCGACAAAATTCCCTCGCGGAACCAGATGTCGTCGTTTTCACGCAGCAGCACGCCCAGTTCACGGCACAACGACGCGAAGAGTTCGGGATTCTCCTCGGGCACAAGGCTCTGCAACTGATAGGGATCCTGCACATCGTCGTACAGAAGCACCCGTTTCAAGGCCCCTTCACGATCGATGCAAAGCTCCATGGTGTGCGTAGCGGTCTTCACACCCCGGGCTTCGGGGAAGAATCCGCGGACCATGCCTTCGTCATCGCGTGCTCCGTCGAGGTTGCGCATGTAAAGCGCCGCATGCGGACGTTCGGGCTGCACGTCATCCTGCCGCAGCACGGCCGAGAAGTCACGTCCTTCGACGCTCTCCGGAATCCGGTCGCCCAGACCCGCCAGGCCCAGCAGCGTCGGCATGATGTCGGGCGACGAGAGCAACAGATCGTCCACCCGGTGCTGCACCCGACCCGGATAACGCACCAGGAAGGGGATGTTCAGCGATTCACGCCAGATCGAATTCTTCGGATCGTTCACCGAGTGGCTGGTCATCGTCTCGCCATGGTCCGAGGCAAAGACGACGATCGTATTTTCGGTCAGGCCCGCATCGTCCAGCGCCTTCAGCAGACGCCCGAATTCCCGGTCAATACCGCTCACGTTGGCAAAATAGTAACGCACCGCAGCGGCCTTGGCCATCGTCGTATCGGCATTTCCGCGCACGAGCAATTCACTCAGCGACTTGTCCTTGTAGAGTTCATACCCCTCCAGGTCGCAGTCGTCGGTCGAAGCGTAGGGCGAATGCGGCGGGTTGATGCCCAGCATCATGAAGAAGGGTTTTCGGGGGTCACGCTCGGCATCCCGGTTTTCGATATAGGCGATCGCCTTTGAGATTTCGTGCTGAGGGGACCACTCGTCCACATCGTGACGCTTTCCCTCCGTATCCCAATAGTGGGGATGCTTGTGCACGTCGTAGGTCCCGTACGAATACCAGTAGTTGAAGCCGTGACGGCGTTCGGGCGGCGTGTAGGCGTCCCATTCCGGTACGGTATCGCTCACATAGGTCCCCGGGCGCTGCGGATTGTTCTTCGTAGGATGGTCGACGTGGAGTTTGCCGATGTAGGCACAGTCGTAGCCTGCGGCCGAGAAGACGTCGCCGATGCACTCGGCATCCTCACGCAACGTGCTCTCCGGACGCTCCGACATGCAGTTCAGCACCACGCCGTTCCGTTCGGGATACATCCCCGAAAGGAGCATTCCGCGGTGAGGGCTGCTCACCGGGCAGTTGCTCACGGCCTCGCTCAGCACCACGGCCTCCCGGGCAAATCGGTCGAGATTGGGGGTCACGACCGGATCGCCCTGCCAGGCTACCTGCGAAGCGAATTCGGGGTCGGACCAGAATCCCAACGAGGAGTTGCGATACTGATCCGGGAATACATAGATCACGTTGGGGCGCTCCGCCACCGACGACCCGCAGGCTGTCAGGGCGAGGCCCGCAAACGGAATCACATTTCTGATTTTCACCATTTTACAACTATTTCAGTTCATTCAGTTTCACTTCGCGCGTAGCGCCTTCACGACACGAGAAGGTCAAAAGGGTCCGGTCGCCAAGAATCTCCGCACGGCAGTATTCCGACGCTGCGGCAAGAGTCCAGCGCCCCCGGATCTCCACCTGGACCTCGGAAGGTGCCGAGGGGTCATCGATCCATTTCCGGGAGTAGATGCTGCGCTCGACCCGCTTGCCTTCGGCATCGAAGACCTCGTCGCTCGGTCCCTCGTAGAAGCGCAGGTCGGGATCGGCCACACTGACCGTCAGCGAGCCCTCCCCGCCGCCGATCATCACCAGCGACGGCAGCGAGACCCGTTCCAACAGACCCTCATTCACCTCACCGCTCCGGAAGAGTGCATACCCGATGATTCCCGTAGGACGGTCGCGCAGAATATGCGCCGTCGAGTCGCGCCGCAACACCTCATAGGGAAGTTCCCCGGCATAGCGGGCCGCCTCGTCGTCCGAAGCGTGCACGACCATCAGGTACTCGTACCCCTCCCCTTCGACCGTGCCGTCACCGTGGTCGATCCACGCCGTAGCGAAATCGTTCTCGGTCGGAGCATCGGTCTCCTCATGCAGCGAATGCTGACGGCTCTTCGTCACGCAGACCTTTCCGGCAGGAATCACGTAGAGATTCCGCAGATTGTCGCGCAACACGCCTCCCTGCGTCAGGGTCGTCTCATAGGGGAATGCCGTCACCCGTTCGCCATTCACCGTCACCGGATCCGCCTCATGCTCCAGAAAATTCTGGAACAGGGTCGTATGTACGCCGCCCTCGGCCCGGTTTTCGATGTCGGAGCCCAGGCAGACCACCCGGTTGTCGAAGAGGAAGAACGTCTTCCGCGCCCGGAGCGTACCGTTGTATTTGTCGTGGTCGTGGAGTTTCATGGCGAAGAGGCCGTTGCGCTCCTCATGGCTCACGCCACCGACGAACGCCTCGTCCGAAAGCAGCATCTCCTCGTACCCCGAGAAGGTGTCGACATTGCGGATGTCGGCCTTCATCTGCGCCATCGGGATGGCAAGGGCCGTCGTGCCGGGGATGTGGCACCAGTCCCAACCCTCCTGGCGGAATCCGCTGCCGAAGGCACTCACGGGCGTTCCGTCCCCCAACAGTTGCAGGCTGCCGTTCGTCAGGTAACGTCCATAATGGTTGCAGCCCTGGTAGATCTCCGCAGCCCAGACATAGCGGCTGTGTCCGGCCACGGTCACCAGCCAGTCGCCGCGGCGATGCGACAGCGAGGCGTTGTAGCCGTAGACGTGGGTTCCCGAGGGCGAAGCCTCGGCCGAAATACCTGCTCCGGCGAAGAGCCGCGTGTAGCGATCCTCCCCGTTGCAGACCCGCAGGTAGGCGGCAGCCAACTCCGGATCGATCTCCTGTTTTCCATCGGGCGAACCGGCCACGGCCAGCCGGGCATAATGCCACGGAACCAAAGCGCCCTTTCCGTCGGGATGACGTCCCGACAGGGCCAGCGGGAACGACCGCAGGTTGCAGTAGAAGCGCATTTCGAGCAGGGCCCGCTTCAGAATCGCATGGCTCTCCTCGCTCACCGCGAAGCGGGTCTTCGACAGCAGCCACACGGCATTCACGCCGCCGCCGCTCAATCCGTCGACGGCATAGGCCGGATAGTGGTGACGGTGATGGAAGACCGTGCCGTCACTCTTGAAGCAGGGACTCGTTCCTTCGGTCACCTTGTAACCGTTGTCGACCCAGCGTGAGAAGGCTGTCAGATAGGCCGCCTTCTGCGGCGAATCCGGCAGCAGGACGATGCTGGCCAGACGGCCGATCAGCGAGGTGTTGAAGGCATCGATATCCATTCCGGGCACCGTCGGCGGAAGTTTCACTTCGCCGACCCCCGAAAACCACTCCATCGCCTGCTGCACGTCGTGCTCCAGCCCGGCCTGGCGCAGGACATCGCGCATGATGACCGGTGCGGTATAGAAATTGCGCATGCTGTATCCCAGATGGTGCAGGGTTCCCAGAGCACTTCCGGCGGCAAATCCCTGATCCAGCAGATGACGCGTCAGCAGGATGTACATGCGCTCCAGCTCCTCGCGCTCGGCAGCATCGCGGGCTGCGTCATGGGCGACGGCGACCTGGAACAAGAAGTCGTTGTAATTGCGCAGCAACTGGCCGTTTTCCGCGAAGAGTTTCGCCACGTCGGGATGGCCGAGGTTGATATAGGTTTCGGCATAGCGCACGAACCAGATCGGTTTGCCGCGCAGCGTTCCGTCCGCATTCTCCGTAATGGCGTACTCTTCGAAGCGCTCCCGCAGCGTCTTCAGCGGCAGAGGTTTCTTCTCCTCCAGGAGCAGTTCGCGCAGGCGTTTTTCGACAGTCGCCATATCGCTCTTCACGGCCTGGTCGATCGAGGCCGGAGCCTCGGGCATCGGATTACGCCACGACTGCAGCAGCACAAGCCAGTGGCTCGTGGTCTCGGCATTGATGAACGGGGCCTGGAAATCGGCCGTATGCTGCCGCACATCCTGGAACGACGAGAGGATCCAATGGTCGAAGAAGAGTTCGCCCTTGCGGACCCCCTGGACCCGGACAACCACTTCGTCCATTCCCTCTTCGGGGGTTCCCTGCATGTCGCGGTCAAAGGCCACCCAGGCACCGCGCCAACCGGTAAAATTCAGTCCGTAGTCGAACCACGCGCACGTACGGCCCGCCTTGCGGAACTCGAAACGCAGCGATCCGTCCAGGGCCTTCGGGGCATAGACCCAGAAGACGAAGGTCGACACCGAGGTCTCTCGCGGATTGGGATTTTTCGCCAGATACCCGATCGGGGCTCCGATCCGCAACTGTGCATCCGGACGCGACCACTGCCAGCGAACCGAATGGCTGCCGTGCTTGTAGTGATCGCCGGAGAGTTCCAGCGAGGAGCCGCGCGAAGCCTCGAGAGGTGCCGCGGATTCCTCGAAGGAGAGAATCCGGTCATCGACAACCTCCCGGAGAGCCTGAGCCGGTGCGGTCAGGGCCCACACCGTCGCAACGGCGATAAAAATCAGGTTACGCATGCGTGTCTCGGTTTAGAACAACGGTTCTCCCTGCTCGACGTGGCCCTTGCGGATGAGTGCCTCGAGGAAGTAGTAGTCGGCATAGTTCAGCGGCACGTCGATGTTGCTGCCGTGCGGGATGCTGCCCACGGAGTGCATCAGCAGGAATCCGCCGTTCTCGCCCACCGGAGCCCGATAAGCGGGCGAGGAGAGCGATTCGATCATCTGATCGGCCTTCTGCTTGTAGAGTTCGTTGTTCGTATAGGTGTACATCTCGTAGAAGGCCGAAGCCACGACGGCAGCCGTCGAAGCATCACGCGGTTCGTCGGGGATGTTCGGGGCATCGTAATCCCAGTAGGGCACCAGGTCCTCGGGCATGTTTGCATCGTTGAGCATGAAGTCGGCCACCTTCTCCGCATGGTCCAGATAGCGTTTGTCACCCGTATAGCGGTAGCAGACCGTATAGCCGTAGACGGCCCAGGCCTGACCGCGGGCCCAGGCCGAGTCGTCGGCGTAGCCCTGAGCCGTGCAACGGCCCCGGACATGTCCGTCGGTGAGGTCGTAGTCCACGACGTGATAGCAGCTGTAATCGTCACGGAAGTGCTCCTGCATGGTCCGGTCGGCATGCTTCACGGCGATATTATAGAAGGTGCTGTCGCCCGAGAATTCCGTGGCCTTGAACATCAGTTCCAGGTTCATCATGTTGTCGATGATCACCGGGCACTGCCAGCCGCGCTCACCCTGCCAGCCGCGGTCGGCATCCCACGACTGGATGACGCCGGGGACCTCCCGGAAGCGGGTCGAGAGCGACTTTGCCGTCTGGACGATCACCTCCTTGTAACCGGGGATATTCTTCAGGCGCAGGCCGTTTCCATAGCTGTCGTAGATCATGAAACCGACGTCGTGGTGCCACTGCAAATACTGGATCGAATCGAGGATCTCGGTATGCTTCCGGGCACGTTCGGCCCAGGCCTCGTCGCCGGTGAGTTCGTACATGTACCAGAGCGATCCGGCGAAGAAGCCGCTCACCCAGTCATCGGTGGGGACGTAGTCGATCGCCCCGTTCTTGTAGGTCGAAGGAATGCGGATCACCCCACCCGTTTCGCTTGAATCGGCAAGCATGGCGAGTTGCTGCTTGGCCACGGCGACATTTTCATCGATGATCGAGAGGCTTCTCGGAGATTGCGAACAGGCAACGGCCCCACCCGCCAAGAGCACGGCAACCGCGCATTTTGAGATAATAGTCATAGATTTTTTTGGTTGTTTAGTTACATATATGTATGGAAGCCAGTACAGACCGCCTCCCTCATTATTGATTTTTTCACAAACCCAACCGCACTTTGAGCACAAAGATAAAATAATTTCCGGACTTCCGCTATTTTTTAACATTTTTTTCAACCCGGATGTAAATTTTTATCATTTTCTTCCTTACAAATTTGGGTAGTCCGAATTCTTTCGTTATTTTTGAACAAATTGAATGATATGAAGAAAATCTTATTATACGGTGCCTCAGCCGTTTTGGGCCTTTCAGCAGTCCTTCTGAGCCAACCCGCACACGCCGCGATCGACGCGAAAATCAATTTCGAAACCGAAATTCCCAAGGGATTCGCCTGCGGAGAAAACAGCCGGATCGAACTGAGCGGGAAACATTACAAGGACGGCCAACAGTCGCTGCTGTGGAGCTGGAGCGCTCCGTCGACCCTCCAGTACAACGATTTCGGGCAACTTATCCGCTCGTTCCGCGTCAAACAGGCCGGCATCATGCTTTGGATCTATAACCCCACCCCCATCGACGGAGACCTTCACTTCGCATTCGAAACCCCCACGGGAGAGATTCCCTACCACTTCGACTTCCACCTTGATTTCAAGGGATGGCGTGCCTGCTGGATCAAATACAACGACATGCCCGGCGACCACTCCTCGCAGCAGATTTCACGGTTGACGATCTCCACGCCCGAAGGCGTACAGAGCGGCGAGCTCTACCTGGACCGTCTGACCTTCGCCGAAACCCGTCTGCACGACCAGATCACCCCCGACCAGCAGATCCCCGACAACAACTGCAACCTCCAGCGATCCCTCTGGCACTGGGCCCGACTCTGGGAGTGGGAGCAGTACGAGTACGACGAGCCGCTGCGTGAACTCACCCCCGACGAGATCAAACAGCTCGATCTGGTGAAATCGCGCATCAACAGCATCGTCGAGGCCAACATGTCGAGTACCAACTACATCAACGGGACGATCATCCCGCGGGCGCTGAAGACCTTCGAATCGGCCAAGATCCGCCGTACCGAAGAGGGTGGCATCATCGGTGCCCCGCTGCTCTCGAACGACGAGTGCAACCGGCCGAAAGGCGAACTGCGACTCGACGACATCGAAAACATGCTCAACGCCTTCGCGCTGAACAGCTACATCAACCACGACTCGAAATACGACGACGACTTCTTCCTGGTGATGGATCACGCCATCGACCAGGGCTTCGCCTTCGGCCACGGAAACGGCACCAACCACCACTACGGTTACAACGTGCGCAAGATCTACGACGCCATGTGGCTCATGCGCGACAAGATCGCGCAGCGCGGCAAGACCGACGAATACGTCCGCGTACTGGCCTACTGGAGCAGCCTCTCCGAGACGCGCAAACCCTATGTCTACGGACGTGACGAGCTGCTCGACTCGTGGCATACGCTCCTGATGCCCAAACTCATCAGCGCCCTGATGCTGCCCACCGAGGCCGAACAGTACCGCGCCATGAAGGGACTCTCGCGCTGGATGTCCGGCAGTCTGGACTTCACGCCCGGCACGATCGGAGGCATCAAGGTCGACGGTACGACCTTCCACCACGGCGGTCTCTATCCCGCCTATTCGACCGGCGCCTTCGCCACGATCGGCTACTACTGCAAGGCGGTCAAGGATACCGACTTCAATCTCACGGAAAAGGCCCGCAAGTGCTTCAAGCTGGCCCTGCTGACCATGGCCAACTATACCAATCTGCGGGACTGGGGTCTGGGCATCGCCGGCCGTCACCCGCTCAACAAGAACGGCCGTATTCCCGATCCCGATGTCAAAGCCTTCGGCTACCTGGCGGCCCTGGGCGACCTGACCGGAAGCGGCAAGGCCGTCGATCCCGACCTGGCCGGCGCGTTCCTGCGGCTGAAGGGCACCGACAAGGAGATGAACAGCCTCTTCAAGAAGGAGGGGATCTCTGCGGGTCCCACCCCTTCGGGCTTCTTCGTCTATAACTACGGGGCGCTGGGCATCCACCGCCGCGACGACTGGATGGTGACGCTCAAGGCCTACAATACGGACGTCTGGTGCTCGGAGATCTATACCCGGGACAACCGCTACGGCCGCTACCAGAGCTACGGTTCGGCCCCGATCATCGGGTCGGGCAACCCCGTATCGGCCGCCGCGAGCGGATTCGTGCAGAACGGTTGGGACTGGAACCGCGTACCGGGCGCCACGACCATCCACCTGCCGTGGCCGGAGCTGAACAACCCGCTTCCGGGAACACTCATGGAACGCAACCCCGAACGCTTCTCGGGCGCCTCGTCGCTCGAAGGCCGCAACGGCGTGCTGGCCTTCCAGTTCGTCGAGGGCAACCGCAAGAACTTCACCCCCGGAGCCACGGCCCACAAGTCGATCTTCTGCTTCGACAACCGCATGGTCTTCCTGGGCAGCGGCATCGACAACAACAACCAGTCCTACCCCACCGAGACGACGCTCTTCCAGCTTCAGCTCACCGACCGGGGCGAGCGCCTCGAGGTCGACGGCGAGCTCTACGACACCTTCCCGCTCCACCTCTCGAAAGGCGGCGAGCGCGTGACACTCTCGGACACGAAGGGCAACTTCTACGTCGTCAAGAACGCCGGCATGCTGAACATCCTCAAGC
Source organism: uncultured Alistipes sp. (assembly GCA_944320625.1). Classification (GTDB taxonomy): domain Bacteria; phylum Bacteroidota; class Bacteroidia; order Bacteroidales; family Rikenellaceae; genus Alistipes. The sequence continues at coordinate 8,601 of CALUIG010000017.1, forward strand.
AGGAGCAGTCGTCGCCCAATGACAAGACCCACGCCATGCAGACCGGCGACTTCGCCACGGCCTACATCGACCACGGGCGAGCCCCGAAACAGGCGGAATATGAATACGTGGTCTACATCCAGCCCACGAACAAGGAGATCAACCGTCTGCTCAAGAAGGACGAATACGAGGTGGTGCGCAAGGATAACATGGCACATGTGGTGAAGGATCTCCCGACGGGCATCACGGGTTATGTATGCTTTGAGGAGTATGCGGGCGAGGGTCTCGTCCGCCACGTGACCGGCGAGACGATCGTCATGGAGCGTACCGATGCCGACGGACAGCTCATCATGAGCGTCTGCACCCCCGACCTGGGACTCACCGAAAAGACCTACACGACCCGCCAGGAGAGCCAGCCCATCGAAAAGGAGGTTGAGTTGTCCGGCTCGTGGGATCTGGTCAATCCGGTTCCGGGCGTGACGCTGACCCCGGGCGGCGCAGGGAGCGTGCTGAAAGTCACCTGCCGCCACGGGCAACCCGTAGAATTCCGACTCAAGAAGAAATAAACCTATTTTACCCCACAACCTACCTTAATTGTATGAAAAAAGCACTGAAACGAATGGCCACGGCCGTGCTGCTGACCCTGTCGGTATTCCTGAGCGGGGAGGCATACGCACAGAACACCGTGGTCGGGCGTGTGGTTGACACCAACAACGTCCCGTTGATCGGCGTCAATGTCGTGGTCAAGGGAACGACCACGGGTACGACAACCGGCATCGACGGCAACTATTCGATCAAGGTCGGAGAGACACAGACGCTGGTCTTCTCCTACCTGGGTTACACGACCGTCGAAGAGGTCGTCGGCAAACGCACGGCCATCAACGTAAAACTGACCGAAGAGGCTACCCAGCTGGGAGCCGTGGAGATCGTCAACATCGGTTACGGCACCACGACACGCCGCGACCTGACGGGATCGGTCGCCAAGGCAGACCTGGGAACCATGATGAAGGCCAATGTCACCAATTTCGACCAGGCCCTGAGCGGCCGTATCGCCGGTGTGGTAGTCACCACGGGTGACGGATCGCTGGGAGCCGAGGCCAACATCACCATCCGAGGCAACAACTCGCTCACGCAGAGCAACGCCCCGCTCTACATCATCGACGGATTTCCCTCCGAGGGATCGTTCGCCGCATCGATCAACCCCGCGGACATCGAATCGATCGACGTGTTGAAGGATGCGTCGGCCACGGCCATCTACGGAGCGCGCGGTGCCAACGGTGTCATCGTGATCAACACCAAGCGCGGAACCGAGGGCAAGCCCACGGTAAACTTCAGCGCCTCGTTCTCGATGAGCCACATCGCCAACAAGGTCGACCTGATGGACGGCTATGAATTCGTCCGCTTGCAGGAGGAACTCGTTACCGAGACCTCGATGGCCAGCACCTATTACGGCTACAGCGAGGAGTACGGCCGCAACCTCACGCTCGAGGACTACCGCAACATCCCCGGCATCGACTGGCAGGATGAACTCTACCGCACGGCCTTCCAGCAGAACTACAATGTTTCGCTCTCGGGCGGCAACAAGGAGGGACTGCGCTACAACGTCGGCTTCTCGGCTCTCGACCAGGACGGTATCATCATCCGTTCGAACTTCCAGCGTTACCAGGGCAAGGCCAACTTCACGTTGCCAATCAACAAGAAACTCACCCTGAACGTCAATGCCAACTACTCGCGTACGGCGACCAACGGCGTGAACCCCACGACGGCCGAGACGACCTCCTCGTCATCGGGCTGGCTGATGTATTCGGTCTGGGGTTACCGTCCGGTAACGGCCCCGGGACAGGACATCCTCGACTCGATCCTCGACGCATCGATCGACGGTTCGAACGACTACCGCTTCAACCCGGTGAAGACGGCCAAGAACGAGTACCGCAAGACGCTGGTCGACTATCTGAACTCGAACATCGCCCTGACGTGGAAGATCACCCCCGAACTGACGTTCAAGACCACGGGCGGTTACGTGATGAACAAACGGCGCCGCGAGGAGTTCAACGGCACGGACACCTATACGGGTTATCCGGGCTCGCCGAGCGGAAAAGGCGTCAACGGTGCGATCTACTGGACCGATCAGGCCAACTGGACCAACGAAAACACGCTCAACTACAAGCGCCGCTTCGGCCGCAACCACAACGTCGACCTGATGGTGGGTCTCTCGCTGCAGGGCCAGAAGAACACCTATGACGGTGTCTCGGCCACGCAGATCACCTCCGAAGAGTTGGGAATCGCCGGGCTCCATACGGGTAACTACCAGAGCGTTCAGAGCAACTACTTCGACTGGCGGATGATGTCGATGTTCCTGCGTGCGAACTACAACTTCCGCTACAAATACTACCTGACCTTCTCGTTCCGCGCCGACGGTTCGTCGAAGTTCCCCTCCGACAACCGCTGGGGTTACTTCCCCTCGGTGGGAGCCTCGTGGAACTTCAACCGCGAGAACCTGTTCAAGGACTCCGAGTGGCTCAACAACGGTAAACTCCGCTTCTCGTGGGGTCTGACGGGTAACAACCGCACCCAGACACCCTACGACTTCTACTCGCAGATCACCGTCACGCCGGGATCGAACAACTCGTTCGACTACGTCTTCAACGGCGACCGCGTAGCAGGCTACTACCTCTCGAACATGGCCAACGAAAAACTCAAGTGGGAGACCACCGAACAGTACAACGTGGGTATCGACCTGGGCTTCTTCGACGATCGCCTCAAGGTGACGGCCGACTGGTACGACAAGGTGACGCGTGACCTGCTGCTCTATGCCCTGCTGCCCGCCTCGGCCGGTTACGAGCAGGGAATGCTCAACATCGGAAGCATCCGCAACCGCGGTTTCGAGTTCACGCTCGAGACGGTGAACATCAAGACGCGGAACTTCCAGTGGTCGACGTCGTTCAACATCGCCTTCAACCGCAACCGGATTCTGGGCCTGGTCGACAACCAGAACACGCTCCAGAGTTCCGTATCGTGGGAAACGAAATTCAACTCGCAGTTCCCCTACATCTCGCAGGTGGGCAAGCCTACGGGTCTGATGTACGGTTTCATCTACGAGGGGACCTACAAGCCCGAAGATTTCGACGAGGCCGGCAAACTGCGTGACGGAATCCCCGCCTACAAGGGCAACACGATGCAGCCGGGAGACCTGAAATACCGCGACATGAACGGCGACGGTGTGATCGACGACTACGACCGTACGATCATCGGCTGCGGCCAGCCGCTGCATACGGGCGGATTCAACAACAGCCTGACGTGGAAGAACTTCGACCTGAATATATTCTTCTCGTGGAGCTACGGCAACGACATTCTGAATGCCAACCGTCTGGTCTTCGAGTCCGGATGGAAGGCCCAGACCAACCAGCTCGCCTCGTTCGCAAACCGCTGGACTCCGGAGAACGCCTATTCGGATATTCCCCGCACGAGTGCCACGGGCAGTGAAGAGTATTCGTCGCGTGTCATCGAGGACGGCTCGTTCCTGCGGCTGAAGAACGTCTCGCTGGGTTACACGATCCCGAGCCGTTCGCTCCGCAAGGCGGGTATCAGTTCGATGCGCGTCTACGTTTCGGCCGACAACATCTGGACGCTGACCAACTACAGCGGTCCGGATCCCGAGGTCTCGACCCGCAATTCGGTGCTGACCCCCGGTTTCGACTGGTCGGCATACCCCCGCGCCTACGGTTTCACGGCCGGAGTAAACATCACGTTCTAACGCCAAAAGCACTATCACGCTATGAAAATAAAAAACATATACAGATTGGGGAGCCTGGCGCTGCTCGGAACGGCACTCTCGGCATGTACGTTCCTCGACACCGACCCGCAGATCATCCCCAGCGAAGGCTACTACAACGACGAGACGAGTCTGACCTACGGTCTGGCGGGCGTCTACAGTGCCTTGAGCAGCGAGGCGCTCTACGGCAACTACTACACGCTGCAGATCAGCAATGCCGACGACCTCTGCTACTTCAACAACTACAACAGCACCGATACGCGTCCGGACCGCTACAACCACGCCGCAGGTACGGCCGTGATCTATGACACGTGGCTGAAACTCTACCAGGGCATCAAGAATGCCAATGAGTACATCCAGGGCGTCGAAGCCGCGGAGATCGATCCCGAAGAGCTCTCGACAAGCAAGGCGACCTACCTGGCCGAGGCAAAGTTCCTGCGCGCCTTCTACCACTTCCTGCTGGCCCAGGCGTGGGGTGATGTGCCGCTGCGTGTTGTCTCGACAACATCCCCCAACCCCGAGGACGTGCAGCTGGCCGCTACGCCTCAGGAGGATGTGCTCAAATGGTGCGTCGATGAGATCGAGTCGATCATCAACGACCTCAACGAAGAGGTCGACGAGACCCCGTCCCGCGTCAGCAAGACCGTAGCCGAGGGAATCCTGGCCCGCATCTATCTCTTCATGGCCGGAGAGACCGTGGCCGAGGTCGACGGACTCTCGAAACAGGAGATGTACAAGAAGGCGGCCGATTGGGCCTATGCCGTCATCGAGTCGGGCAAGCACCAGCTGAATCCGAGCTATGAGCAGGTCTTCATCAACATGATCCAGGACAAGTACGACACGGAGTATCACGAGTCGATGTGGGAGGCCGAGTTCCTCGGCGACCGTACGAGTGCCGACAAGTGGACCAACGGCCGCATCGGCGACCTGATCGGACTGAAGTCGCAGTCGGGTGTCACCAACTATTCGGAGTGGGCCTGCAACTACTCCTACGGTTTCTACAACGGTTCGTACACCCTCTGGCAGCTCTATTCGGATACCGACCGGGTGGAGACCGACCTGAGCGCCGAAGACGATGAGAACAACATCAAGGGCAAGATGGTCATCGACAAGCGCCGGATCTGGAACCTCCCGGGCTACAACTTCCGTGGATTCAACAACCAGAAAATCACCTACAACAGCAAGACGGCCTACCTCAAGCAAGATCAGAGCATGTACCGCACGCCGTGGATCAACAACAACAACTTTGCCACCCGCACGGTCGATGGGCTCGACTCAAGCATCGAGGACGCCTTCAATACGAATGATATTGTCTACGATCCGGACATCATGTGCGCAATCCGCAATGCGGGCAAGTGGCGCCGTGAAACCATCTACGAAAACCAGATGTCGGCCAAGAGCCTCTACACGACGATCAACTTCCCGATCCTGCGCTATTCGGATGTATTGCTGATGTATGCCGAAGCGATCAACGAATATGCCGGAGCTCCGGACGATATCGCGTGGAATGCAGTTCTGGCGGTTCGTGAGCGAGCCGGGATTCAGACCGACAAGAGCCAGTACCCGGATCAGATCTCGTTCCGCAATTTGGTGCGCAACGAACGGGGCCGCGAACTGGCCTTCGAAAGTCTGCGCAAGTATGACTTGATCCGCTGGGGCATCTTCGTGGAGCAAATGCACCGTGCCGGGACGAATGTTCCGTCAGAGAGCAAATACCGCAACGTCACCTTTACGGACTATGCCGCCATATCCTATGCCAACGTCTCCGCACGGCATATCTACCTGCCGATCCCGACCAAGGAACTGGCCGTAAATCACGCCCTCAGACAAAATCCCTTATGGTAAAACGCACAACAGCAACGCAAACCATGAAGACAAAACGAATCACATATCTCGCAGCGGCCCTCGCGCTCACGGTAGCGGGAAGTTCGTGCGAGCACGACGAAATCTATGAACCGTTGGAGTTCTCGGTGCAGTTGGCCCCGACGAACACCTACAAGACAGGCGACCCCGTCGTATTCAACTTCGGGGGCAATGCCGACTACATCACCGTCTGGAACGGCGATACGGGTCACGAATACAAATACCGGGACCGCACAAGCGTGGCCTTTGAGGATATCGAACAATGTACGCTGGAGATCGAAATCAGTCAACAATACAGCAAAGCAAATATTCGGAATCTCAACATGCTTGTCGGCAATCAGTTCCAGGGGCTCTCAGGTTCGGATGCCGAAGCCGACCGACAGATCGTCGAAGCCATCGAAGCAAGCAGACAAGGCAACGACTATCCCGGGTGGGAAACGCTCCAGTACGAAGACAACAATGCGAATACATTCGCAACATACACCTACGACATCACCAAGTATGCCGATAATTTCACGTTCGGAGTACATCTCTTCCAGAATGAAGAGGATATGGGCCAAACGATGAAAACCTATCGAATCAACCCGAAAATTCAGGTTAAGATCAAGGGTTACGATACACAAGAATACTCGGGTGTATCTATTGGTGAACGGTTCATCACCTACTCGTTGGCTGACATCCATGCTGATAATCCCTATATCCACAACATCAGTGGCAACGGCAATTTGAGAATTCAGGGTTTAGGAACCGGGGATAATTCAGCCGCCGTCATTGTTTACCAGGGGTTCAGTGCGGGTGCTTCCGGAATGCCGAGTCCCGTCAGACAATTCGGATTCATGCGTCCAATGGCCCTGAACACCATCACCCCCGACACGGGCCAGAGCATCAAGGGCGTCACGGACGACGTGAAGAGCTACTCGTACACCTATGACAAACCCGGCACCTACACCGTAACGTTCCTTGTAGGCAACGGGAACTACCAGGGTGAATCGGGAATCCAGACCTACGAAATGAAAGTAACGATCATCGACCCGATCGAATAGAGCCGAAACGGAGTGTAAAAGCCTGCTTTTTTCCAAGAAGAAAGGCAGGCTTTTTTTCACCACTCCGGGTTGCAATTCTGCGTTATTTTCAATATCTTTGAATGTGCAATGCAGCATGCAGCCCCATTGCCGCCGAACCATAACCTAAAACCGAAACGGACCTTCTACGTATGAAAAAAAATGAATTACAGGACATAGCCTCTCGCTTCGCTCTGGAGGGCGACATCGCAGCGATCGATTCGCTGGGCGACGGCTTCATCAACGACACGTTCATCATCCGCACAACGGGCGATACGCCGGATTACATTCTCCAGCGCAAGAACAAGAACATCTTCCCCGACGTGCCGGGCATGATGGAGAATATCCGTAAAGTCACCGAACACATCCGCCGTCGGGTGATCGCCGAAGGCGGCGATCCGCTGCGTGAAGCGATGACCGTCATCCCGACTTACGACGGGAAGCTCTATCACATCGACTCGCAGGGCGACTATTGGGCCGTTACGGTCTTCATCGCCGACACCATCGCCTACAACAAGGCCGACTCTCCGGAATTGGCCCGCAAGGGCGGTGAAGGAATCGGGAAGTTCCAGGCCCAGCTGGCCGACTTCACCGAGCCGCTGGCCGAGACGATCAAGGGCTTCCACAACATCCGCCACCGCTTCGTACAGTGGGATGAGGCCGTGAAGCGCGATGCCGCCGGAAGGGTGAAGGATCTTGCCACGGAGATCGGATGGATCGAATCGCGCCGCGAAGAGATGCTCGACTTCTGGAAGAAGGTAGAAGACGGCACGATCCCCACACGCGTGACGCACAACGACACGAAGATCAACAACATTCTCTTCAACAAGGAGGGCGAGGTGCTTTGTGCCATCGACCTCGACACGGTGATGAACTCCACGTCGCTCAACGACTTCGGCGATGCCATCCGCTCCTACACGAATACGGGCGACGAGGATGACCGGGATCTGTCGCGGGTCAGCATGTCGATCGAGATGTTCCGCGCCTACACCGAAGGCTACCTCTCGCAGCGCGCAAGCCAGCTCACGCAGCCCGAGATCGACTACCTGGCCTTCTCGGCCCGCTACATCACCTACGAACAGGTGCTTCGCTTCCTGATGGACTACATCGACGGAGACCTCTACTACAAGATCAAATACCCCGAGCACAATCTCGTGCGTACGCACGCCCAGTACAAGCTCCTGCAGAGCATGGAGGAGCAATACCCGACGATGTGCGAGATCGTGCGTGAAACGGTGGCCAAATACAAATAGGAACAAATGATGGAGATTCACAAGATAACGGGTATCGATCCCGACAATCCGGAGGCTGTCGAGTCTGCATTCGCAAAGGTCGAGTCGCGCCCGATCGCCTGTTGCAACTGGCCGGACGGATATCCCTACGCTCCGGAGGTGAGGTTCCGGATGTTCCATACGGGAGAACGTTTGCTGGTCCGCTTCGACGTCGCCGAAAACTACACGGCGGCCCGTGTCACGGAGGACAACGGCGAAGTATGGACCGATTCGTGCGTGGAGTTCTTCCTGGCCGTAGGCGACGAGACGGGTTACTACAATTTCGAGACCACCTGCATCGGCCGGATGCTTCTGGGATTCCGCCACACACACGCCGATGCCGTACACGCCGGGCCGGAAATAATGGCTTCTGTCAAACGGCATACCACCCTGCCCTTCGGGGTGCCGTTCGAGGAGCGGGAAGGTGACAACCATTGGTCGCTGACACTCGCCATCCCCCCACAGGCCCTGTTCCGCCACGCAATCACGGACTGGAGCGGCGTGGAGGCGCGCGTAAACCTCTACAAGTGCGGGGACAAACTCTCGCACCCGCATTTTCTGTCGTGGCGCCCGATCCAGACCGAGAACCCCGACTTCCATCGCCCCGAATATTTCGAACAGGTGACCTTCGAGAAGTAGGTTTGCCCGGGCCGTCTCCCGCGGGGTACGGCCCGGTCCCTCGCCCCGAAAAGCCCGACCGAATCCGGATTTGAATGTACAACAACCATAAAAACAACATGAACAACAAGTATTCCTTGCCGAAAGACGGCGGTCTGATCGCCGAATCGGCCCCGCGCGACATCATTCACCGTTATGAGAAAATCCGCACGCGGGTTTACGAAAACGAGTACAACGGAGTGCAGTACGTTGCCGACACGATCGTGAAGGCCATCCGTACGTACAATGAAATCCACAGTTCGAACGAGGTCTACGAAGAGGCCCAGCCGTTCGTTCTGGGTCTGACGACCGGCCGTACGCCCCTGGGTCTCTACCGCGAGCTGGTCAAGCGCCACCAGGAGGGCCAGATCAGTTTCCGCAACGTGGCCGTCTACAGTCTCGACGAGTTCTACCCGATCAAGTCGACCGAACAGCAGAGCCGCAACTTCCGGATCCACGAAGAGTTCCTCAACCACATCGACATCCAGCCGGAGAATGTCCATATTCCCGACGGAACGGTTGCCGAGAACCGGGTTTCGGAGTATTGCGCCTCGTACGACCTGGCCATACGCCACATCGACCTGATGATCATCGGCGTGGGCGAAGACGGACAGATCGGATTCAATGAACCGGGCTCCTACTCGCGTTCGCGGACCCGTCTGGTACAGCTCACCTACAGCACGCGCAAGGTACAATCGGGAGCCTTCTACGGACTGGAGAATACGCCCAAGATGGCAATCACGATGGGTATCGACACGATCATGCGCGCCGAGCGGATCATTCTGATGGCCTGGGGCGAAGAGAAGGCCCGCATCATCCAGAAGGTTGTCGAGGGCGAGATCTCGGAACTGGTTCCGGCCTCGTATCTGCAGGCGCATCCGAACATCGAAGTGGTGATCGACGAGAACGCCGCACAGTTGCTCACGCGCGAGCAGACACCGTGGATGGTCGGTCCCTGTGAATGGACCCCGAAATTCATCCGCAAGGCCGTGGTATGGCTCTGCGGCGTGGTAAAGAAGCCGATCCTGAAGCTCACCTACAAGGACTACATCGAAAATTCGCTGGGCGAACTGCTCGAACAGGGCCGGACGTTCGACCAGATCAACATCGACGTATTCAACGACCTGCAACACACCATCTCGGGCTGGCCGGGCGGCAAACCCAATGCCGACGACTCGACGCGTCCCGTACCGTCGACGCCGTTCCCGAAACGCGTGGTGATCTTCTCGCCCCACCCCGATGACGATGTGATCTCGATGGGCGGTACGTTCATCCGCCTTGTACAGCAGGGTCATGACGTCCATGTGGCTTACGAGACCTCGGGCAACGTGGCCGTCCACGACGACGTGGTGCTCCAGAACATCGACACGGCCCGCCAGCTGGGTTACGGCGACCACTATGCCGAAGTCGAGAAGATCATCGCCGGCAAGAAGAAGGGTGAACCCGAACCGCGGGCACTGCTCGACATCAAGGGCTCAATCCGCCGTGCAGAGGCCCGCGCCGCAGTACGGTCGTTCGGACTGAATCCTGACACGAACGCACACTTCCTGAACCTTCCGTTCTACGAGACGGGCGGCATCAAGAAGGGTCAGCTGTCCGAAAAGGATACCGAAATCATCGTGAACCTGCTCCGGGAGATCAAGCCCCAGCAGATCTATGCCGCAGGCGACCTGGCCGACCCGCACGGAACGCACCGCACCTGCATGGAGGCCGTACTGAACGCCCTGGAGGTTGTCAAGGACGACGACTGGATGAAGGATTGCCACCTGTGGCTCTACCGCGGCGCCTGGATGGAGTGGGATCTGGGCATGGTCGACATGGCAGTGCCTCTGTCTCCGGACGAGTTGATCATGAAGCGTCACGCCATCTACCGGCACCTCTCTCAGAAGGACATCATGCCCTTCCCGGGCGATGACCCGCGGGAGTTCTGGCAGCGCGCCGAGGAGCGGACGCAGAACACGGCCAAACTCTACGACCAGCTCGGCATGGCCGAATACCAGGCCATCGAGGTCTTCGTGAGAATGTTCTAATCCGGTACCGGCGGGGAGGGGTGAAGCCCCTCCCCCACCGGGCACCACCGACCAAGGAAATCACCCAAAAATCAACAGGCTTATGCGCTTAATCATCGAAAATACCCCGCAACAGGTAGCCCAGTGGGCCGCCAACTACATCATTACCCAGATCAAGGCCAAGGAGCAGGTGACCAAATCCCCCTTCGTGCTGGGTCTTCCGACCGGTTCTACGCCGCTGGAGACCTACAAGGAGCTGATCCGCCGCCACAAGACGGGAGAAGTATCGTTCAAGAACGTCATCACGTTCAACATGGACGAATACGTGGGACTTCCCGAGGAGCATCCCGAGAGCTACCACTCGTTCATGTGGAACAACTTCTTCAAGCACATCGACATCAAGCCCGAAAACGTGAACATCCTGAACGGCAATGCCGAGGATCTGGTCAAGGAGTGCGCCGACTACGAGGCCCGCATTGTGGAGGCCGGCGGTATCGACCTCTTCATGGGCGGTGTGGGCGAAGACGGACACATTGCCTTTAACGAGCCGTTCTCGTCGCTGAACTCGCGGACGCGGCTCAAGACCCTGACGCAGGATACGATCCAGGTAAATGCCCGCTTCTTCGGAGGCGACATCTCGCTGGTTCCGAAGACGGCCCTGACGGTGGGTGTCGGGACGGTTCTTTCGGCCAAGAAGGTGCTGATTCTGGCCACCGGACACAAGAAGGCGCGTGCCGTACGCCACGGCGTCGAGGGCGCATACAACCACCAGTGGACGATCTCGGCCCTTCAGGTTCACCCGAACGGCATTCTGGTGTGCGACGACCCGGCCGCCGAGGAGCTCCGCGTATCGACCTACCGCTACTTCAAGGACATTGAACGGGAGAATCTGATCTCGAAATAACCGGGAAGGAGGGGCAGTGAAGGATCAACGGGAAGGAGACCAGCCAAGAGAAAAGAACCGTTAAGAGGAAAGAACCGTTAAGAGGGAAGAACCGAAGGCTGAACCAATAGAAGACAGATCCTCCCGAAGTTCCGGAACGCTCATCCACACAAAACCCCCGCAAGGTTTTGAAACCTTGCGGGGGTTTTCCTTACCAGTCTGCCGGGGAGTCCGACCCGAAAGAGGAGCGTCAGCCCCCTCACCGGAGGGCAGGCCCTACTCCAGCGTAAGATCGTCCAGACAGAAGTAGCACGGCGTATAGGTTCCGGCGGCAATCACGGACTTGAAGGTCAGTTTATCGACCTCACCGAGCGAGGAGAGATCAACCGGCGTCCAGTCGCTCACACGCGTTGCACCATCGACAAGCTGGCACGTTACGGTCTTGCCCTCGGTACCGTTCAACCAGCCGGTGATCTCGACGGCATAGCTGTCGGCAGCATCTCCCGTAAAGTAGGTATAGGTATAGGTCGAATTGGCCAGGTAGACCCGAACGGGCTTCACGGCCGTCGTAAACTCAATCTGCGGCGAATTGTACTCCTTGGGTTCCATATAGCCCTCACCGGCCGTGTTGCTGTCATACCCGACGGCAAAGGTCGACGAGCCGTTGGCTCCACCCTCGGCCCAGACATCGAACTGATCGGACCAATCGGACGAGGTAGCCGTCTTGTTGGCATGCTGGGACAACACGAATCCGCCCCACGTATCGGTAACCTTGCCGCTCATGGAAAAGTCCCACAGGGTTCCGTCGTCATAATAACCGCCGAACATCGCCTTGCCGTCCAGTGCCTGAAAGTAGAGTCCCTGCCAGTATTTCTGTTCGTAGTCGTCCGTCTCGGTCGCATAGGGTTTCGCCCAGAACACATGATCGCGCGAATAAACGACAGTACCGGAAGTATAGACATCAATATGTCCCAGTTCCACCGGATCCCCGAGATAATCCTGAATATTCTCGTCCGCTTCGAACGAGATGACCTGATACGAGGGTTCGGGCTGCGGATCGGGATTCCCCTCCCCGTCATCCTTCGAGCAGCCTACAAAGGCTCCGGCAGCCACCAGCGCAAAAACCGAAGCAAATAAGAATTTTTTCATCGTTGTTTGGTTTAAAGTGAATATGTTAAAACAAAAAATCCGGTCCCGGGCCTCCCGAGATCGAATCCTCCATTCCGACACACCTCCGCACCACACAACATCCATACGGCCAGCGGCCGATTTCCACGATGCTCCGTTCTCCGCAGATGCGCTCGAAAAAAGACTCTCCCCTCCCGGGAAGTGCAAGGCAGGTCTTCTGGCTCATCCCTGCCGCAACGCCTTCCCGGTCCTGCGGGACCAGTGGCCAGCGTGTTGCGGCGATTTGCGGGACTTACAGCAGCGGGAACTGCTGCCGACTTTCACGGCATTCCCTTTTCATCACGCAGAGCCCCTCCGCCTTCTGCAGACTCGACTGCAGACTCGGGATGGCCCTTTGTGAACCATTGCGGCGCAAAGTTAGAAAATAAATTTGTATCTTTGCAGCGCAAACCTAAAAAATCACGAAAATCATGAAGCACGCATACGTGTTCCCGGGCCAGGGTGCCCAGGCCGTGGGTATGGGCAAAGACCTCTACGAACATGTTCCCGCAGCCAAAGAACTCTTCGAGAAAGCCAACGAAATACTCGGATTCCGCATCACCGACATCATGTTCGCCGGAACGGACGAGCAGCTCAAACAGACGAAGGTGACCCAACCGGCCGTTTTCCTCCACTCGGTGATTATGGCCAAGGCTCTGGACGTCAAGCCCGATGCCGTAGCCGGACACTCGCTGGGTGAATTCTCGGCGCTGGTTGTGGCCGGAGCCCTCTCGTTCGAGGACGGTCTGAAGCTCGTGTCGAAACGGGCCATGGCCATGCAGGCCGCCTGTGAGGCACAGCCCGGCACGATGGCCGCAATCCTGGGTCTGGACGACAAGACCGTGGAGGAGATCTGCGCATCGATCGACGGAGTGGTGGTTGCCGCCAACTACAACTGCCCGGGACAGCTGGTGATTTCGGGAGCCGTGGAGGCCGTAGAGGCTGCCTGTGAGAAGGCCAAGGCTGCCGGAGCCCGTCGTGCCCTGCGTCTGCCCGTAGGCGGAGCGTTCCACTCGCCGCTGATGGAGCCTGCCAAGCAGGAACTCGAGAAGGCAATCAACGAGGCACCGTTCCAGACGCCGGTCTGCCCGATCTACCAGAACGTCGACGCCAAGCCCTACACCGATCCCGCGGCCATCAAGGCCAACCTGATCGCCCAGTTGACGGCTCCCGTGCGTTGGACCTACATTGCGAAGAACATGCTGGCCGACGGTGTGACGGAGTTCACCGAGCTCGGTCCCGGCACGGTGCTCCAGGGTCTGATCCGCAAGGTCGACGCCAACGCCACCATCGAGTCGAAATCGACGCTCTGATCCACATCCGGAGAGGAACGGCGGGTTTTGGGAGCATTGTCGCTCCATAGAATCCGTCGCAGCATCCTGCGGGTCTTTTTTACGGAAAATAACGATCTGGCAATCAGACCGTTATTTTTTTATTATCCTGAAATGCGGAAAATTTATTAAATTACTTAAAAAGTTATTGCGTTTTTTAAATAAACTCGCTATATTTGCATTGTTACTTAAAAAACAGCCTGGAAGGATGACATCACTCACCGAATTTTTCAACAAACACGAAGACGAGGCCCTGAAGGGCATTTCCCACAAGAACAGCATCATCAAGCGCAACATCATCGCACATATGGCCGTCAACGGCGAATGCACGCTCTCGGAACTGACCAAAGAGCTGCATATCAGCGTTCCGACGATCACCAAACTGGTCCAGGAACTCGTCGACGAGAACATCGTCACGGATCTGGGCAAGGTCGAGACTCCGGGCGGGCGTCGGCCGAACATCTTTGGACTGGCCAACTCGGCCATCTACTTTGCCGGGGTGAATGTCGGTCGTGACAACATGCGCTTCCTGATCACCGACCTGCAGAACAACATCATCAAGGAGGAGAACGACTTCACGTTCGAACTCATCGACCGTCCGCAGTGCATCGAGCGCATCTGTTCGAACATCGAAAACTTCATCGCCAACTGCGGCATCGACCGGGGCAAGATCCTCGGACTGGGTGTCTGCATGACGGGACGCGTGAATCCCGCCACGGGCCGGAGCTACAAATACTTCACGTCGAGCGAACAGTCCCTGCGTGACATTCTCGAGGAACGCGTGGGAATCCGCGTGCTGCTGGAGAACGACACCCGGGCCCGCTGCTACGCCGAATACACCTGCGGCAAGTCGAAGGACGAAAGCAACGTGCTCTACCTGCACATGGGTCGCGGCGTGGCCATCGGTATCGTGGTCGACGGGCAGCTCTACTATGGCAAGAGCGGCTTTGCGGGCGAATTCGGCCACATTCCGTTCTTCGACAACGAGATCATCTGCTCGTGCGGCAAGAAGGGATGCCTGGAGACCGAGGTCTCGGGTATCGCCATCGAGGACAAGATGTGCCACCTGATCGAAAAGGGCGTCAATACGATCCTCAAGGAGAAGTACGACCAGCAGAAGAGCATCCATATCGACGACATCATCCAGGCGGCGAAAAACGACGACAACCTCTCGATCGAGTTGATCGAGGAGGCGGGCGAGAAGGTCGGCAAGGCCGTAGCGTTCCTGATCAACACGTTCAATCCCGAGACGGTGATCGTGGGAGGCAACCTCGCGGCTGCGGGTGACTACATCATGCTTCCGCTCAAGTCGGCGACGAACAAATACTCGCTCAACCTGGTCTACAAGGATACGAAGTTCCGCGTCTCGAAGATGAGCGAGAATGCGAACGCCTGGGGCGTTGCGATGCTGATCCGCAACAAGGTCATCGGACTGCGGTGATGCTTTCGGGGGATCTGATTCGGCTGCGGGCCGTGGAACCGGCGGATGCCGAACTGCTCTACGC
Source organism: uncultured Alistipes sp. (assembly GCA_944320625.1). Taxonomy (GTDB): domain Bacteria; phylum Bacteroidota; class Bacteroidia; order Bacteroidales; family Rikenellaceae; genus Alistipes. The sequence continues at coordinate 24,099 of CALUIG010000017.1, forward strand.
CTGGGAAAACGACCCGGCGGTCTGGGCGGTGAGCGGCACGACGGAACCCTTCTCGCGGGAACAGATCGAACGATTCGTAGAGCGACAGCTGGAGGGTGGCGATTTGTTGCGCACAGGCCAGTTACGGCTGATGATCGAGGTGCCGGAGCCAGCGGGTGCGGGTCCGACGGAAGCGGGAGCGGCAGCAGCGGGAACGGCGGGAACGGCAGGAGCGGCAGGAGCGGAACCGGGTGCAGCGAAACCGGGTGCAGCGGAAACAGAAGCGGCGGAAACAGAAGCGGCAGAGCCGGAAATCACCGAAGAGATACAGGTTGCGAATCCGAATCGGAGGACCCGCACAATCGGGACACTCGACCTGTTCGAATATGATCCGCTGCACGGGCGTGCCGGATTGGGGATCCTGATCTACGACGCGGAGGAGCGGGGCCGTGGTTATGCGGCCGATGCGGTGGAGACGCTTTGCCGCTACGCCCGCGAAAGGTTGCGAATGCACCAGTTGTGGTGCAACGTCGGAGCGGACAACGAAGCGAGCCTCGGGCTGTTCCGCAAACTGGGATTCCGGGAGGTCGGTAC
>CALUIG010000018.1 GCA_944320625.1 uncultured Alistipes sp.
TGAAAAACTGCTAACCATGAAACGAAGCATCTTATTTATTTTCACTTTTCTGCTTATGAGCGTCACCGTATCGGCACAGGACTACGGGCAGGCCGCCACGGTCCGCATCTGGGACAACGCCACGGCACCCCACAGCAACGGCCTTAGCACCCCGGAAGAGGAGCCGGAACGCTACCGGCTGGCCAACACCTCGACAGCCGAACTTTTCCTTTACCCGGCCGACACGACCCGGACCGGCCATACGGGTCTGGGAGTGGTGATCTGCCCGGGCGGCGGCTACGGACGTCTGGCCATTGACCACGAGGGATTCCAGGTGGCCCAGTGGCTCGCCGCCAACGGCATCACGGCCGCCGTACTGAAATACCGCATGCCGAACGGTCATCCGGAAGTCCCGCTCGAGGATGCCGAACAGGCGCTGCGACTGCTGCGGGGCGAAGTTCCGGGCGCCGAAGGGTTCGTTTGTCCGAAGGTGGGCATCATGGGCTTCTCGGCCGGAGGCCATCTGGCAGCCTACGCCTCGACGATGGGGGCGGTACGTCCCGACTTCTCGCTGCTCTTCTACCCGGTCATCACGACCTTCCCCGGGCATCAGGGGTCGTTCAACAACCTGATCGGCAAGGAGAACCGTAATGCCGAAACCGACGCACGCTATTCGCTGGAGAATCAGGTGACGGAGCAGACGCCCCCGGCCCTTCTGCTCCTTTCGGACGACGATACGGCCGTACCGCCCGTCAGCAGCACGCGCTACTACAACGCCCTGAAGGAGCACGGCATCGAGGCTTCGATGCACATCTACCCGACGGGCGGCCACGGCTGGGGATTCCATGACGACTTCCGTTACAAGGCCGACTGGCAGCGGGCACTGCTCGACTGGCTGCAACGCTTCCGGAAGGAGTAACCCCTCCCGGGCCACAATCCGAACCACGGGCGGACATCTCCAGGCGCGGGATGTCGGCCCGTTGTTTTTTGCCCGGTGCCTTGCCGTTTCCCGATTATTGCCTATCTTTGCAGACAAAATACAACATCCATGGCAGACAACACCATATTGACCCGTCTCGACGGACTGAAACTCAAATACGAGGAGACCGGCCAGAAACTCACCGACCCCGAGGTGATCGCCGACGTGAAGCAGTTCGTACAGCTCAACAAGGAGTACAAGGAGCTCGAGCCCATCATCGAGACCTCGGAGCGTTACCGCACGGCCCTGGCCAACCTGGCCGAGGCGAAGGATACCTACGCCAACGACAAGGACGAGGAGATGCGCGAAATGGCGCGTGAGATGATTGCCGAACTGGAACCGCAGATCACGCAACTGGAGGAGGAGATCAAACTGCTGCTCATCCCCAAGGACCCGCAGGACTCGAAGAACGCCATCGTGGAGATCCGCGGCGGTACGGGCGGCGACGAGGCGGCGATCTTCGCCGGGGACCTGCTGCGCATGTACACCAAGTACATCGAATCGAAGGGGTGGCGTTACGAGATCACCTCGTCGTCCGAGGGTGCCGCAGGCGGCTACAAGGAGGTCGTGATGAAGGTTACGGGACAGAACGTCTACGGAACGCTCAAGTACGAGTCGGGCGTGCACCGCGTGCAGCGAGTGCCGCAGACCGAAACCCAGGGACGCGTCCATACGTCGGCCGCCTCGGTGGCCGTGCTGCCCGAAGCCGAGGAGTTCGACGTCGAGATCTCGATGAACGACATCCGCAAGGACATCTTCTGCGCCTCGGGCCCCGGCGGACAGTCGGTCAACACGACCTACTCGGCCATCCGCCTCACGCACATCCCCACGGGTATCGTCGTGCAGTGCCAGGACCAGAAGTCGCAGCTGAAGAACTTCGACAAGGCCTTCGAGGAGTTGCGTACGCGCGTCTTCAACCTCGAATACTCGAAATACCTCGACGAGATCGCCTCGAAGCGCAAGACGATGGTCTCGACAGGCGACCGTTCGGCGAAGATCCGCACCTACAACTACCCCCAGGGGCGTATCACCGACCACCGGATCAACTACACGATCTACAACCTCGCGGCCTTCATGGACGGCGACATCCAGGACTGCATCGACCACCTGATCGTAGCCGAAAATGCCGAGCGGCTGAAGGAGAGCGAACTCTGACCCGGAGCGTCGGGCAATATCCGTTCCGGAAAAACGTTTCTCCAGCAAAAAGGGTCCGCCTCATGAAACGACTGCTTCTCCTGTTCCTGTCCGCCCTGTTCGCCACGGCCACGGCCGTGGCCGCCTCGCCGAAACCCCGTCCGCTCTATCTGGTCAACGGCAAGGTGATGCATGAAATCGGTTCGATCCCTCCCGAAGAGATCGAACGGGTCGAGATGCTCCCGGCCGACGAGGAGACGATCGCCCGCTACGGAGAGGCGGCCGCACACGGCGTGATGCTCATCACGCTGCGCTATGACGAACCGGCCTCATTCCCGGCCGACACGACCTTCGGGAACTACATCGCCCGCCAGATCCGGTGGGGCGACGACGAGCCGGTAGCCCGCATCGTTCTGCGCTATACGGTGACTCCGGAGGGAGAGGTCCGGGTCGACGAACTGCTCGAATCAACCGACAGCCGGCTCAAACGCCGCGTGCTGAAGGCCGTGGAGGAGTCCCCGCGCTGGCAGCCCGCCCTGAAAAACGGACAGCCGATCGCCAGCGAAGGCATCCTGAGCATCCAGCTCCCCGAAGGGCGTCCGATGCCACGGCGCGTGGAGCTGGTCTACCGCTGAGCGGAGCCCGGGCAAAAGCCCGGAACACCGCGATGAACCAATTGAGAATCCCACTTTTACGAATCATATTTTCAGACCGTAACCCCCACTTTCCATGTGTTTGCAACCCAAAACCTCGAAAGTATGAAAACCAACTCGCTTGCGGCCTGGATCGTGGCCGTCCGTCCCTACAGTCTCGGCAATGCCGTGATTCTGATTCTCGTCGGCTCGGCACTGGCCTGGACCGACGGATCGTTCCACTGGCTCCCGGCCCTGCTGTGCCTCGTCTTCGCCCTGCTGATGCAGTGTACGGCCAATCTGGTCAACGATCTGTGGGATTTTCTCAAAGGCGCCGACCAGCCCGACCGGCTGGGTCCCGACCGCGCCTTCGCCAAAGGCTACATCACGCCCCGTGCCATGAAAACCGGAATCGTCCTCTTCACACTGGCGGCCTGCGCCACGGGACTCGGTATCCTTGCCTGGGCCCTGCGCCACGACATGCTGGCCTGGGGCGGCTGGGAACTCGTCGCGGCGGGCGCAGCGTGCGTCATCTTCGCCTACTTCTACACCGCAGGACCGTGGCCCCTGGCCTATCACGGATTGGGGGATGTGGCCGTCATCCTCTTCTTCGGGCTCATCCCCGTCGGATTCACCTATTATGTCCTGACCGGAACGTGGAACTGGGAGACGATCGTAACGGCGTCGGCCTGCGGACTGGTCATCGATACCATGCTGATGGTCAACAATTTCCGCGATCGTGAGGAGGATGCCCGCTGCGGGAAACGCACCGTGGTCGTCTTCCTGGGCGCCCGGTTCGGAAGCTGGAGCTACTTCGGCCTCGGAACCGCCGCCGTGGCACTGTGTCTGACGCTGCTGGCCGGAGGACGCACCTGGGCCGCCCTGCTGCCGCTCATCTATCTCGCAGGCCACACGGCCACATGGCGCAAGATGGTCCGTATCGACCACGGAGATGCCCTGAACGTCTGTCTGGGGGAGACGGCCCGGAACATCATGCTCTTCGGAGCACTGCTCACGATCGGAATTCTGCTCGGCTGATGGCTGACAGTCAACATATCACCCTGCGGGAACTTCAGCGCCGCGTGAAGTCGGTGCTCGAAGGGCAGTTCGCACTGCCCCTGTGGGTGAGTGCCGAGATCTCCGACATCAAGGTCAACTACTCGGGCCACTGCTATCTGGAACTCGTCGAAAAGGGCGAAAAAGGGACCGACAACGGAGTCCCCACGGCCCAGGCCCGGGCTGTGATCTGGAGATCGCACTATCCCCGGATCGCCGGCTACTTCGAGGCCGAAACGGGCCAGCGGCTCGCTCCGGGATTGAAAATTCTGGCCAAAGTGCTGGTTTCGTACCACGAATTGTATGGTTTCTCCCTCCAGATCACCGATGTGGACCCGTCCTACACGCTGGGCGATCTGGAGCGCCAGCGTCAGCAGGCCATCGCCCAGTTGCAACAGGACGGGGTCTGGGAGATGAACCGCGGAGTAGCGCTGCCGACAGTCGTACAGCGAGTGGCCGTGGTGTCGAGCGCCAACGCCGCGGGGTATCAGGATTTTCGGAAAGAGCTGGCCAAGAGCCCCTACCGGTTCGAGGTGGAGCTCTTCGACGCCTTCATGCAGGGCGAAGCGGCCGAGGAGTCGATCATCGACGCCCTGTGCCGCGTCGCCGACCGGCTGGAGGCCTTCGATGCCGTGGTGATCATCCGCGGCGGCGGGTCACGCAGCGACCTGAACTGTTTCAACGCCTACCGGCTCTGCTCCTACATCGCGCAGTTCCCCCTGCCGGTCATTACGGGTATCGGGCACGACAAGGATACGAGTGTCGCCGACCTGGTGGCCCATACGGCACTCAAAACCCCCACGGCAGTGGCCGGATGGCTCGTCGAACGGATGGCAAACGTCGAGGGGTGGCTCGATGCCGCGGCGCTGCAACTGCATGACGGCGTGTTGCGTCTGACCCGCATGCAGCAGGTGCGTCTCGAAGAGTTGGCGGGCGACGTGCGGCACCTCCCGCTCGGGCTGCTCCGGCAGCGCAAGCTGGAATTGGAGGGTCGGGAGGAGTCCTTCCGTCGGGCTGTCGGGGTCTTTCTCCGGCAGGAGCGGCAGCGGCTCGACACAACGGGAGAACTGGTCGAAAGCCGTTCGCCGCGGCACATTCTTCGCATGGGATTCGCCGTGGTGCGCAACCGGGGAGAAGCCGTGGCTTCGGTCCGGCAGGTGGCCGGAGGGCAGCAGCTCACGGTCGAAGTGGCCGACGGTCGCTTCGCAGTCGAGGTGAAACCGGAAAACGAATAACACACCACGAAAAACAGAACCGGAAAAGACCGGTCGCAAAGATATGGCAAAGAAGAAAGAGGAACCGAGCTACACCGAGGCGATTGCCGAGATCGAACGCATTCTCGGCCGCTTCCGCAGCGAAGAGATGGATGTGGACAGCCTCGCCGCCGAGGTCCGGCGCGCCACGGAACTGATCGCCGTCTGCAAGGACAAACTCCGCAAGGCCGAGGAGGAGGTCAACAACATCCTGGAGGCATGAAACGGCTGATTCGCTGGGCCCTGAACCACATTCCGCGGTCCGTGCTGCAACGCATGGCCTCGTGGGCCGTGCCCGTTCTGGGGCTCTTCTACAAGGGCCGCGGCGTGGAGTGTCCCCTCTGCGGGTCGAAATACCGGAAATTCCTCCCCTACGGGTATGTGCAGTCGCGCGCCAATGCGCTCTGTCCGAAGTGTCTGTCGCTGGAGCGCCATCGGCTGCTGTGGCTCTATCTGACGCGCGAGACCGATCTGTTGAAGAGTTTTCCGCGCACGCTGCACATTGCTCCCGAGGTGTGTATCATGCGTCACCTGAAGCCCCACTTCAAGGCGCATCCCGGGCAGTACGTCACGGCCGATCTCGAAAGCCCGCTGGCCGACCTCCACTTCGACGTACAGCAGATCCCCCTGGCCGACGAATCGGTCGAGGTGGTGATCTGCAATCACATCCTGGAGCACGTGGCCGACGACCGCAAGGCGCTGCGCGAACTGCACCGCATCCTCAAGCCCGGCGGCTGGGGAATCCTCCTTTCGCCCGTCGACCGTGACTATGAGCAGACCTTCGAGGACGATTCGATCGTCGATCCCGACGAGCGCACCCGCATCTTCGGTCAATACGACCACCGGCGCATCTACGGCCAGGATTATGTCGACCGGCTGCGCGAGGCCGGGTTCGAGGCTGCCGACATCGACTATGCCGCCTCGCTCCCCGAAGAGGAGCGCAAGCGATACGCCCTTCCCGAAGACCATATCTACGTGGTGTACAAATACTGACGACGTCTACCGGTTCCGCCGGGCCACCAGACAAACGGGACCCTGCGGATGACGGTGTACGACCGTGTCGCCGAATCCGGCCTCGGAGAGATGGCGCATCAGCGTTTCGTCCGAATGGATCGTCATTTCATCGATCCGCCGGGTCCATTTCTTCCACCGGGGATCATCGGGATCACCGGCTTCGCAGACCACCAGAAAATAGCCGCCCGGACGTAGAACCCGGGCCACCTCCGCAAAGGCTTGCGGCAGATCCTTCCAGAAATAGACCGTCTCGAAGGCCGTCACGGCATCGAAACACGCCGATCCGCAGGGCAGGTGTTCGGCCGAACCCTCCTCGACAAAACAACGCAAACCCAACTCCCGACGGTTGCACCGCCGGGCAAAAGCCACGCTCTCGGGCGAAAGGTCCACTCCGAAAGCCATCCCCTCCGGACAATGTTCCAAAATCCGCTTCAAGACCGCACCGCCTCCGCATCCGACGTCCAGAACATGCCAGTCAGGCCGCCACGGCAGAAACGACAACCCCCAGCGGTGGAGCGGTGCGTGCCCACGATTCATCCCGCGCAGCATGAAGCGTCCCCAAAATCCGTCCGGAAAACGGGTATGCTGTAAAAGCCGATTGAAAAAAGAGTCTCGTGCCATCCTCTTCCGATTTGATATTTATCGCAGGACAGTGCCATCCTGCTGCAACAAAATTCGTGGTTTCTGCCCCGTCGGTCAATACCCGAAAATGGGGATTTTTCGGGAAAGGCGGCAAGGCGGCCGGAGCAACAGAAACAGGCAGCGACAGGCAGGCGCGACAGGGACAGGCAGGCGCCGAACCTGCCAGATGCCGGGATACCGCGTTCAGTAGAGGTAGAAGACGATCCCGATGAAGTGGCACACCACCGCCAGGTTGATCAGCAGGTGCCAAACCATGTGGTGATAACGAAAACCCTTCCGCGCGTAGAACCACGCCCCTAATGTATAAAGCACCCCGCCCGCCGCGATCAGCCACAGCAGCGGCGCCGAAGCATGGCGGATGAACAGCGGCAGGAAAAAGACAATCGTCCACCCCATCACCAGGTAGATCGTCAGGCTAACGGCCGGAATCGAACGCCGCGACAACGACTTGTAGAAGACCCCGAAAACCACCATCGTCCATTGCAGCACGGTGATGAAAAGGCCCTGCCAGCCCCCGATCACCGACAGTGCAATCGGCGTATAACTCCCCGCGATGGCCACATAGATGAAGATATGATCCAGAATGTGAAAAATCTCCTTGTGACGGGACTGCGGATTCATCGAATGATAGAGCGTCGAAGCCAGAAACATCAGAAAGATCGAAATCACGAAGATCGAAACCGAAACCGACGCCAGAACTCCATTGCAATCATGCACATAGGCCCAAACCGCAGCAAACGGCAACGACACGAGCGATACAAGCGACATCACTCCGTGCGACACCGAATTGGCCACCTCTTCACCCCGGGTCGGAATGTAAACACTCTTTTTTCTCTCCATAACGCAACCATTTGATTCAACGTGTCAAATTTATAATTTTTTTTCATATCTTTGCGGGCATAGGTATCCGGTTAGGTTAAAATGGACTTCTCACACTACGAAAATCTCCGCACGCTCGTGCGGACGAACTTCTCGGAGCAGACCCAGCGTCTGGTCGACGAAGCGCTCGAGTATGCCGAGTCCAAACTCGACGGGCTGGTGCGATACAACGGTACGCCCCTGATCGAACACGGTGTCGCCGTTGCCGAAATCGTCATCTCCGAAATCGGACTCGGAAGAAACTCCACCCTCTCGTCGATCCTCCACGACGTCGTCCGCATCGCTCACAAACAGCTCCCCGCCGAAGAGTTCCTCGCCCTGACGGCCGACATCCAACACCGTTTCGGTGACCAGGTTGTCGGAATAACCATGGGACTTTCGAACATCTCCGAACTCAAACTGAAGGTCGCCAAGGAGCAGGCCGACAACTTCCGCGATCTGATCGTCAGCTACTCCGAAGATCCCCGCGTGATCCTCATCAAACTCGCCGACCGACTCGAAGTCATGCGATCGCTCGACATCTTCCCCCGCGAAAAGTGGCGCAAGAAGAGCTGGGAGTCGATGAACCTCTATGCCCAGATCGCTCACAAACTGGGTCTCTACTCCATCAAGAGCGAACTCGAAGACATCGCCCTGAAGTATCTCGAGACGAAGGACTACGAGCATATCGTCACCAAACTCGAAGAGAGTGCCGACGAGCGCCGCGCCTTCATCGCCCGGTTCCTCGTGCCCATCGAGCAGCGGCTAAACCGGCTCGGAATCAAATACCACATCAAGAGCCGCACCAAGTCGATCTTCTCGATCTGGAACAAGATGCAGAAGCAGCACGTACCCTTCGAGGGCGTCTACGACATCTTCGCCATCCGCATCATCATCGACTGCACGCCCGAAGAGGAGAAACAGCTCTGCTGGACCGCCTACTCCGTGGTCACGGACTTCTATACGCCCAATCCGAACCGTATGCGCGACTGGATCTCGATCCCCAAGTCGAACGGATACGAGTCGCTCCACACGACCGTCTCGGCCGAAGGCCGCTGGGTCGAAGTCCAGATCCGTACCGAGCGCATGGATGCCGTCGCCGAACGCGGTATCGCCGCACACTGGCGATACAAGGGGGTCGGACAGGGAGCTCAGACCAGCGAACAGTGGCTGAGCCGTCTGCGCGAACTGATGGAGGACACCACGCACTCCCTGGCTCAGCGCTTCGACGCCAAACCCGCCTCGGGGGAGATCTTCGTATTCACCCCCAACGGCGACCTGCGCAAACTCCCCGAAGGGGCCACGATCCTCGACTTCGCTTTCGACATCCACACCTCGCTCGGATCGACCTGCGTCGGCGGAAAGGTCAACAACCGCGCCGTCTCGATCCGCGAACCGCTCCGAAACGGGGACATCGTCGAAATCCAGACCCAGAAGAACCAGACCCCGAAATCCGACTGGCTGAACGTCGTCGTCACCTCCAAGGCCCGCAACAAGATCAAGTCGTTCCTGCGCGAAGAGCAGGCCAAGCACAACCGCATGGGACGCGAGGAGCTCGAACGGAAACTCAAGAACTGGAAGTTGGCCATCTCGATCGACGAGGCCGTGGCCTATCTGGCCCGTCACTTCAAGCTGCGCCTCGGAACCGAAGTCTACGGATTGATCGCAACCCAGAAACTCGACTTCGGAACCATCAAGGAGCTGCTCTCCCGCCACCTCTCGGGAGAAGCCGAAGAGGAACGACGGGCCGCAGCCGCCGAAATCGAACGGCAGAAGGCCGCACAGCACGCCTCTCAGGAGAAGGCTGCACCACAGGATGCACTGGTCATCGACGACGACATCTCGAAGATCCAGTACAAACTGGCCAAGTGCTGCAACCCGATCAAGGGCGACGAGGTCTTCGGATTCGTCACCATCAACTCCGGGATTACGATCCACCGCTGCGACTGCCCCAATGCCAAGCGCATGCGCGAGAGCTACCCATACCGGGTGGTCGAGGCCCGCTGGCGGCAATCCGCAGAAGGGGCCTTCCGCGTCTCGATCCGCATCGTCGCCGCTGACACGACCGGAATGGCAAACCACATCACCGAGGTCATCATCCGTGACCTGAAACTAAACATCCGCTCGATCAACTTCGCAGCGGCAGGAAACGGATGTATCGCCGGAACCGTTGCCGTCGAAGTCCCCGGAACCGCCGTCGTCGACACGCTTATCCACCAGATCCTCCGCATCAAGGGTGTGCAGCGTGCCTACCGCATCAACTAAGCTCTAAACATCTTTACCCACACTATCGATCAATGAATAACAACACAATCAGCGTCGTATTTGCCGACTCGTCGCATGCGCACTACGCCCCGCGTATCTGCCAGCTCATCTACGAGTCCGCATTGCAGCGGGGAACGGGTATCGCCAAGCGATCCCCCGAATACATCGCCGCAAAAATGACCGGTGGCAAGGCCGTCGTGGCGCTGGACGGTGAAAGACTGGTCGGGTTCAGCTACATCGAGTGCTGGGGGCACGGCGACTTCGTCGCAACCTCCGGACTGATCGTCGATCCCGAGTACCGACACATGGGACTCGCAGAGCAGATCAAACGACGAACCTTCGAGCTGGCCCGACGACGATTCCCGTATGCCAAGTTATTCAGTATCACCACGTCGCTGCCCGTCATGAAGCTCAATTCCCGCATGGGATACGTCCCCGTCACCTTCTCCGAACTCACCGAAGACGAAGAGTTCTGGAAGGGGTGCGAAGGGTGCTGCAACTATGACATCCTCCAGCGAAACAACCGACGCATGTGTCTCTGCACCGGAATGCTCTACGACCCGGCCAAGGAGCCGCCTCAGAAACAGTCGAGACTCGCTCCCTATGTCATGTTCGTCAAAAACCACATCAAGAAACTGTTCCACCTGAAATAAAGATAAAAAAGATATAAAGTCATGGATACCAAGAAAAAAGTCGTTCTGGCGTTCAGCGGCGGGCTGGACACCTCGTTCTGTGTCAAGTACCTCTCCGAGGAGAAGGGATATGATGTCTATACGGCCATCGCCAATACCGGAGGCTTCTCGAAACCCGAACTCGAACGCATCGAAAAACGGGCCCTGGAACTCGGCGCCGTCAAGCACGCCACCCTCGACATCGAGCAGGAGTACTACGAGAAGAGCATCCGCTACATGGTATTCGGAAATATCCTCCGCAACGGAACCTATCCCATTTCGGTCAGCTCCGAGCGGATCTTCCAGGCCATCGCCATCATCGAGTACGCCAAGCAGATCGGAGCCGATGCCGTAGCCCACGGATCGACCGGAGCCGGAAACGACCAGGTGCGATTCGACCTCACGTTCCAGATCCTCGCACCCGGAATCGAGATCATCACCCCGACGCGCGACATGACCCTCACGCGCGAATACGAGATCGACTACCTGCGCAAGCACGGTATCACCGCCGACTACAAGAAGATGGAGTACTCGATCAACAAGGGGCTCTGGGGCACCTCGATCGGCGGTAAGGAGACCCTCCATTCGGAGCAGACACTTCCCGAAGAGGCCTATCCGAGCCAGATCACGGCCGAAGGCGAGGAGCATCTCAAATTATCGTTCGACAAGGGCGAATTGTGCGCCGTGAACGGGCAGCCCTACGCCGACAAGGTCGAGGCCATCCGTGCCGTCGAGGCCATCGGTTCGAAGTTCGGAATCGGCCGCGACATGCACATCGGTGACACGATCATCGGAATCAAGGGCCGCGTCGGGTTCGAGGCCGCCGCTCCGATGCTCATCATCGCCGCACACAAGATGCTCGAAAAGCATACTCTTACGAAGTGGCAGATCTACTGGAAGGACCAGGTCGCCACGTGGTACGGCATGTTCCTCCACGAGGCGCAGTATCTCGAACCCGTCATGCGCGACATCGAGGCCATGCTCCTTTCGTCGCAGCGAAACGTCACGGGAACCGTCGAGCTGATCCTCCGCCCGCGGAACTACACGCTCGTGGGGGTCGACTCGTCGTACGACCTGATGAAGACCGACTTCGGCGAATACGGCGAGGTCAACAAGGCCTGGACGGCCGATGACGTGAAGGGTTTCACGAAAATCCTCGGCAACCAGATCAAGATCTACTACAACGTCCAGAAACGAAACGAAAAATCCGAAAAATGATCCGAGCAGGCATCATCGGAGGGGCCGGATACACGGCCGGAGAGCTGATCCGCCTGCTGGTGAACCACCCGCAGGTGGAGATCGCCTTCGTGCACAGCACGTCAAACGCCGGGAATCTCCTCACGGAGGTGCACGGGGGATTGGAGGGCGAGACGTCGATGCGCTTTTGCGAGGCCTATGACCTCGCGGCAGTCGATGTGGTCTTCCTCTGCTCGGCACACGGCCAGAGCAAAGGTTGGCTCGCCGAACAGCAGCTGCCCGAAGGGTTGCGCATCATCGACCTCGCGCAGGACTTCCGCGACGAATCCGAAGGTTTTGTCTACGGATTGCCGGAGATGAACCGCGAGCGGATCCGCAATGCTCGCCGCGTGGCCAACCCCGGCTGTTTCGCTACGGCCGTTCAGTTGGCGCTGCTGCCCCTCGCGGCGGCGGGGCTGCTGCAGGACGAAGTGCACGTAACGGCCGTGACGGGTTCGACCGGCGCCGGAGTGAAACCCTCCCCCACGACCCACTTCAGCTGGAGGTCGGACAACCTCTCGGTCTACAAGGCCTTCACGCATCAGCACCTCCTGGAGATCGGGCGCAACATCCGGCTGCTGGAGCCCGCGTTCGGAGCCGAAATCAATTTCGTACCCATGCGCGGCGACTTCACCCGCGGTATTCTGGCCAGCGTCTACACCTCCTGTCCGCTCGAAGAGGCGGATGCCCGGGAACTCTACGCCGACTACTACGCGAAGGCCGCATTCACCCGGGCCGTGGAGCGCGACGTCGATCTCAAACAGGTCGTCAACACCAACAAGGCATTGGTCCATGTCGCCAAACACGGGTCAAAACTCCACATCGTTTCGGTGATCGACAACCTGTTGAAAGGGGCGTCGGGCCAGGCCGTGCAGAACATGAATCTGATGTTCGGCCTCGACGAACGCGAAGGGCTGCGGCTCAAGGCGTCGGCATTTTAAGCAGAGAGCCGTTCCGGGGACGGGACGGCAAAACAAGAAAAACTGATCCATGGAACTTTTCAACGTATATTCGCTCTATCCGATCGAACCCGTGCGGGGAAAGGGGTGTTTCGTCTACGACGAGGCCGGAACCGAGTACCTCGACCTCTACGGCGGGCATGCCGTCATCTCGATCGGCCACGCCCAACCCGACTACGTGAAGGCCGTCTCGGAACAGGTCGGAAGACTCGGCTTCTACTCCAATTCGGTCATGAACTCCCTGCAGGTCGAACTGGCACAGCGGCTCGGACGCGTATCGGGTTACGACGACTACCGGCTCTTCCTCTGCAACTCGGGGGCCGAAGCCAACGAGAACGCCTTGAAACTCGCCTCGTTCCATACGGGGCGCAGCAAGATCCTGGCCATCGACAAGGCATTCCACGGGCGGACCTCCGGAGCCGTGGCCGTCACGGACAATCCGGCCATCTCGGCCCCCTTCAACCGAACGCCCAACGTGGAGTTCACGCCGCTGAACGATCTCGATGCCGCACGGGAGAAACTCGCCACGCGCGAATTTGCCGCCGTCATCGTCGAGGGGATTCAGGGTGTCTCGGGCATCCACTGCCCCACGGATGAATTCCTCCGCGGATTGCGTGAAGCCGCGTCCGAGACCGGCACGCAGCTCATCCTCGACGAAATTCAGTCGGGATACGGCCGAACCGGACGGTTCTTCGCCCATCAGCAGGCCGGGATTCGTCCCGACCTGATCACCACGGCCAAGGGAATGGCCAACGGATTCCCCATCGGCGGCGTGTTGATCGCCTCCCACTTCGAGGCCCGGCCGGGAATGCTCGGAACCACCTTCGGGGGAAATCACCTCGCCTGCGCCGCGGCAATCGCCGTATTGAAGGTCATCGAACGCGACCGCCTCGTCGAAAATGCCGAACAGGTCGGGCAATACCTCCTCAACGAACTGCATGCCATGAAGGAACTCAAGGAGGTGCGCGGACGCGGATTGATGATCGGCATCGAAATCGACGGATCCGGGTCGGAACTCCGCAAACGACTCCTCTTCGAAAAGCATATCTTTACGGGTGGAGCCGGTGCTTCGGTCGTGAGACTCCTGCCTGCGCTCTGTCTCTCGCGGGAGCTCGCCGCACGATTCCTCGAGGCTTTCCGCGACACGCTGCGCAAAAACTAACCCGGGCCGGGGCTCCGGGGTGCGGCGGCAGACGTCGCCGCAGCGTCGGAGCCCGGCAGCCAACACCTCCCAAACAAAAACAACACGTCATGAAAAAATTCACCTGCGTACAGGATATAGGCGACCTGAAAGCCGCCGTCGCCGAAGCCCTCGAAATCAAGCGCAACCGGTTCCAGTTCACCGGGCTGGGACGGAACAGGACCCTGCTGATGCTCTTCTTCAACTCGAGCCTCCGCACGCGGCTCTCGACCCAGAAGGCCGCCATGAACCTCGGCATGAATGTCATGGTCCTCGACGTCAACCAGGGAGCCTGGAAGCTCGAAACCGAACGCGGCGTGGTGATGGACGGAGACAAGGCCGAACACCTGCTCGAAGCCATTCCCGTCATGGGATCCTACTGCGACGTGATCGGCGTGCGGTCCTTCGCCCGGTTCCAGGACAAGGCCGAAGATTACGAGGAGCGCGTGCTCGAACAGTTCATCCGCTACTCGGGACGCCCGGTCTTCTCGATGGAGGCCGCCACGCGCCATCCGTTGCAGAGTTTCGCCGACCTGATCACGATCGAAGAGTTCAAGACCACGGAACGCCCGAAGGTCGTCATGACCTGGGCACCCCATCCCAACGCCCTGCCGCAGGCCGTCCCCAACTCCTTTGCCGAGTGGATGAATGCCGCGAGGTATGACTTCGTCATCACCCATCCCGAAGGCTACGAACTCGACCCGCAGTTCGTCGGCGGGGCCCGCGTCGAATACGACCAGCGCAAGGCCCTCGAAGGTGCCGACTTCGTCTATGCGAAGAACTGGGCCGCCTATGCCGATCCCAACTACGGAAAGGTCCTCTCGCGCGACCGCGCGTGGACGGTCGACGCGGAGAAGATGGCGCTGACGAACAACGCCTACTTCATGCACTGTCTGCCCGTGCGGAGAAACATGATCGTCACCGACGAGGTGATCGAATCGCCCCGATCGCTGGTGATCCCCGAGGCCGCAAACCGTGAAATCTCGGCTCAGGTCGTACTCAAACGCCTGTTGGAGGGGCTCAACCGATGAAGGCAATCCAGGTAGTGAAGATCGGCGGGAATGTCATCGACAATCCCGAGGCCCTGAAGTCCTTCCTTGCGGAGTTTGCCGCAGTCGAAGGTCCCAAAATTCTGGTCCACGGAGGCGGAAAACTCGCCACTCGGCTCGCCGAACGGCTCGAACTCAAAGTCCAGATGGTCGACGGACGGCGCATTACCGACAAGGGTACGCTCGACGTCGTGACGATGGTCTACGCCGGGCTCGTCAACAAGCAGGTCGTCGCCGGACTGCAGGCCGTCGGCTGCAATGCCATCGGGTTGTCCGGGGCCGACGGTAATGCCGTTACGGCCCACCGGAGAGCTCCGCAACCGATCGATTACGGATTTGTCGGCGACATCGACCGCGTCGATTCGGAGTTGTTGCGAAGACTCCTGGAGGGCGGATTGGTTCCCGTCTTCTCGGCCATCATGCACGACGGAAACGGCACGCTGCTCAACTGCAACGCCGACAGCGTCGCCTCGGCCGTGGCGCTCGGAGCCGCAGCCATCGCCCCCACCGATCTGGTCTTCTGCTTCGAAAAGGCCGGGGTGCTGCGCAATCCCGAGGACGAAACGTCGGTAATCCCCGAAATCACGGCCGAAAGCTACCCGCCGCTCAAGACGGACGGAACAGTCAACAAGGGGATGATTCCCAAGATCGAAAATGCCCTGAAGGCCGTCGAGCAGGGTGTGCGGAGCGTCACGATCCGCAGCTCCGAACACCTCGGAAACGGCATCGGGACCGTCATCCGCCAGTAAAACCCGGGGCACGCCCCGACAAAACCCGAAAGGTTGGATCCTTTCCCCCGAAAAAGTATGAATCCGAAAACCGCAGAAGCCGTCGAGTTGTTGCAGGCGTTGATCGCAACGCCCTCCCTGTCACGCGACGAGGCCCGCACGGGCGATCGGCTCTTCGCCTTCCTCGCGGAGCACGGGGCGGCGCCCGAACGGTTGCACAACAACGTCTGGGCCCGGGCCGAAGGATTCGATCCGCAGCGTCCGACCCTGCTGCTGAACTCCCATCACGACACGGTACGACCCGCGGCATCCTACACCCGCGATCCGTTTGCGCCGGTGATCGAGGAGGGGTGTCTGTACGGGCTCGGAAGCAACGACGCCGGAGCCTCGGTCGTCGCACTCGCCGAGACTTTCCTCACGTTCCGTACGCGGGAGTTGCCCTTCAACCTCGTCGTGGCACTCTCGGCCGAGGAAGAGTGCATGGGCGAGCACGGCATGCGGGCCCTGCTGCCCGCGTTGGGAAAGATCGACATGGCCCTGGTCGGTGAGCCTACCGGCATGCAGGCCGCAACCGGAGAGCGGGGATTGGTCGTCCTCGACTGTACGGCCCGCGGAAAGAGCGGTCACGCCGCACGCGGCGAGGGGATCAATGCCCTCTACATCGCCACAGACGACATTGCCCGTTTGCGCGGGTTCCGTTTCGAACGCGAATCGGCACTCTTGGGCCCCGTCGGCATTGCCGTCACGCAGATCGAGGCCGGCACGCAGCACAACGTCGTGCCCGACGTGTGCCGCTTCGTCGTCGACGTCCGCACCACCGATGCCTACACGAACGAAGAGACCGTCGAGATACTCCGCGGAGCATTGCAATCCGAGGTCGTGCCCCGCTCAACCCGCATCCGGGCCTCCGCGGTGGGTGACGACCATCCGCTCGTCCGCGCAGCTACGGCCATCGGCCGGAACACCTTCGTCTCGCCCACAACCTCCGACCGTACGCTGATGCCCTTTCCGTCGCTCAAGATGGGACCCGGAGAGTCCGCCCGCTCCCATTCGGCCGACGAATTCGTCCGCATCGACGAGATCGACGAGGCAATCGCCCTTTACGAAAAATACATCGAACAGTTAGCAATTCTCTACGCATGAGCACCACCAAACTTTGGGACAAGGGTTTCGAACCCGACCGGATGATCGAAGAGTACACCGTCGGCAATGACCGCGAACTCGACCTGCAACTCGCCCGCTACGATGTCCAAGGGTCGCTGGCCCACATCGCCATGCTCGAACGCATCGGACTCCTTACGGCCGAGGAGTTGCGGATCCTGACCGCCGGACTGCAGGAGATCGCCGCCGAAATCGAGGCCGGACGTTTCGAAATCGAACCCGACACCGAGGATGTCCATTCGCAGGTCGAACTGATGCTCACCCGACGTCTGGGCGACGCCGGAAAGAAGATCCACTCGGGACGTTCGCGCAACGATCAGGTGCTGGTCGACCTGAAACTCTTCCTGCGTGACGAACTGCGGCAGGTCGCCGATGAGGTCAAGGCTCTGTTCGACCGGCTGCAGGAGCTCAGCGAACGCTACAGGGAGGTCCTCATGCCCGGTTACACCCACCTGCAAATCGCCATGCCCTCGTCCTTCGGCCTGTGGTTCGGAGCCTATGCCGAAACGCTCGTCGACGACATGCGGCTCCTCGCCGCAGCCTGGCACATCGCCAACCAGAATCCGCTGGGATCTGCCGCCGGATACGGATCGTCGTTCCCTCTCGACCGCACGATGACAACCCGCCTGTTGAGCTTCGAAACGCTCCACTACAACGTCGTCGCCGCACAGATGAGCCGCGGAAAGAGCGAACGCGCCGCAGCCGCAGCCATCGCCGCCGTTGCCGCCACCGTCGGACGCCTGGCCATGGATGCCTGTCTCTTCATGAGCCAGAACTTCGGATTCATTTCGCTGCCCGACGAACTCACGACCGGATCGAGCATCATGCCCCACAAGAAGAATCCCGACGTCTTCGAGATCATGCGCGGACGCTGCAACCGCCTGCAGGCCGTACCGAACGAAATCGCCCTGCTGACCACCAATCTCCCGGTCGGTTATCACCGCGACCTGCAACTTATGAAGGACATTCTCTTCCCGGCCCTCTCCGAAATGCGCCGCACGCTCCGCATGTGCGACTTCATGCTGGCCCACGTGCGCGTCAACGAGCATATTCTCGAGGACCGCAAGTACGATTACCTCTTCACCGTGGAGGATGTCAACCGCCTCGTCCTGCAGGGTGTGCCGTTCCGCGAAGCCTACCGGCAGGTCGGCATGGCCGTGCAGCACGGCGAGTATCAGCCCACCCGCGAGGTCCATCACACCCACGAGGGGAGTATCGGGAATCTCTGCACCGCGCAGATCCGCCGCAAGATGGAGGCCGTCATGCAGGAGTTCGAAACCCCGGGATTGCAGGAGTAGAAACAATGAAAAAGGGGTGGACAGGATGGATTGCGCTGCTGGCGGCAGTCGCAGCGCCCTCCGTCGGAACGGCTGCGGATCCGCAGCCCGCAAAGGCGCTGATCCGCGAAACCCGGGCCGTACAGGAATTCCGGACAGATCCGGAGCAGGCGGGTTCAAGACAAACCGATTCGGAACGGGTCGTTTCGGGGCGGGTACTCGATGAAAACCGCAAGCCGATCGCCGGGGCGCTAATCGCCATCCCCGGAAGGTGGGACGGCGCAGTCACCGACCGGAAAGGCCGTTACAGGATCGTTATACCAAAGTCCGTCGACTCGCTCGAATTCCGTTTTGTCAGCTATCGGCCGCAGGTCCGTGCGATCCGAGGCCGGAAGTGCCGCGTCATCCTGCAACTCGACACGACCTCGTTCGACCGGATCATTCTCCAGTGCGGTTCCGGGCGGTGAGCAATCCGAGGTCCCGGCGGTACTCCGTCGGCGTGCGACCCAACAGGTGCCGGAACTCCCGGTTGAAATGCGACAGGTTGTGAAAACCCGTCTCCGCGGCCACTTGCGCCACGGTCCACCCCACTGATGCCAGCAGGCGGCAGGCCTGCGAAATCCGAATCTCGTTCAGGCGGTCAAACAATCGCCTCCCGGTCCGACGCCGGAAATAGCGGCACAAGGAGGTCGGCGTCAAGCCCGCGTACGCAGCGACGTCCGAAAGGGATACGTGCTCCCGGAAATGGGCGTACAAATAGCTCTCGATCCGCCGGAGCGGTTCGTCCGGGCCACAGGGCACTGCCCGGACCGGGTCTGGAGGCGCGAGCGTGCAGGCGGATGCCGAGTGGCCCAATCCATCCAGCAATTCCAGCAGCCCGGTGATGCGGCCGATGCCCGAGCACGCAGCCAATGCCCGCATCCGTGCTACCGTCCCGGCAATCTCCCGCTCTGAAGTGAAACGAAGGCCCGACCGGCTTCGGTCCAGCAAACGTTCGATCGACCGGTACTCGGGAAGGGCCGCCAGGTCCATCGGAAACAGCCGCGGCGAAAAGTAGAGGATTTCACACGTCGCCGTTTCAAGGGTCTCCGCATCGCACAGATGCAGGTGCGGCACATTCCCGCCGATCAGCGTCAACGATCCGGCCTCATAGGGTGCAAATCCGCTTCCCACGAATTCCATACCGCGTCCCGATTCCACGTGAATCAGTTCATACTCAGTATGGTAGTGCAGCGGCGCGGAGAAGGGATGCTCTGAAGCGCAGACGAACGACGTGTCCGTCGTTTGGAGAATCCGGCGGTGTTGAATCGGAGAGGAGGAGATCGAAAAGAGCGGCGGAGAGGCCGTCGAAGGGTTTCGGGACATGGCGCAGGACAATTTAATACGACCATCGGCAAAGATAGCATTATTTCAGCATGACGGGATCGGGTATCTTTACCGTGAAAACCAAAAATCCCGAGAAAATGAAAAAAACGCTTTCTTCCACGCAATCTTCCCAAGGATCCGAAGAGCGGGTGTCGGCGGCCGTCGAGGCTCTGCGCCGCGGATGCGGCATCCTGCTCACCGACGACGAACAGCGGGAAAACGAAGGAGATCTGATCTTTGCGGCCGAAAAGATCTCACTCCGGCAGATGTCCCTGCTTATCCGGGCGTGCAGCGGCATCGTCTGTCTCTGCATCACCCCGCAGAAAGCTGCAGCACTCGGACTCCCACCGATGGTTCACGAAAACACCAGCCGTTACGGCACCAACTTCACGGTCTCGGTCGAGGCTGCCGCAGGAACGACAACCGGGGTCTCGGCCGCAGACCGCTTGCAGACCGTCCGAACAGTCGTAGCCGACGGTGCCCGGCCCGAGGATCTGGTCCGGCCCGGGCACGTATTCCCGTTGACGGCCCATCCCGACGGCGTTTTCGGACGGCAGGGACATACCGAAGGGAGTGTCGAGTTGATGAAAATCGCCGGGCTGAAGCCCTGTGCCGTACTCTGCGAGCTGATGAATCCCGACGGCACGATGGCCCGCCGTCCCGAAATCGAAGCATTCGGGCAGCGGCACGGCTATCCGGTCGTATCGGTCAACGACATCATCCGTTACCGCAAGGCAGAAGCCGGGAAGTAAAAAGAAAGAGAATCGGCCGTTCCTGCACAATGGTGATTCATCGCAAAGAAGTCCTCATGCAAGCCCTTTCCGAAACGCGAAAATCTGTACCGGACCGGCAAAAGTGTCACAAAACAGCACTGCATATCCGAATTATTTTCGCTATCTTTGCAAGTAGGGCTTTCCATCAGGAGAAATCCAAGGTTCGAAAATGAATTAGGAACAGACAGATCGTCTACAAGGTGTCAGCTTTCATTCTTGTTCTTGAAACTTCGACACGGTCCGAGCAGCCAAGGGTAAAGCGGGGGCGCCCACGGGAACGTGGGCTTTATTCGTTGATTTGATTGCAAGGTAGCCGAGGGTCTCAAGTACAGATAAAAGGACTGTCCCACGTCTTTTTATTGCATTCAGTCTCGCAGGGACAGGCGGGACTACCCACCAACTAATCCGACATGAAGAAATTTCTGTTTTTGGGATGGCTCCTTGCTGCAGCGTCGCTGGCCGCCTGCGACAAGGACAACGGACAAAACGAAAACGAAGACGGGGCCTGTCCCGTCTCCGACATCGAACTCCCGCAATCGAGCGAACAGTCCCCCATCGAGCCCGGCAGCACAATCGAGATCCGCGGAAACGGATTCGAGGCCGATTGCGAAATCTGGCTCTTCGGAACGTCCAGAACCGCAGGGGTGCAGGCCGAAATCCTCGATGTGTCCCCCTCCGCCGTCCGGTTCACGGCTCCCGACCTCTCCGGGCCCCAAAGCATCGAACTCCGGCAGAACGGCGGAGCCTGGAGAATCGGCACGCTCTTCTTCTCCGAAGAGGAGGTGCCGTCGACCGGGATTCTACCCCGACGGATCTCGCACATCCGGATCACCTATCCGAACGACGTCTCCTTCGTCCAGCAATTCGCCTACGACGGACAGGGCCGCATTACTTCCATCACGGAAACGGACCAGCAATACGCCTATCCTGGAACCACGGCCCAGGACGAAGTGACCGAAATCTCCTACGAGGACGACCGCATCGTCATCACCGAACCCTCCGGCGCCCTGTCGACACTCACGCTGTCCAACGGCCGGGCCTCTGCCATCATCGGCACCGCCCTCAATGATCACTACCCCGATGACTATACCTTCACCTATGACGCAAACGGGTACATCGCAAGCAGCACCTGGATCCAGAACCCCGAACAGGACCACTCCGCAAAAAGCATCTACACCGTCGTGGACGGATGCCTGACCCAGGTCCGGGAGGCGGAGGATTCCGAGGAGTGGTACGGAGGGAATGCCTCCTACACGAACAACCCCGAACAGCCGAACAACCTCAACATCGACCTCTACGGTATCAGCGATTTCATTACAACAACCGATCTCGACCGGATCTATCTGGTCGGTGCCGGAGGAAACCGGCTGAAAAAACTCCCGGCCTCGGTCGATTACGGAGAAAACGGAATCGACACCTATCGCTATTCGATGAAAGGCGAATACATCTCGAAAATCGAAATCGAAGAGGACGGAGAATTACTCACGATACTGGAAATCTTTTATGAGGATTGAAATCCCGAATTCAACAAAAAAGGCTCCGATTTTTCGGAGCCTTTTTCTTCGGCGAGGTTTTCCACCCCCCCCCGCGGTACGCACCCTTACTTGATGCGCTCGTAGTATTCGCGCGTACGCGTGTCGACGCGGATCTTGTCGCCCGTATTGATGAACAGCGGAACGCGGATCGTCGCGCCCGTATTCACCGTCGCAGGCTTCAGCGAGTTCGTAGACGCCGTATCGCCCTTCACGCCCGGCTCCGTATAGGTCACCTCCATGTCCACGATCGGGGGAAGCTCCGCGGAAAGAACCGTCTCCTTCTCCGTGTGGAACATCACCTCGACAATCTGGCCGTCGGCCATCAGGTCGTAGTTGTTGATCAGGTTCTTGTCGATGTTGATCTCCTCGAAGGTCTCCGTGTGCATGAAGTGCATGCCCAGGTCGTCCTCATAGGTGAACTGGTAAGGACGGCGCTCCACACGAACCGGCTCGATCTTCGCTCCGGCCGAGAAGGTGTTGTCCAGAACCCGGCCGTTCTCCAGGTTCTTCAGTTTCGTACGCACGAAAGCGGGACCCTTACCCGGCTTCACATGCTGGAAGTCCACGATCTGAAACGTCTTCCCGTCCAGCTCGATGCACATGCCGATCTTGATGTCTGCGGTTGTTGCCATAGTATTGTGATTTTTTAAGTGTTCTTCGCGGCCGCAAAGGTAACAAAAAGTTCCCGAATTTCCTAATCCTCGCCAAAAGCCGGAGATCCACGGCTATCCGGCTGGTCTACAACTCGATCGACTTGCAGCGAAGGCCCATCTGCCGGATCTTCTCCAGCGTCCGGGGCAAGGCGTAGCGCATGTTCCGGAACGCCTTCTCGCTGTCGTGGAACACCACGATTGCGCCCGGGGCCAGGTACTTCGTCACGTTCTTCAGGCACGTCCGCGGCGACAACTGCCGGTTATAGTCCCGCGAGATGATGTCCCACATCACCAGTTTGTAACGCTGACCCAGCAGCCGTGCCTGTGCCGGCGTAATCTGCGCGTAGGGCGGGCGGAACAGCTCCGTATGAAGCAGATCGTTGGCAAAATCAACATCCTCCGTATAGCGTTCCAGGCTCATGCCCCAACCCTTCTGGTGAGAATAGGTATGGTTACCCACCTTGTGTCCCGCATCCAGAATCCGCTGGTAGAGGTCCGGGTACATCTCCACGTTCTTGCCCAGCACGAAAAACGTCGCCTTTGCATCGTACTTCTCCAGCGTCGAGAGAATCCACTCCGTGATTCCCGGCGTGGGTCCGTCGTCAAACGTCAGAAAAACCCCGTCCGGGTCATCGATCTCCCAGATCAGGTCCGGCATCAGCCGCCGGATGAGTTTCGGTGGTTTCAAGCGCATACGTCCGCAAAAATAATCATTTTCCGCGCCTTTTGGAAAAATAGTTGTATATTTGTAGATACTCAATTTACACCTCAGGCCATGAAAACTTTTATTCACGGGATACTGGCCGCTCTGATTGCCTGCACGGCCGTCGGATGCGATGCCTTCCATACGCTGAACAAGAAGAAATCCGCTCAGGGGAGACCCTACGAACTGATCGTCGTCTGTCCCCAGATGGAGTGGAACGGAGAGCTCGGAGACTCCCTGCGCGCCGTATTTACCGCACCGGTCCCCTATCTGAACCAGGTGGAACCCCTGTTCGACGTCCTGAGAGTCACCGAACGAGGGTTCAAGGACATGATTGCCGACCATCGGAACATCCTCAAAATCGTCGTAGATCCTTCGCTCCAGCAGGCCGAAGCGGCCGTCGAATACAACGTCACCTCCGAGCCCCAAATCGTCGTCACGCTCCAGGGGCCTGACGACAAGGCCGTCGTCGAGTACCTCTCCCTGAACCGGGAAAACCTGCTCCACGTCCTCGAACAGGCCGAACGGGACCGGGACGTAAAGGCATACTCCACCTTCAACAACCCCGGAATCGAAGCCGCTATCCGGAAACTCTTCGGCGTGGAGATCAAGGTCCCCAAGGGATACATCCTCGCCAAGCAGACCGACGATTTTCTCTGGGCAAGATACGAATATCCGACAGCCAGCCAGGGCTTTTTCGTCTACTCATACCCCTATGAAGGTCCCGAATCCCTCTCGCTCGAAGCGCTGATCAAGGCCCGGAACAAATTCGCTGCCCTGATTCCCGGCCCTTCCGACGGCTCCTACATGATCACCTCCGACGCATTCGAACCCGATTACCGCATGTTCCGGCTCGAGGGCCGACTCTGGTGCGAACTCCGCGGATTCTGGGATGTGGAGGGTGACTTCATGGGCGGACCGTTCGTCAGCTACACCACCGTCGACACCGAAAACAACCGGGTATTCACACTCGACGGATATGTCTATGCCCCCGACCTCAACAAGCCTCGCAAACGCAACTACATCCGCGGAATCGAGCACCTGCTCTACACGATCCGCTTCCCCGAGCAGTCCAAATAGCAGGCTCACCCCACAGGAGGGGAGGGGCAGGAGAAGTGAGGGGGGGGG
>CALUIG010000019.1 GCA_944320625.1 uncultured Alistipes sp.
CTATCTTTGCATCGTTATTGATAGAAAAACCGGAAACACCGTAAAGCCTGATGAAAAAACTGCTTCTGCTGCTCGGCGCGCTGTCGCTTTTCACGACCGGGTGCGCCCGTAACAACGACAAAGGAAAAGAAAAAAAGGTAGAAAACACACAAAAGACACAAACCATGAAAACCATCGCACTGACCAAGGCCGACTTCCTGAAAAAGGTCGCCGACTACGAAAAGAATCCTACGGAGTGGAAATACCTGGGAGACAAACCCGCCCTGGTAGACTTCTACGCCTCATGGTGCGGCCCCTGCAAAGCCCTGGCACCGGTTTTAGAGGAGCTGGCCGCCGAATATGGAGACCAGATCTACATCTACAAGATCAACACCGAAGAGGAGCAGGAGTTGGCCGCGGCATTCGGCATCCGCTCGATCCCGACGCTGCTCTTCATCCCGATGGAGGGCAAACCGCAGATGGCCCAGGGCGCACTTCCCAAATCCCTGCTCAAGAAGACCATCGATGAAATCATGCTCGGGAAATAATGGCACTCACGATTGATCCGGGCCTTTGCCCGCAGAACCACCGCTGTCCGCTGATTCAGATCTGCCCCGTCGGAGCGATCTCTCAGGAGGGATTTTCATTGCCGAAGATCGATCCCGGACTGTGCATCGAATGCGGCAAATGTATGAAACACTGCGGCAGGCAGGCCATCTACAAAAGCGAACGGGATGGATAGACTCTGCAAAATCCGCGACCTGCAACGGGCCGTGATGCGTTTCGAAGCCGATTTCGAGGCGCATTACGGCATCACGCTGAACGAAGGGATGGCACTATGCACCCTCTCGAAAAGCGAAAAGATGTGCCCGGGAGAGGTGGGAGAACGGCTCGGGCTCACCCCCTCGAACACCTCGAAAGTCCTCCGCGCGATCGAGACGAAGGGATGGGTCGTACGGGAACTGTGCTGCAAGGACCGCCGGCAGATGCACTATGCGCTCACGCCGCAGGGCCGCGAACTGCTGGCTTCGATCCACTGTTCGGAGGTGGAACTTCCCGAACTGCTGGAGCGCTGGCTCCGTTCGGAAACGCCGCAGGAGGAAAGCGGACGGTAAACGGAAGGATGAAACGAAGCGGCGTGGACCCGTTGGGTCCACGCCGCTTCGTTTTCCAGTCCGCCCCGGAGCGCCGGGCGGGAACGACATCACTATTCGAGAAAATGGTTCTCGTCGTTGTTCGTTGCCGCGAATTCCCGGAGTGATTTGAGGTGGCGGCGAAGCATCTCGGCAGCCCCTTCCTCATCCTGTTCGCGCACGAAACGCAGCAATTCACGGTGTTCGAAGCACACCTCCTCGGAGGGCACCGAGCAGACCCGGTAACGCTGGTAGTAGCGCAACACGTCGGGCGTAATGACCAGCAACAGCGAAGCAATCACCGGATTGTGGGCTCCGCGGGCCAGGGCCTGATGGTAGGCGAAGTCCTTCGAGACGCGCTCGTCCGTATAGAACTTCTCCTCGCACTCCTTCAATGCAGCCTCGATGGCAGCCAGATCCTCCACCGTCCGGTTGCGGGCACAGAGTTTCACGGCCTCGATCTCAAGCAGTACCCGCACATAGACCAGCGATGCAAAGTCATACTGTTCGATCTGGAGAGCATCGGTAATCATGCGTTCGAGGACCTGCATCTTCTCCTGCGCGACAACCGTACCGCTCTGCGGGAAGGTCTGCACGATACCGTAGAACTCGAGTTTCTGGAAAGCGGCCCGCACGTGTGCACGTCCCACACCCAGTTTTTCGGCCAGCCGACGCTCGGCAGGAAGCCGCTCGCCCGGCTGGAGCCGGCCCGAGTAGAGTTGTTCCTTGATGTATTTGAGAACGGTTTCCACCTGTTTGATATTGGGCGAATAATTCATAAACGGTTGATTAAGGTCTTTTTTGCATGACAAAGGTCGTAAAAAAACCAATCAAACCAAAATTATCGGGACACCTTTTCCACTGAAAAATCGGCGAAAAGGAGGATTTCATCTCTCAATTCGGGCTTGAGCGACCCGCCGGCTCCGAAACTGCGATAAATGCCCCACTTGGGACGCATTCCGGTGGCACCGTCCCGCCACATGTCGAGCGACGGTTCCCAGACCGAAATCAGTTCCTTGCCATCGCTGAGACGCTTGACCACCAGCCGATAGCTCCCCTCCGTGCCGCAACCGATGTGCTCCTCGGCCTCGACCCATTCGCCCAGGAACTCCGACAGTGCGGTCCGGGCCAGGTAGACGTTCCCCGTGGCCGCGGAGGTCGGGCCCACGTAGATTACCTGCAACTCCTGCTTGCCGTTCGAGAGGGTCCGGGCCGTGAAGGTGATAAGCGGGTTACCCACGTCGGCCGTAGCGGAGGCGTTGTCGATCCCCTTGATCTGGTGGACGTGGCAGAAGTTCTTCGTAGTCTGCATTCCCTCCGGCAGGCGGAATTTCCAGCGGATGAGCAGCTCTTCGCCCGGCTGACCCACCATCGAGGCGGGCGACTTCGCATCGGTCTTGATCTCGTTGCGCTGACGGTCCGTAATGTTGGGCTTGCCGCGGTCATCGTCGTTCTCGACATGGATGTAGAAATCGAAGACGTAGCTTGCGAGCGTTTCGTCGTACGACTGGCGGATGTGTTGGAATGGCGCCTCGGCATGTGCACCCGACATGTCGGGCGTCTCGTAATTGTAACCGCAGCCGGTGATCAGGGCATAGGTCCCTTCCGTATTGCCGTCGGCACGGAGTTCGCCCTCGCGCAGCGGCGTTTCGATCCCGGGCTCCGAGGGGCCCGCCAGCTCCGGACCCGGCCCGCCGGAAGAGCTTCCCGAGCAGGCCGGACAAACCGGTCCCGCAAGCAGGGATGCCAGTAAAAATAGTCGTTTCATCATTTGGTTTTCTTGTTGCAAAGGGTTATCTTTGTTCGCGGTTGAATTTTGGTCAACCAATTTTCCGTGCTGAACAAAAGTAATAAAAAATTCCTTAACCCGAACCTGAAAACGATGAAAAAAATCCTCTTTGCACTGCTTCTGGCCGCAGCATGTACGGCCTCGGCGCAACAGGCGACGCAACAGCCCGCCCAGATCACAAACCGCTATTCGATGAAGCTCTCGCAGAAGGCCGACGGCAGCTATGCCCTCATCAACGAACAGCGGTATGCCAAGTTGATCGACCTTTCGAAAGTCGAAGGGCTGCTCGAACCCTACACCTACGAACGGGCACGCCTGCAGACGAAAGACTACAAGGGGGTTGAAGTGCGCGAGACAGTCTACCGCACGCACGACGGTTATGAGCTGCAAATGGCCGTGGACATGGCGGCAAGCGAAACCCCGACCCCGGTGGTAATCTACTGCCACGGCGGAGGCTGGGCCCGCGGCAACAACGGAGCGCTGCGGACCCTGTCGCAATACATGGCCAAACAGAAGGGCATAACGGGTGTACGCATCGCCTATACCCTGGCTCCGCAGCCGGGTGCCACCGTCGAAGTCTCGATCGACGACGTATTGGCCGCCGTGGAATACCTGCGCGAACACGCCGCCGAACTGAACATCGATCCCTCGCGGATCGGCTTCGTCGGCAACTCGGCAGGAGCCCATCTGGCCGCCGTAGGGGCCATGCGCACTCCGGAAGCAAAGGCTTTTGTCGGCTACTCGGGGATCTACGACCTCGAAACGGCCGCCATCTGCCAGCGTTCGAAGGATCCGCAGCGCATCGGCTACTTCTGCGACCGCAATGCGAAGGTGCTGCACGCCGCCTCTCCCGTGAACCTCATTCCGAAGAGGCATGTTCCGGCCGTCCAACTCTTCTGCGGCACGGCCGACATCACGGTCGAATGTGCACAGAGCAAGGCCTTCGCCGAGGCTCTCACGAAACGCGGTGCGAAGGTCGATCTGCAGGTCCTCGAGAACTACGACCACAACCTGAGTTCGAAGACCTCGGACAAGATGGAAGAGGTCTTCTTCAAGACGGTGGATTTCCTATCTGAAAACCTCTGAACAGCATGAAACGCATCCTGTTCCTGCTTCTGGCCATTCCGGCGGCACTGGCCGTGCAGGGCAAAGTGACCCTGCCGGCGATCTTCGGCGACAACATGGTGCTGCAACAGCAGCAAAAGGTCCGCATCTGGGGAGACTCCGACCAACCGGAGGTGACCCTCAACGCATCGTGGAGCAACACCCCGGTCCGCGCAACGGTCGACAACGGGCGCTGGAGCGCCGAAATCGAAACGCCGGCCGGATCCTGCGAGCCGCAGACGCTCACGATCCGCGATGCCGATTCGGAGGAGAGGTTCGACAACGTCCTGATCGGCGAAGTGTGGATCTGCTCCGGACAGTCAAACATGTACATGCCCCTGCGCGGCTATACGGGACAGCCCGTCGAGGGTTCATTGCGCACGCTCCTCGAGTCGCCCCTCTACCGCAACCGCATCCGGATGATCACGCTCCCCAGAAAAGAGGCCGAGACCCCGCAGCGCACATTCGAGGGTCGCTGGGAGGTACCCTCCCCCGAAACGGCCCAGCTGATGAGTGCCGTAGCCTACTACTTCGCACAATCGCTCAACCAGGTGCTCGATGTGCCCGTGGGGATCGTCTCGACCAGTTGGGGCGGATCGAAGATCGAAGCATGGATGAGCCCCTCCTCGCTGCGCGAAATGGGCTACGACGTGGAGAAGATCAACGCCGACCCCAAACTCCAGCAACGGGCCAAATGCAGCCTGCTCTACAACGGACTGATTGCTCCCG
Organism: uncultured Alistipes sp.; assembly: GCA_944320625.1. GTDB lineage: Bacteria > Bacteroidota > Bacteroidia > Bacteroidales > Rikenellaceae > Alistipes. The sequence continues at coordinate 4,735 of CALUIG010000019.1, forward strand.
TGGCCGGCTATACGGCCCGGGGATTCGCCTGGTACCAGGGCGAGTCGAACCGCAAGGAGCGCCGGAATTATGCCCGGCTGATGGAGGAGATGGTCCGTTTCTGGCGAGCCGAATGGGGGGATGCGACCCACGACATGCCGTTTCTCTACGTGCAGATCGCGCCCCACGCCTACAGTGACGCCACGGCAACCGATGCCGTCGAACTTGTCGAGGCGCAAAGCGATGCCCTGAAACGGATTCCCAACTCGGCGATGATCGCCACCACCGACCTGGGCGAGGAGAACTGCATCCATCCCCGGAAGAAGCGGGAAGTGGGAGAACGGCTGGCCGCCGAGGCCCTGAGACTCGCCTACGGGGTGCGGATGCACGGCTGGTCGGGTGTACGCTTCCGCGAAGCGACCTTCGCCGACGGAAAGGCCCTCGTCACCTTCGACAACGCCCGCTACGGACTCACCCCGCAGAACACGGCGATTCCGGGCTTCGAACTGGCCGGTCGGGACGGTGTCTTCCATCCGGCCGAAGCACGTGTCGTGACGTCGAAACCCACCGTAGAGGTATATTCCGAAGCGGTGAAGGAGCCGGTGGCCGTACGCTACGCCTTCCACAACTACACGCCGACGACGCTCTGCAACACCTACGGACTCCCCCTCTTTCCGTTCCGGTCCGACCGCGAATAGCCGACGACCTTCCGCATGAAAAAACCGGCGGCCCTTTCGAGGGTCGCCGGTTTTTCATGCATACGGCTCCGACTACTGGAGTTCAAAGCAGAGCAGGGCCGCAAAATCGGACTCCCCGCCCCGATAACCGATCCGGCGTGCGGCTCCGATCCACTCGGCACGTCCGAGAGCCAATCCCGCCTCGTAGAGCAGGGCCGCAGCCCGACGCTGTGCGAAAGGCTTGATCTGCGGCCAGGGCCACGTCTCGGGCTGTTCGTAATAGGGCAACAGGAATTCCAGGGCCCGTTGCGCCTCGGGCATCGACCATAGCTCCACACCGGCAACCCGAGCCACGTTGCGGGCCGTGGAGAAGGCTTCGAGCACAAAGGTCGAATAGTGCAGCGACAGTGTCCGGACCAACTCCTCGGGGAGTGTCCCGTCCTCGGCCACCTGCTTGGCAAAGCGCGGCTTCACCGACTCCTCGGCAATCTCCCGGACCCGGTCATCCAGCCCTGCGGCCCGAGCCGACATCAACCGGATGGCATCGTACCACAAACCGTGGTTGTTGGCAGCATGAAGTTCCTTCTGCCCGTTGACACTGTGTTCCATCCAGTAGAGGAACGCCCGGGCCCACTCGCGCAGCTCCTGCCGGTCGTGATCGGTCCAGGCCGGCGAAGCGTCGATCAACTGGGCGGCATTCAGTGCAAAGGCCATACGCCGCGAATCGATGATGCCCGTTCCGCGGATCGTCGAACGGCCCCGGATCAACTGCGCGTAGGTCATGTTGGGATTCATGCCCAGCTCCGGATCGAGGAACCACGTCCGCAGCAGCTCGGCACACTTCTCCGCATAACGTTCATCTCCCGTCACCCGGTAAAGCACCGCCAGCGTCCGCGTCGCATAACCCAGTCGGTCGCCGTTCTCACGCTCGGGGCAGTCGTAGACCTCGGGGTTGCGCTCCCCGTCCCGCCGGATATAGGGCAGACCGTCGGGCTGTGCGGGATCGGGCCACCAGTAGGGCGACAGCGACATGTAGTCGCGCCGGTCACCGCTGGGCGGCAGTACGCTCTTGGCCGTTACGGAGAGCGGTTCCATATCGAGCAGCTCCTCGGCAGCCGCAGCCACCCGGCCCACAGCCTTCACCGCCTGCGGATCCCCCGTCCGATAGGCCGTCACGACCCGGTCGAGCAGTTCTCCGTTGAAGGAGTATTGCGCATGCGCCGACCCCAGGGCCGCCACGCAAAGCGCCAAAAGAATGATGCGTTTCATGATCGGAAAGGTTGAAAAAAGGGCGGACGAAACCCCTTTCGGGAAACCCGTCCGCCCTCGAAAAGATTCCGGACTACGCTACGAGAAGAGCGTACCTCCGTTGATGTCGATGTTCGTACCGGTCAGGTAGCTCGACTCGTCGCTGGCCAGGTAGCATACCAGATCGGCCACCTCCGAAGCCTCGCCCTCGCGGCGCAGCGGAGCCGTGTGGTGGAGGTTCTCACGCGCTTCGGGCTTCGTGAAGCGATCGTGGAACGACGTGTTGATCATACCCGGAGCCAGGGCGTTGACACGGATTCCCTGCGGACCGAGCTCCTTGGCCATGGCGCGCGTGTGGCACATGACGGCAGCCTTTGCCGTAGCGTAAACCGAAGCACCCGGGCCGCCGCCGTCGCGTGCGGCCTGCGACGAGAAGTTGATGATCGATCCGCCGCGGGGCATCATCGGAACCACCTCGCGCGTGCAGAGGAATACCGAACGCATGTTGACGTCCATCAGGAAGTCATACCAGGCCTCGTCCTGCTCGGTGATGAGTTTGCGGCCCACGATGCCGCCCACGACGTTCACCAGGATGTCCACCTTGCCGCCGAAAGCCTCGGCAGCCTTGGCGAAGAGGTTCTTCACGTCGGCAGCCTTCGTCATGTCGCCCTGTACGGCGATGGCCTCGCCACCCTCGGCCTTGATCATCTCCAGGGTCTTCTGGGCATCGTCCGGATTGTCGAAATAGTTCAGGCACACCTTGGCACCCTCACCGGCCAGTTTCACAGAAATTGCACGACCCAGGTCGCGCGCGCCGCCCGTCACGACGGCGACTTTTCCAGTCAGTCTCATCTCTTTTTCTATTTAAAAGGTTTTACCATAAACATTTTTCCGTTGGACTTTCCTGCGGGATCTCCGGTCTGTCCGGAGCTCTCCGGCAGGAATTCCCGTTACTTTGTCAGCTGCTCGATCCGTCCGCCGAAGAGGAAGACACACAGCAAGCAGGCCGGAACCAGCGCCGCACCGAGAATAAAGAACGCCGTCCAGTCGCCGCTCTGCGTCAGATAGGGGATGCAAAGGATCGAGATGATGGTGCCCAGCACGGCCGAAGCGCCGCCCAGACCGGCCAACGATCCCACGGCCTTGCCCGTCTGAAGGTCGCTGGCGAGTGTCTGGATGTTGGTCATCACGAACTGATAACCGCCCAGGATGAAGGCCATCATGATGACAGCCATCGTGGCCGACGAAGCCACGGCAGCCAGGATCATCCCCGGAATGATGAAGCACGACCCGACGATCATCGCAGCCTTACGTGCAAAATTAACACTTTTCCCGCGATTGATCAAGAGTCCCGAGAACCAGCCTCCGGCCACCGAGCCGATGGCGGCACCCACGTAAGGAACCCAGGCCGACATGGCGATCTGCTTGATGTCCAGTCCGAAGACCTCGATCAGGTAGATCGGCAGCCACGTCACGAACATCCACCAGATCGGGTCGAGGAAGAAACGGCCCAGGATCACGGCGTAGTTCTTGCGCTCACGCAGCAGCGTGCCCCAGGATTTTGCCGTATCGCACGACACGCGGCACTCGGGCTGTCCCGTAAGGATGTAGTCGCGCTCCTTTTCGGTGATCCACGGATGCTCCTTGGGGCCCTTCTTGTTGATGATGAGCCACGGAATCACCCAGATGATGCCCAGCGAACCCACAACGGCGAAGGTCACCCGCCAGCCGAAGGCCAGGAAGAGCATCGGGATCAACACCGGAGCAATGATCGATCCCACCGAAGCGGCCGCACCGAAAATGCCCTGTGCAAGAGCCCGTTCCTTCTGCGGAAACCATTCGGCATTGGACTTGGTCGTTCCGGGCCACGGTCCCGCCTCACCCAGTCCGAGCAGTACGCGGAAGAAGGTCAGCGACTTGAGTCCCGAGGCCAGCGACGCCAGCGCATCGGCACCGCCCCAAAGCAGGGCCGAAAGGGTAAAGCCGCGGCGCGTACCGATCCGGTCGTAAATCTTGCCCGAGACGAGCTGGCTCACGCCGTAGGCCACCATGAAGAACATCGTGATGACGGCCAGCAGGTTCTTGGCCTGACGCTGCTGCTCCTCGGCCGGTGCCGACGGGTCGATCAGCCCCAGTTCCTTGGCAATACCGCCGTATTTCACATACTCGATCGCCCCGTCGGGGAGTGTGGTCACCTCGTCGGCCGCAAGTGTCACGGTCTTGCCGTCGGCCGTCACCGAATAGGTACCGGCTGCGGCGTCATAGGTGTAGTCGCCCGCCGCGCAGACCACCTTCGTGTTGGCCACCCACATGTAGTTGAGCGTTCCGCGGTCGAGGTAGTTGATGATCGTCACGATGGCGATCAACGCCAGGACGATCCATCGCAATCCTTTGAGTTTCATTCAGGCAGCAGTTTTACGGTTACTTTTTCAGGAAATCCTCCCGATGGGGCGAGAAGGTATCGATCAGAATGCCCGGTTCGAGGCAGACACAACCGTGAATCTCGTCCGGAGCCACGTAGTAGCCGTCGCCGGGGCCGAGGATCTTCGTCACACCGCCGATCGAGAGTTCGAACTTTCCGCTGGCCACATAGGTTGCCTGGCTGTGGTAGTGGGCGTGCTGCGTGCCCACGGCACCCTTTTCGAATTTCACCTTCACGATCATCAACTGACCGTCGTAACCCATGATCTGACGCTGGATGCCGGGACCCGGGGTCTCCCACTGAAGCTCGCTTTCGAGCTGATAGGTTTCACTGCGTGTTTTCATTTTCGTTGAATTTTATAGGTTTGTCATTTCAGTTTCACGTCATAGGGACCACTCCACTCGAAGTTCCCCTCGGGGGTCTCGACGCGGTGGCGGGCCTCCGCATCGGCCGAAGCGTTGGCGATGCAGAGCGTCACGCGGTGACCGCCCTTATAGTCGGCCACGGCCACCGTGTATTCCGGCGTATCGACCACGAGCCGCACCCCTTCGCACGAAGAGGTCAGATTGGCCGACTGCTCGACCTGCAGGTCGTAGGTGCCGTGGGTTTCGAGCGACGAGAAGAACGTATGGTTCTTCTTGCCCTGCTCACGGAGGATGTATCCCTTCTCGGTACGGAGGTTGAAGTCGGGATCCGAGGCCCCCGATTCGACGAGCACCATCTCCGTAGCGGGCGTCGTGGCCGTCGACAAGGAATAGAAGCGGTCGCCGACAATCCACGTGAAGGTCGTCGTCGCCGACTTCTCGTTGTGTCCCCAGGCCTGACGCCAGAGATGCTGGTAGCCGTTGGCCGTGCCGAGTGCCGACATCGTGGTCGTGGCCTTCTCATAGGGGAAGTTCAGACTTACAAGGTGCCCGCCGTACCAGAACGGCACATCATAACGATGCTCTTCGGCACTCTCGGCCCGCAGCACGTCGAGGATCAACGGATATTGCAGGAACGGCGTGGTGACGTAGGCCACCGTGCGCTGCATCGCCACACCCGGTGCGGCATTCGTCTCCCGGGCCGAAACAATCTGCACATCCGCCCGCGAGAAGTCCGTGAAGAGGATCTCCGAGTGGTGTTTCATCGACTCGTCGTAGTTGCCGTCGAAGTGCGAACGTTCGTCGACGACCAGCGTGTTGTGCGCCACGGTCTGCATGGCGAACGACTTGTTCTCGTGCGTGTAGTGACCCTTGTACTTGGCCTCGATATTGAGCCAGCGGGCGGCTCCATAGTCACAGAGCACCTCGTTGCCGTTGTCGTAGTAGGCGAAGGTGAGCTTGTCGTAGTGTCCGTGGCTCAGGCCGTGTGCCGTGGCTTTGAGCGTCAGGGCGCTGTTCAGCGCAGGATCCGTCGAGCGGATCACCGCTACCCCACCCTCGTCGCCGTTGCGGCCGTCGCGGTAGAGGGCACTGTGGAAGGTCAGCGGCTCAGCCTCCCCGCGGGCGATGTCGCGCGCCACGGCAAAACCCGCATCGGTCGGGAGCACCCAGTCCTGGCAACGGGCCGCCACGTCGAGCAGCCGTTTGTTCGACGGATCGGCATTGTAGGCAATGTTCACGGCATAGACCAGTTCCTGTGCGTCGTACCCCTTCAGCAGCGCATCGTTGAAGCGCATGAAGCGGCCTTCATAGGCCAGTTGGAGCAGCGTCGAAACGGCCTTCAGCAGAATTCCGTCACGGTACTGGAAAATCTTCAGATCGGGGCGGTTGTGGTCAATGCACTGCGCGAAGACCATGAAGGGCCAGATGGCGTAGCGCTGGTAGTAGGCCCCTTCGGTAAAATAGCCGTCCGGAGAGAAGAGATAGTCGAGCTGCTGGATGAACCCGCCGTGTTTTCCGGTTTCGTCGGAGCCGTAGAGGGCCTTGCGCACGAGGGTCTCATCGCCCATGGCCATGCCGATCATCCCGACGGCCGACGTGGCCCACGTGGCATGGTTGTGCATCTTGTTGAAGACCTTGTTGTTGCCGCGGTTTCCCTCCATGCCGTTCATCAGGAAGTCGGCCATCGGCCGGAAGAGATTCCGCTCCACGTAGGCGCGTTCATCGGCCGTCATGCAGTCGTAGACACAGTCGTAGGCCATCGCGGTGTGGACCAGCCAGACACTCTCGTTGAGCGTCTGCCAGAAGATGCGGCCCGGGGTCTTCGACAGCGTGACGGGATGGAATCCCAGCGTCGGATAGAGGTCGGCATAGGCCTTCAGCATGTCGGCCACACGGCGGGCGTACTTCTCCTGGCCGGTCACCTGCCAGGCAATGCCGCAGTCGACCATCTCATAGTAGTTGAGTTTATGGCGTTCGTGGGTATAGCCGCCTCCGCCGTCGCGGGGCTGCGGGACCTCGATCTCCGCCGCCAGCGCGGCATCCGCTCCGGCCAGCGTTCGGGCCATGGCGGCATCGAAAGCCGGGACCTTGCCGCGGGCCTCACGCATCTCGGCCACACCTTCGGCCGTGAGCAGCAACGAAGGATGCGCCGCCCAGGCTCCGAGTGCCAACAGCACTCCAAAGAGGGTGAATATCGTCTTTTTCATGGTTTTATTCATTTTTCACGCCGATACCCAGACGAGCCAGCGGGCTGTCGGCACGCTGTGCGAAGTCGAAATGTCCGGCATCGACATAAGCCGGTTCGAGTTCATAAAGCGCCCCCTTGACGGCATTGCCCGTCATGGAGAGGATGCCGCCGGCATTCCAGAAGTTGCAGTCGGCGATCGAGACCTTCTCCCAGGTGGCTTCGTCGAGGCGGATCGAACGCCCGCCGCGGCCGCTGTTCGAGAAGTTGCAACCCGAGATGTCGAGCACCTGCGGACCCACGAGCCGCATCACCGAACCGCGCTCCTTGTTGCAGCAGTCCTCGAAGTTGCAGCGGCGGATCGTGACATACGGCCCGGCGGTCGATTCGTCGCTGCCGCCGCGGTAGATGTTGATCGGCAGGCCGAGGATGCGGTGGAACGAACAGTTCTCGATCACCATGTCGTCGGCGTTGTAGCGGCCCTTGTCATCACGCTCGGCGGCGTAGTTGATCGCATCGCCCGAGAGGTCGCGGAACACCGAGTTGCGGATCTCGACCCGTCCGGCAAAAGTCGCCTGAGTCCCCTTCACGGCAAAGAACCCGCCTTCGCCGAAGTCGTAGAACTCACAGCCGTCGATCCAGAGGTTGTAGGGGCGGATCATGTCGCGGGCCGTCGATACCCCGGCCTTGGCCAGCGCCTTGCCGTCTTCGAGACGGCCCGAGAAAGCGATACCTTCGAGATGCAGTTCGCCGCCGTCGGCAATGGTCACCATGTCGTCGCCCTTCTGCCCGTTGAAGCGCACCACAGGGCGTGCCCCGTCCTTCACGCCGCGGATCGTCAGCGGAACCCGGACTACCATCGCACGGGCAATGGCGTAGTCACCGCCGGCATCGACCAGTTCGACAACCGAACCGGCCTCAGCCTGCTCGACAACAGCGGGCAGGTCCTCACCGGCCCGTACCCGGTAGACACGGTCGGAAACCGGCTGCGTCTGTGCAGCGGGAGCATACCATGCAGCCCCCTTGCCGCTCCGCATCTCCGCCTCGGCGGGCAGGACGGGAAGCTGCGGCTCCGCATTTTCGAAGCCGGCAACCGTACACGAGGTCGCCAGAGCCACGCGGTTGTCGCGGAACGTGAAGCCGTCGGTGCGGTCCACGGCGATGAACGGTGCGTCGAGCGTGCGGTTGACGATCGTATTGCGGGCAAAGAGCACCCGTTCGGGCGCCAGCGTGCGTTCAAGGTCCTTGCCCGTACCGAACTCGATGTTCGAACAGTCGATGAAGGTGTTGTCCGTCACCTCGACATTCTCGACCAGGCAGTAGCGGTTGGGCAGCGAGTTGGGCACGGCGTTCATCAGTGCCAGCGCCGAGAAAAAGCGCGTGCCGGCAATGCCGACCAGCGTGTTGCGACGTACCTTGTGCCCGGCATTCACCACGCGGATACCGCCCGTATTGCGTTTCCCATGCCCCACGAAGAGGTTCTCCTCCACCGTATTGCGGTCACCGTGGCGCAGGGCCAGCACCCCTTCCGATTCGAAGAAGACGTTGCGGCGGATCACATTGTCGCTCGACTTGATCGACACCACCTCGACCTCCCCGTTGCAATGGTCGAAGAGATTCTCCTCGATCGTCGTGTTCGACGACGAATAGGCCTGCTGCGACGTCCCGACACGGATGGTCTCGGCACCGTTCGAGCCATAGACCGGACGCGGTCCGAACCAGTTGTGGTCGATGCTGTGGAAATTCTGCTGGTTGCGCGGCTCGTTGAGCATCACGATCAGCGTCACGCCGAGGTTGAGTTTCCCCATCAGCGAACAGTGATCCACACGGTTGTGGCGGCCATAAAGCAGGATATAGCTGTAAGCCATGTCGCGGCGTGCGGGATTGTAGTTGTCGACGACGCACTCCGTCAGCCGGCAATGGTTGGCCACCTCGCGTCCGTTGCGGAACTCGATGACCGAGCCCGAGGGTGCCACTCCGTCGCGGAAGCAGAGTCCGCTCACTTCAAGCCATTCGCCCGCCAGGCGGAGCGTCGAACCGCCGGAGATTTCGACCCCTCCGGGCGTTGCCGCCTCGATGCGGACGGGCTTTCCTTCGGCTCCGTGTCCGAACCATTTCAGCGACAGGTCGCTGTACACGCCGTTTTCGATGACGATCCGGTCGCCGGGCCGGGCCTCACGCAACGTCGCGGCCACGTCGCCCAAAGCCACGCGGTATTCGCGGGCCGCAACCGATGCGGTCAACAGCACGGCAACCACCGCCAAAACAAGTTTGAGGTTCTTCATATCGAAAAGTTCAGGTTATTCGGTTTTCCACGAACACCCGGCCGCCTCGCGGATGGCATCCATGGCCGGTTGTACGTTGGGTTTGGCCGGAGCCGTCGTCACGGCCGGCAGCGAGACGCCCCGCTGGCGTCCGTAAAGCGTATTGTCACTCCAGGTGATGTCGGGGGCGGCGGGTTCCGTGGCACAATCCACGGCGTAGCCCGACGAAGTAGCCGAAACGGTGTTGCCCTCGATCACGGTCGAGACGACCGGGACCACCTGGTTGCTCGAACTGCTCGCATAGTTGACATTCAGTCCGTACTTGCAGCCGTAGACCATGTTGTAGCGCACCTTGGCATTTTTGACCTGCCAGTATCCGTTCAACGCCGGATTCTCCTGTCCGCGCACCAGACAGAGTGCCGAACGATAGCCCGTGCCGGCCAGCCCCTCGAGGTAGTTGCGCTCGACGGTGTGGCCCTCGCCGATCAGGCGGATACCGCCCGTCCCGGACATGCCGTTTCCGACGAAGTAGTTGCCCGTAACGGTGCAGTTGTTGCCGTGACGCAGGGTCAGCGATCCCTGGCACTCGACAAAGAGGTTGCGGCGATAGAGGTTTCCGCACGACTTGTTCGACACGATCTCGGCCTGTTCGCCGTGACAATGGTAGAAGTAGTTGTCCTCGACCGTGCAGGCCGCCTCCTGCATCGAGTAGTCGCTCGTACCGATACGGATCGTCTCCTGCCCGTTGATTGCCTTGTCATTCTCGTCACAGAGCGTTACGGGGCGTTCGAAACGGTTGCCTGCGATCGTGTGGCGGGGTGTCACCCCCGTTTCAAGCCAGACAACCAGCAGCGTGCCGATGTTGCGCTTGTCGCGGAACGTACACCCTTCGACGCGATGATCCGTTCCGTAGAGCGAGACCCATTTGGTATCGGTCGCGGTATCCTCCTTCGTGCTGTCGCCCGTCACGGCGCAGTCACGCACGGTGCAATGCGAGGAGCCCTTGGCCAGCGTCACGACAGCCTTGCCCGACACCGGTTCGGGATTCCGCCACCAGAAGCCGTTCACCTCGGCATACGTTCCCGATACCGAGATCCGCGACGTTCCCGTGAAGCAAACCGATCCGGGCGTTTCGGCCCGCAGCACAACGGGATTCTCGGCCGTACCGGCGCTTTTGAGTTCGGCGACCTGATCGCTGTAAAGGCCGTTGCGCCACACCACGACCGTACCGGCCGCCACGGTTCCCAGCGCCTTGAGTTCGGCGGCCGAAGAGACATACATCACCTTTTCGGAGTTATCCGTTCCGGTCGCATCTCCCGGATCGGGAGTCTCACCGCCCGAGCAGCCGAGCGTCTGTACGACCAGCAACAGCAACCATATTGATTTGCGCATCATGTTTCGTGTCGTTCAAAGGTTCAAACTTTCCCGGGAATCGCCGCCTGAAGGGGCGATTCCCGGTTCCGTTTCCCAATTAACCTACCCAAAAACCTTTTGTGTCGTATCTATTCGTTCAGAGGTTTCGACCAGTAGAAGTCGAAGACGATGGAACCTTCACGATCCGCATTGGCCAAGCCCGTCGCGGCATCGGCACAATTTACCTCCCGAACATAGAGGAAACCCTGCCGACAAATATCATCCATGCTTTCCGGCTTGTCTCCAAGCAGGCCGTGGGCATGATTGATATACTGAACCACAATCACACTGCCCGGGATCCAGATATTCGAAGCCTCGGCCGTTCCAAATGCCGGAGCCGCAGAGCTGCCCACCGTCGTATAATCGAACATCGAAGTCACACTGCCGTCCACGATCGTCCCCTTCAACTGGGCATCCTCAGCAAGAAGAACCCGGAAGTAGAAAATCGGAGTACCAAAGGCCGAAGGCAGCGAGGTATTCTTTCCTTCGTCCAGATAACAGTGAGTCTTCAACTGTGAAGAGGAATTGGCAGGAGACTGCAACGCCAGTTTATGAGCCGACGATGCCGAGAAGAAAAGATAGGGCTGTACGCCGTAATATTGTTCGGCCGTAGCCGTACCACTGAGTTTGCCTGCACTGGCGATCAACGAATTGGATCCACTCTTGGCATAAGGATCAATCGAATCGTTGTACCACGAATCACCCGAAATCACCTCTCCGCTGTTTAACAGGAGGAACGCATGTTCCCGGTTGTAGTCCGGATAGGTCGACTTCGAATTCGAACCGATTCCCATCTGGATATTCGGATAGTAGTAGAACGGGTAGACCCGAGCCGTTCCGAAATCGGCCTGGTTGCCGCCGTTGTAGAGGGCCACCACCGGAACCTCCGTCGCCTCCGTAAAGGTGACACTCTCCGGAACGATGAACTGTGCCGAAACATCCGTCGGTTCGCCGACCAGTCCGGCCTCGACACCGCCGATCGTGAAGCCCTCGACCGATGCCATGTTCTCACCCGTGACGGTCACCGTCTTGCCCAGGTAGAACTTGTTGTCGGCACCGCCGTCCTCGGCCTCCATCTTCACCAGCACGGGCGTAGCCGGGCCCACCGGGGTCGTATCCACCCGCCAGGCCGATGCCACAGCCGTCGTCTGCTCGGGTGTACCCCACAGAGCCGTCAGAGCAGCCTCCACAACCACCGGATCGGTCATTTCGATCGACGAGGGGAACTTCACCGTCACGGCTTCGGCCTCGGCCGACATTACGATCAGGTCATAGTCGCCCCACTTCATGCCGCTCACCAGTTCGAGGTTCTCACCCGTGAAGGTCACTTCATCACCAATCTTGCTGCTCACACCCTCCTCCTGCGTCGCCGCATCGAACTTCGGCGTGTGCATCGTAAAGAGCGTTTCGCCCGTCACGTCGATCGTCGCCGTGCCCCACTCGGCCGAAATGGCCACCTGGCTGTTACCGGCCTCATACGTACCTGCCGGAACCGCGAACTTCACCGCATCGGCCGTCATCTCCGTAAAGTCGGCAGCCTCGACCGTCACCTCTCCGAAGTGTACGCGGGTGATCTGCTCCAGGTTGCGGCCCGTGAGGGTGATCTCCGTTCCGACCGTACCTTCGGCCGGCGCATAGGCCGTAATCAGGGCGTCGGTGACGGGAATCGTCACGTAGTAGGGATAGTGGAAAATAACGTTCTCCCCGTCGGCATCATAGACATTCAGCCAAACCTGATACGGGGCATCCTGCTGGGCGAATTCCAGAGCGGGGACCTTGAATTTCAGACTCTTGATCGTCTGTTCGGTAATTTCGGCTTCGAGATCGTCCACGGTGACGTGCGATACCCGGTCGAGGTTGAATCCCTCGATCGAAATCTCCGTACCGACATAGGCGCGGATACTGCCACTCTCGTCGGTCGTCGGAGACAGCGTCGACGAGTTGACCGCCGGGTTGTGCTGGACGTCGACCTCGTTCATCTCGGGGCCGCACGCGGTCAGTGCCGCGAGCGATCCCGTCAGAAAGAGGGCCAGATATTTCGTGATTCGTTTCATCTTCGAGGTGGTTTTAGGTTATTCTTAGTTTGCGAGTTTGGAATAGTCGTAGTCGTACTTCTGCCAGTAGATGTTGAAGGTCACGTCGCTCGACGACGGAGCTTTCGTATTATTGTAGGTCTTGAAGTTGACCGTGCGGATATGCAGGAATCCGATCCGGCGCACATTCGCCGCCACATTCGACGAGGAACCCTCGTAATTGTAGTAGAGCACCATCAGCACGGCATCGACATCCACGTTCGGAGCATCCGTCCCGGCCGTGTATTTTCCTGCGGCCCAGGTATCGCTGTTCAGCGTTCCCTTGGCCGAGCTGATGCCGATTCCGCCTACGGTCTTCGCCTCGACGTCGATCGGGAAGGACTCCTCGTCGATCTTTTCCAGCGTCTGATTCTTCACCTGGTCGATCAGCGCCTTCTCCGTCGCATTCGAGGGATCCAGATAGCGGAACGTCAGGACCGGCGTACCGTAGCAATTACCGTTCACGCCCGTAACACGGTATGCGTCGGCCGAATTGTTCTCGAAATAGAAATTCTTCAACTGACCCGTCGAATTGGCCGGCGAGTTGACCTGCAGCTGCCCGGCGCTCACTCCCGAGAAGAAGAAGTAGGGATTGACCGAATTGTACTGCTCCTCGGTGATCACGGCCTTGTTCGGCGTATTGGCAGCCGAGCAGGTCGAAGCCTGATACTGGTACGAAATCGGGTCGATGACCTCACGCCAGTCGGAGTTGGCATAAACGCGACCCGTCTCGGGCGAGAAGAACGACGAGAGCGACTCCACGTCACGTCCCTGTCCCCAGGTCTGCATGTTCTCCCAGAACTTCACGAACGGCACGTAGACCACGAACGATGCACTCAACTCGATCTCTTCATGACCGTCGAAGTACTCGGCGACTACCGAAGTGGTCGTGTCGCCATCCTTGAAATCGCCCGCCGGGACCGTGAAGGTCAGCGACGTGGACTGCTTCGAAGAGACAGCCTCGAAACCGCCGACGAGAATCCGGTCAACCTTGTCGAGATTTTCGCCCGTCAGCGTGATGGACTTGCCCACGGCGGTTCGATCCAGCACGATGGGCTCGTCGAACTTCGGAACCAGACGTACGACCTCGATCGAGGGAGCCTCGTCGAGCGGTGTGGTCACCGACGCCTCGCCGTCGAAGTAACGCAGCGTAATGCGCACGTTGTTGTTCTCGACATAGGGGACCCGGGCCACGATCTCCGAAGTACTCTGCTCGAAGATTTCACCCTCGTGGCTCTCGTCACAGCCCTCGGCCGTGAAGAGCACCGCCTCGACGGCCGAAAGATCCGACCCCGAAAGGAGCAACCGGTCGCCCATGACCACCGATTCCTGCAACAGGGCGGGTTTCAACGACGGTACGGCATACGAATAGGTGAACGAGGCTTCCGATTCGCCCTTGCCGACGGTATTTTCCAGCACGATCTTGCCGTCGCGTCCGTTGGCCCCGGCCACGATCGAAAGACGCGTATCGGAGACCTTCTCCCGGATGACCATCTCCTGATCACCGATATAGGCCTTGGTGACACCGCTGAGGTGCTGACCCGTGACGATGATCTCCGCACCCACGGGTGCCGAAGCCGGTGAGAAGGATTCGATGACGGGGGCCTGTTTCACCACCTCGTCCATATAGGTTTTGTCGCAGCCCGCCGCAAGGAGCATCCCGGCGGCAGCGGCAAAAGCACAGATCTGATTTATGATTCGTTTCATAGGTTTTTGCTGTTATCGGTTAATAGCCGGGATTCTGGGCCACGTCGGAGTTGATATTGATCACCGAGATGGGGATCGGAAGCAGTACCTGCCACTCCGAGATGGGATTAACCACGTAGTTATAACCGGAGTAGAAGATCTCGGAGGAGAGGTAATTGTTGACCGTCGACACGGCGATGTCCCAACGCATCAGATCGAACCAGCGCTGGTTCTCGCAGGCCAGCTCCAGACGGCGCTCCTTGCGCACGGCCTCACGGAACTGATATTTCGACGAAAGGTCGGCAGTGGTATAGGCTACGACACCGGCGCGCTCGCGGATCATGTTCAGATAGCGCATCGCCTCATCCGTGGGGCCGGACGTCTCGTTGATCCACTCGGCCAGCAGCAGCGCCACATCGCCCACGCGCAGCACGGGCCAGTCGTTTTCACCGTCGTATTCGGTGGTGATCGGCGAGAGGAACTTGTCGCACCAGCGGGCCTCGACCATCTCATCCGTCGTGGCATTGTAATAACTCTCCTTGAGGGTCACCTCCTTGCGTTTGTCGGGATTTTCAGCCGTACCGTTGTTGTTGAAGGCCGATACCAGATCGTCCGAAGGATAGTTGTAGTGCTTGGGCGAACCCAGGATCACGTTGTTGCCGTTGTTCAGCGGGCCGAAGAGGGTCCCGAAGGGGCATCCCAGGCCGACGTTGCCCGAGAGGTAGCGCACGGCGAAGATGATCTCCTTGTTCATCTCATTGTCGATCGAAAAGATCTGATCGTAGGGAACCAGATCGGCGCCGCTCTGCGGATTGCCTGCCGAGGCCAGTACGTCACGCAACAGATCCCCGGCCTTCATGTAGTTCTCCGAGCCAGTCTCATAGCGCGTCATGTAGACCTTGGCCAGCAGCCCCTTGACGGCCGGCATCGTCGCACGTCCCAGATCGGCGCTTGCCGACTGTTCGGGAAGCATTCCGCCGTCGATGATCGCATTCAGATCACCCTCGATCAGCGCATAGATGTCCTCCACGGGCGAACGCTGCATGTAGCGGGCCTCGTCGGCGCCGGTCTTCTTCGTCACGAGGAACACCGGGCCCCACAGCCGGACAAGATTGAAATAGAGGTGTGCACGCAGGAATTTCGCCTCTCCTTCGTATTGGGCATGCAGCGTGGGATCATCCACCACGTCGAGATTCATCAGCACCTTGTTGGCACGGTCAATCGCGGCATAGCAGGCATTCCAGTAATCCTCGACCCAGGTATGGGCCGTGGTGATGGTTCCCTGGTCGAGCTGTTCGATGAGTTTCGTATCCTGGGCCGAGGAGCCGCTCACACGCATACGCGTATTGTCCGAACGCAGTTCGGTGAGAGCCCACTCGTAGTACATAACGTCATGCAGGCCGTTATAGGTGCCGATCACCAGATCGTTCACCGCCGAGGCATCCTTCACATACTCGTCGGCCGCGGTTTCGGAATAGGGGTACTGATCCAGGTTGCAGGCACCCAGTGCGAGCGTCAGGATCACAGAACCGATATATTTGAAAGTTGTTTTCATCTTCGTTCCGGGGTATTAGAAGTTAAGGTCGATGCCGAACGTAAAGGTCGACGTGAGCGGGAATCCACCGCGCTGATAACCGTCGATCAGCGGGCTGGAGTAATTTCCCGAGGTCATGCGTGACTCGGGGTTGATACCCTTGTATTCGTCGCTCCAGAGGTAGAGCAGGTTGGTTCCCGTCACATAGAAGCGCAGTCCCCGCAGGCCGAGTTTGGTGGCGGCTTTCTTCGGCAGCGTGTAACCGACGGTCAGGTTGCGCAGACAGAGGTACGAAGCGTCCTGCAGACCCAGATCCGTCAGCATGATGTCGTAACCGTTCTTCGAATAGGGGGTCATGCCGTCACCCGGATGCGTCGGGCTCACCCAGCGGTCCTCCATATAGGCCCGGTTGTATTTGTGCGACTCGTTGTAATAGACATCACCGTTGAATACCGTGACGCCCTGCACACCCTGCAGAAGGAACGAAACATCGAAATTCCGGATCCGGAAATTGTTGGTCATACCCCACGTGAAGTCGGGATAGGGATCGCCCAAGGCCACACGGTCGTTATCGTTGAGTTCGCCGTTGCCGTCGGCATCCCACAACCGCAGACCGCCCGGCACGTCACCGGCAAAGTGAGGATTGGCCTCGATCTCCTCCTGGGTATTCCACACGCCGATGCTCTTGAAGCCGTAGTACTGAATCAGCGGCTCACCCACCCGGGCGATATAGCTTTCGGAGCGCTCACCCTGCGTGATGACCTGGGCTTCGCCACCGATCTCCAGGAGTTTGTTGCGCGTGAGCGAGAAGTTCAGGGTCGTCGACCATTCGAAGTTCTTGCGGTTGAACTGATACGTATCGAGCTGGATCTCGATACCGGCATTGCGGACCTTGCCGATGTTGTTCCAATAGGACTGGAATCCGGTAAACGACTGCGTGGGCTGCTCGAAGAGCAGGGCGCGGGTCACCGAATAGTATCCGTCGAAGGTCAGGGCGATGCGGTTGTCGAGGAATCCGGCATCAAGACCGAAGTTCCATTCGTCGGTCTGCTCCCAGGTGATGTCCGAATTGGCGAGCGTCGACGAGGTGTTGGCCGCACCGGGGATCAGGGATCCGTTGCCCGAGCCGGTGGGATAGTTGGCCGGATTGAGCACTTCGAGGGCAGCGACATAGTCGATGCTGTTGTTACCCGTCACACCGTACGAGGCACGGAGCTTGAGGTTCGAGAAGACGCGCTGCTCCTTCATGAACTGCTCTTCGGAGATACGCCAGCCCACCGATACCGAGGGGAACCAGGCGTTGCGGTTGCCCGAGGAGAAGAGCGACGAACGGTCCAGACGCAGCGAGGCCGACAGAAGATAACGGCCGTCGTAGCTGTAGGAGACACGTCCCAGGTAGGATTCGAGCACCTCGTTCGGATAGCGGAACGTACCTGTTCCGGAACCGTTTCCGTTGTTTTCGGAGGCCAGTTCGAAGATCGTCGCGGCGTTGAGCGTCTGAATGTTGTCCGTGGGGAATCCCGTACCGGTGAGCGAAACGTTCTGCACACGCGTCGACTCGGCCGTATAACCGGCCAGAACATCGAGTTCGTGGCGTCCGAACGTCCGGTTGTAGTTGAGCGTGTTCTCGGAGAGCAGGTCCACGTAGAGCATGCTGGTGAAGGTGGCCTCACTGGCCTCGCCGTCCTTCGTCGCATTCTTGTTGGAGTAGCTGTACGAGGGCCGGTAGCGGACGTTCACGCCGTTCGAGGTTTTGAACGTCAGTCCCTTGCAAATGTCGACCGTCAGATAGACATTGGCCATGCCCTGAAAGTTCTCGTTCCAGCGCGTCGTGTTGGCCATCACACTGCGGGGGTTGTTGTTCGCCGAGGAGAAGGGCGACACGGCCGAGGTATTGTAGGTCGGATTGCCATACTCGTCGGGATCGCCGATCGGCCCGTAAAGGCTGTTGAAGTGGCTGCCGCGGGCAAATCCCGTGTAACCGGTCAGCGCCGTGGTCCAGTCGTTGTGATAGACGGGCAGGAACGAGGGCGTACGGTAGAAATCGATGAAGTTGTTGCGCGGACGCGAGGCCTTCTGGTAGTTGGCCGAGACATTCACGCCGAAGGTGACGCTCTTCGAGAGATTGGCGTCGATCTTGGTACGGAAGGTGACCTTCTGCACTTCGTTCTGGAGCATGATACCCTGATCGCGGGTCCAGGCTGCCGACGAATAGTAACGGATGTCGCGCTTGCCGCCCTGCACGGAGAACTGGGCATTGGTGACGCTGGCCACGTCGCGCAGGCCTTCACGCTGCCAGTCCGTCGAACCGATATTCTGTTCGATCCAGGCGGCGAGTTTGTCCTGGGCCTTCACTTCCGGACCGCCCCAGGCGGCCTCCTTCTCCTGCCACTGGAGGTACTCCGTGGCGGTGAGCAGGTCGTGGAGCTGATAGGCCCACTTGACGCCCTGATAGAGTTTGACCGAGTAGCGGGGTTTTTCGGAGACGCCGCTCTTGGTCGTAATCATGATGACGCCATTGGCGGCACGCGATCCGTAGATGGCGGCCGAGGCGGCATCCTTGAGGATCTCGATCGACTGGATGTCCGAGGGGTTGAGGGTTTGCAGACCGTCGGGGACCGGATAGCCGTCGATAATGACGAGCGGCGAGCTGTCGGCCGAGATCGAACCCGTACCACGCACGCGGATCGAGGGAGCGACACCCACTTCGGAGGTCGTGTTGTTGATCGTCAGACCGGGGATCTGTCCCTGGAGGGCGGTCGTCACGTCCGAAACCGGGCGGTCGGCCAGCACACTGCCGTCGATTTTGGCGATCGAGCCGGTCAGGTGGGACTTCTTCTGTACACCGTAGCCCACGACCACGACTTCATCGAGGGTCGCGGCTTCGGCTTCCATCTTCACATTGATGGTCGTCTGTTTGCCGACCTTGATCTCCACACGTTTGTAACCCACATAGGAGAACTCCAGCACGGCCTCTTCATTGGGTACGGCAAGGGAATAGGAACCATCGATCCCGGTTGCGGTTCCGATCGAGGGGGGGGGATTTTTGACCACCACGGAGACGCCGATCAGAGGGCCCTGTTCATCAGTGACCACACCGCGGACGGTGATCTTCTGTGCATGGGCGGCCGCCGAACCGAACAGCAGTGCCGTCAACAGCAACAGCGACCTCAGCAAGGAATTTTTAGCCATAATGCAGTTTTAAGTTATTAGGTTAGATGTTGATTCTATGGCTGTTACAAAGATCTGAAAATGTCCGGCTGGTTGACCAAACTGGGTTACCAAACTGGTAAACCAATTTCAGACCGTGCACAAAGATATAGAAAAAAAGATTATACACACAAATTTGAAGGTGATTTTTTTGCCTCCGGAGACTATTTTTTTTCACTTTTCGGGGCTTCGGAGAGGAGCGGACGGGCCGATTGTCGAAAAGGTCGGCAAAAGAGTCCGCAATTTCGCCGAATGGCCGGATTGATCGCTGGAGAGCCAATGCAAGATCAACCGAGAGCAGATAT
>CALUIG010000020.1 GCA_944320625.1 uncultured Alistipes sp.
GTGCCGATACGGTGACGCTCATAAGCAGAAAAGTGAAAATAAATAAGATGCTTCGTTTCATGGTTAGCAGTTTTTCAAGTATTTTCGAGTGGCCTCCGAGGCGTTTTCGAAAGGCTGTGAGGCCGAGACTATGAGTTCCACCCACCAAGTCCCCTCCTTGGAGGGGATTTAGGGGTGGGTCAGATTTGGATGCGACGCCAAAGGCGGCGGGTGGACAGCAATCAATTCCGCTCTTGGGACCCGAATTCGGAAATCCTTGCCTGGCGCTTTCCCTGCTCCCCTCCTTGGAGGGGATTTAGGGGTGGGTCAGATTTGAATACGACGCCGCAGGCGGCGGGTTCGGGATGGTACTGGGCGTGATGACCTGCCATCCCATACGTCCCTCCGGTTGGATCAAATCACAATATTGATGATCTTGCCCGGGACGACAATCACCTTCTTCGGGGTCTTGCCCTCGATCCACTTCTGCGCCTCGGGAGCCGTCACGACATCCGCCTGGATCTCCGCCGGCGTCATCGACGTGGCGTACTCCCGCTTGAAACGCAGCTTGCCGTTGATCGAGACCGGATATTCGAAGGAACTCTGTGCCAGATGCTTTTCGTCGTAGGTCGGGTAGGTGGCATCACATACCGAGCCACTCTTGCCCAGGGCCTCCCACAGCTCCTCGGCGATGTGCGGCGCAAAGGGGGCGATCAGTACCGTCAGCGGTTCGAGAACCTCCCGTTTCGAGCAGTCGCCCAACTCGTTGAGGCAGATCATGAAGGCTGCCACCGAGGTGTTGAACGAGAAGTTTTCGATGTCTTCGGTCACCTTCTTGATCGTCTTGTGCAACGTGCGGAGCTCCTTTTCGGTGGCCTTTTCGTCCGTGACGCAGAAACGCCCGTCACGGTCGTAGAAGAGCCGCCAGAAACGGCGCAGGAACTTGTGCACACCGTCGATTCCGTTCGTATCCCACGGCTTCGACTGCTCCAGCGGACCGAGGAACATCTCGTACATGCGCAACGTGTCGGCTCCGTAGGTCTCGACGATGTAGTCGGGGTTCACGACGTTGTACATCGACTTCGACATCTTCTCCACGGCCCAGCCGCAGATGTACTTCCCGTCTTCGAGGATGAACTCCGCATCGTGGAACTCCGGACGCCAGGCCCGGAAGGCGTCGAGGTCGAGGACGTCGTTGCGGACGATGTTCACGTCGACGTGGATCTCCTGCGTCTCGTACTGGTCGCGCAGGCCCAGGGAGACGAACTTGTTCGTCCCCACAACGCGGTAGACGAAGTTCGAACGACCCTGGATCATGCCCTGGTTGACGAGCTTCCTGAAGGGCTCCTCCTCGCAGACGTAGCCCAGGTCATAGAGGAACATGTTCCAGAAGCGCGAGTACATCAGGTGTCCCGTGGCATGCTCGATGCCGCCCACGTAGAGGTCGACGTTGCGCCAGTACTCATCCGCCTCCTTGCTCACGAGCGCCTGGTCGTTGTGCGGGTCCATGTAGCGCAGGTAGTAGGCCGACGATCCGGCGAATCCGGGCATCGTCGACAGCTCGTAGGGATACCCTTCGGGTGTCTGCCATCCCTTCACGCGGGCCAGGGGCGGTTCACCCTGCTCCGTGGGCCCGAAATTCTCGATCGGAGGAAGCTCCAGCGGCAGTTTGTCCGCCGTGAGGGGGTAGGCCGTGTCGTCCTTATAGTAGATCGGGAAGGGCTCGCCCCAGTAGCGCTGACGCGAGAAGATGGCATCCCGCAGGCGGTAGTTGACGAGCTTTTTGCCCAATCCGCGTCGCTCGACTTCGTCGAACATCACCCCGATCGCCTCCTTTACATCCATGCCGTTGAGGAAATCCGAGTTGATTACTTGGCCCGATTTGGCGTCATAGGACTCCTTCGACAGGTCGCCGCCCTCGACCACCGGGATGATCTCCAGCCCGAAGTGGCGCGCGAAGGCGTAGTCGCGCGAGTCGTGCGCCGGAACGGCCATGATGGCGCCCGTTCCGTAGCCGGCGAGCACGTAGTCCGAAATATAGATCGGAATGGCCCGTCCCGTAAAGGGGTTGATGGCATAGGAGCCCGTAGCCACGCCGCTTACGCGTTTCGTGTCGGCAATACGGTCGCGCTCCGAACGCTTCTTCGTCTCCGCGATGTAGGCCTCCACGGCCGCACGGTTCTCCGGGGTCGTCAGTTCGTCGACCCACTCGTGCTCGGGGGCGATGACCATGAACGTCACGCCGAAGATCGTATCGGGACGCGTGGTGAAGATCTCCAGTTTCTTGTCCGAACCCTGGATGTCGAAAAAGACCTGGGCACCCTCCGAGCGGCCGATCCAGTTGCGCTGGATCTCCTTCAGCGAGTCGCTCCACTGGAGTTTGTCGAGGCCGTCGAGCATCCGCTGGGCATAGGCCGTCACGCGCAGCAGCCATTGTTTCATGCGTTTCTGCTCCACCGGATAGCCGCCGCGGACCGAAAGTCCGTCGTGTACCTCGTCGTTGGCCAGCACCGTTCCGAGTTTCGGACACCAGTTGACCATCGTGTCGGCACGGAACGCCAGACGGTAGTTCTGCAGCACCTGCTCGCGGCGCTTCTCGTCCCATGCGTTCCACTCCGCAGCCGTGAAGTGCAGCTCCTGGGTGCAGGCTGCGTCGAGCCCCTCGGTGCCGGACGTGGCGAAGGCCGCCTTGAGCTCCTCGATCGGACGGGCCTGCTGCGCCCGGTTGTCGTAGTAGTGGGAGAACATTTCGAGGAAGGCCCACTGCGTCCACTTGTAATAGGCGGGGTCGCACGTGCGCACCTCACGGTCCCAGTCGAACGAAAAGCCGATCTTGTCCAGCTGTTCGCGGTAACGGTCGATGTTCTGTTCGGTCGTGACGGCCGGATGCTGCCCCGTCTGGATGGCGTACTGCTCGGCCGGAAGTCCGAAGGCGTCGTAACCCATCGGGTGCAGGACGTTGAAGCCCTTCAGCCGCTTGTAACGCGAATAGATGTCCGAGGCGATGTAGCCCAGCGGGTGACCGACGTGCAGACCCGCTCCCGACGGATAGGGGAACATGTCCAGTACGTAGAATTTCGGACGCGAGGGGTCCGTCTCGACCTTGTAGGTCTTCCGCTCGCGCCAACGCTGCTGCCACTTCGGCTCGATCTCCTTGAAATTGTACTCCATATCTTGTCTGGTTGTTTTCGTTTTTGCCGACAAAAATACGAAAAGTTTTTCAGATTGAACCTTTTTCGAGGATTCTTTGCCTGGTCCGGGGCCGATGCGGCGATTTCGGAGCCGACAAAAAACAACACGGCCCCGAAAGGCCGTGTCGGCGGAAGTCCGGCAGAGAAGGGGTGTTCCTGCGGAATTCCGGTATCGGAACGGCTGCCGGGACGTGGAAGAGACCCCGGCAGCCGCCCGGAGATCACTCGTATTGCGGAACGACGTACATGGCGTAGGCCTCGCCCCGGTCGAGCGTGTAGAGGAGTTCGCCGTTTTGCCAGACGGCGGCATGGCGGCCGTTGCCGAAGTGCGTCCCGGCGGTGAAGACCGTGCTGCCCCATGCCGCAATGGAGTAGGGCAGGCTTCCGGAACCCTTGCCGTCCGAGAGGGTGTAGAGTTGTGTGCCGTTCTGCCAGACGACGCCCTGCTCCTCGAGGTCCGATGCCGTATAGTAGCCCGCCGTATAGAGCGTTCCGTCGGTCATCCAAAGCGACATCGCCTCGGCCGGGCCCGTCCCGTCGGTCAGCGTGTAGAGTGGTGTGCCGTTTCGCCAGACGACGGCCTGCTCACCGATTTGTCCGGCCGTGTAGAGCGTGCTTCCGTCGAGGAAGAGCCCCCGAATATCGCCTGGGGTGGTGCCGTCACTCTGCGTGTAGAGGGCCTCGGCAT
Source organism: uncultured Alistipes sp. (assembly GCA_944320625.1). Classification (GTDB taxonomy): domain Bacteria; phylum Bacteroidota; class Bacteroidia; order Bacteroidales; family Rikenellaceae; genus Alistipes. The sequence continues at coordinate 3,859 of CALUIG010000020.1, forward strand.
TCTTCCACACCTGGGCAACCTGCTGCGTGGCTCCCGACAGTAGATTTCCCGCGGCGTAGAGGCTGCTGCCCGAAACCGCGACGGCCCGAGCCTGCGATGTGGCCGGACTTACCGAATAGGTGTGCAGCACGCTGCCGTCCTGCCACACGGTTGCCGTCAGCGCACCGTTGACGGTCGTACTGCCCGCCGTATAGACATGGCCGCCCGAAACGGTGACCGCCATCGCATAGGAGTTGCTGCCGCTCGTCCCCAGCGTATATTTCAGGGTGTTGCCCTCCCAGAGCAGGGCAATGATGTGGCCGTCGGACTGCTCTTCGTAACCCACGGTATAGACCGTTCCGTTGTCGACGCAGATGCCGTAGGCCCAGGCCGGGGTTGTGCCGTCGGTCAGGGAATAGAGCTCCGTGCCGTTCTTCCAGACTGTCGCCACGGCCTTCGAATCGACGGTCTTGTAGCCCGCGACGTAGATGTCGTAGGAGGCAGGTTGCGGGGTGGTGGGAGTGGTGTCGGTGGAGCCGTCGCCGGAGTCGTCCGAACTGCACGACGTGCTCCACAACAGGGCCGTCAGAAACGGCGCGAAAAGAGTAAGCATGGTTCGTTTCATGGTGTTGGTTGTTGCTGTGTTTCCGAATGGTCGGGGGCGGAGCCGGAACTCCTTCCCGGCTGGGCGTATCCGCAAAGTCCGTGCCGGGAAAACCGGTCGGGGAAAGGTGTTCTGCTCCCTGTCCCGGAGGGTTTTGTGGGGTGGAAAAACGGTCGCGGCAACCTCGCAACGGCAGCTTCCCGGAAAGTTTTCGGCTGCAATGTTCAATACATTGTAAAACAGGTGTTTATTTATTTTGTTATAAGCTAATCGATATTGAATTTAAAAAACGATCAGCAAAAAGAATGATAAACAATGCAAATTCCTGAAAAAAGGCCAAAAAAGATGCTTCCCAGTATTGTATTTCCAAAAAAATGCGTACCTTTGCAGTCCATTTTGGACAATGGAAATAGATTTTCAAACCAATTTTAAAGGACAGTTTTAAAATGCCAACTATTCAACAGTTAGTGAGAAACGGCCGTCTGACGCTCGAGGACAAATCCAAGTCCCCCGCTCTGGCCGCTTGTCCCCAGCGCCGTGGCGTCTGCACCCGTGTGTACACCACGACCCCCAAGAAGCCTAACTCGGCAATGCGTAAGGTGGCTCGTGTGCGTCTGACCAACGGCAAGGAGGTCAACGCCTACATCCCCGGTGAAGGCCACAACCTCCAGGAGCACTCCATCGTACTGGTCCGTGGCGGCCGTGTCAAGGACCTCCCCGGTGTTCGTTATCACCTCGTGCGCGGTGCCCTCGACTCCGCAGGTGTCGACGGTCGTCGCCAGCGTCGTTCGAAGTACGGTGCCAAACGGCCCAAGGCAGGCAAGTAATCCAACCAACTCACTCCGAGAAACATTTTTTTCAGTCAACAAGTAAATAGCAATGAGAAAAGCTAAGCCAAAAAAGCGAATTCTACTTCCGGATCCGAAGTTCGGAGACGTGGCTGTGACCCGTTTCGTGAACAACCTTATGCTGGATGGTAAGAAGAGTATTGCCTACACGATTTTCTACGACTCGCTCGAAATCGTCGGCAAGAAGATGAAGGATGCTGATAAATCTCCGCTGGAAATCTGGAAACAGGCCCTGGAGAACATCACGCCCCAAGTCGAAGTGAAATCGAAGCGTATCGGTGGCGCGACGTTCCAGGTTCCTATGGAGGTTCGTCCGGAGCGCAAGATTTCTATTTCCATGAAAAACCTTGTCCTCTATTCCCGCAAGCGCGCCGGCAAAACCATGGCTGACAAGCTCGCTGCTGAAATCGTAGACGCCTACAACCAGCAGGGTGCCGCCTTCAAACGCAAGGAGGAGATGCACCGCATGGCCGAGGCCAACAAGGCATTCGCTCACTTCAGATTCTAAACACAGGACCGAAAGATGGCAACCAGAGACTTACATTATACTCGAAATATCGGTATCATGGCCCACATCGATGCCGGTAAGACCACGACGTCCGAGCGAATCCTTTTCTACACGGGTAAAACCCACAAGATCGGCGAGGTACACGAGGGTGGCGCCACAATGGACTGGATGGTCCAGGAACAGGAGCGCGGTATCACCATCACCTCGGCCGCAACGACCGCATTCTGGCAGTACAAGGGACATCAGTATCAGATCAACCTGATCGACACCCCGGGACACGTCGACTTCACGGTCGAGGTGGAGCGCTCGCTGCGCGTGCTGGACGGTGCGATCGCCACGTTCTGCGCCGTCGGCGGCGTGGAGCCCCAGTCGGAAACCGTATGGCGTCAGGCCGACAAGTACAACGTCCCCCGTATCGGCTACGTCAACAAGATGGACCGTACGGGTGCCGACTTCCTCTCGGTTTGCGCCCAGATCAAGGAACACTTCGGCGCTACGGCCCTCCCGGTCGTACTGCCTATCGGCGCCGAGGACAAGTTCGAGGGTCTGGTAGACCTTATATATAATAACGCGATCTACTACTACGACGACAAGACCGTCCGCGACAACTTCGAGCTGAAGGAGATCCCCGAGTCGATGAAGGCCGAGGCCGCCGAGTGGCGCGCCAAACTCATCGAGGAGGTCGCCTCCACCGATGATGCCCTGATGGAGAAGTTCTTCGAGGATCCCGACTCGATCACCCCCGACGAACTCCTCGCCGCTATCCGCAAGGCTACGATCTCCATGCAGCTCGTGCCGATGCTCTGCGGCTCGTCGTTCCACAACAAGGGCGTGCAGAAGCTCCTCGACTACGTGATGGCCTTCCTGCCCTCGCCGCTGGACGTGCCCGCCGTGACGGGTATCAACCCCAAGACCGAACAGGAAGAGGTGCGTCACGCTTCGGAGGACGACCCCTTCTGCGGCCTGGCTTTCAAGATCGCTACCGACCCCTTCGTAGGCCGTCTGGCTTTCGTCCGCGTTTACTCGGGTAAACTCGATGCCGGTTCCTACGTGCTCAACGCCCGCAGCGGCAAGCGCGAGCGTATCAGCCGTATCTACCAGATGCACGCCAACAAGCAGAACCCGCTGGAGACCGTCGGTGCCGGTGACATCTGCGCAGCCGTAGGTTTCAAGGAGATCCGCACGGGAGATACGCTCTGCGCCGAGAACGCCCCGATCGTTCTGGAGCAGATGACCTTCCCCGAACCGGTGATCGGTCTGGCCGTAGAGCCCAAGACCCAGAAAGACCTCGACAAACTGGGCATCGCCCTGGCCAAACTGGCCGAAGAGGACCCCACCTTTACGGTACATACCGATGAGGATTCGGGTCAGACGGTCATCAGCGGTATGGGTGAGCTGCACCTCGACATCATCGTCGACCGTCTGCGCCGCGAGTTCGGTGTCGAAATCAACCAGGGCGCTCCGCAGGTCAACTACAAGGAGACCCTCACCAAGACGGTTCAGCACCGTGAGGTCTTCAAGAAGCAGACCGGTGGTCGTGGTAAGTTCGCCGACATCATCTTCGAAATCGGCCCCGCCGAGGACGGCAAGATGGGTCTGACGTTCGTCGACGAAGTCAAGGGCGGTAACATCCCCAAGGAGTTCATCCCCTCGGTGCAGAAAGGTTTCGAATCGGCCATGGCCAACGGTGCCCTCGCCGGTTACCCGATGGACTCGATGAAGATCACCCTCAAGGACGGTTCGTTCCACCCCGTCGACTCCGACCAGCTGTCGTTCGAAATCGCTGCCCGCAACGGTTACCGTGCCGCAGCCCCGAAGGCCGGCTCGGTGATCCTCGAACCGGTGATGTCCGTCGAGGTCGTTACCCCCGAGGAGAACATGGGCGACATCATCGGCGACCTGAACAAGCGCCGCGGTCAGATCACCGGTATGGAGTCGAAAGGCACCGCCCGCGTGGTGAAGGCCAAAGTGCCCCTGGCCGAGATGTTCGGTTATGTGACCGTCCTGCGTACCATCTCGTCGGGTCGCGCCACCTCGTCGATGGAGTTCTCGCACTTCGAGGAGGTACCTGCCAACCTGGCCAAGGAGATCATCGAGAAAGCAAGCGGTAAACGTAAGGATATAGAATAAGCAAACGATATGAATCAGAAGATTAGAATCAAGTTAAAGTCATTCGATCACAATCTGGTCGACAAGTCGGCCGAAAAGATCGTGAAGACCGTGAAGAGCACGGGCGCCGTGGTCAGTGGACCGGTACCCCTCCCCACGCACAAGCAGATTTTTACGGTCAACCGCTCGACGTTCGTCAACAAGAAGGCCCGCGAGCAGTTCCAGCTCTGCACCTTCAAGCGGATCCTCGACATCTACTCGTCGACCCCCAAGACGATCGACGCGCTGATGAAACTCGAACTCCCTTCGGGAGTCGAGGTTGAGATCAAGGTCTGATTCCCGGCGGCCGGGAGACCGGCGATTGCTTCCGCAGGAGCAGCGAACGTGGCCCGGAGCCCTCTCCGCCCGCCCGCTCGATACCCCCGGAACGGTCTCCCTCCCCGCACAAAGCCACATCGGAACCCTCTGCACGGCAACACGGCCGTGCGGAGGCCACTCCGAAAACGCCCGCAAGGGCCCCGTGGCCAGGCGTAAAATCACTTTACACTATTTATAACAAACAATTGACAACAAATGTCAGGACTTATTGGAAAGAAAATCGGAATGACTTCCGTTTACAGTGCCGAGGGTAAGAACATACCATGCACTGTCATTGAGGCTGGTCCGTGCGTTGTTACGCAAATCAAAACCGTCGAGAAGGATGCCTACGAGGCGGTTCAGATTGCCTATGACGAGAAAAGTGAAAAGCACACCACCAGCAGTTTGTTGGGCCACTTCAAGAAAGCCGGCACGACCCCGAAGCGCAAGCTTGCGGAATTCAAGGGGATGCCCGAGGTGGCACTCGGCGACACGTTGACCGTGGAGCTCTTCTCGGAGGAGGATTGGGTCGATGTGACCGGGATTTCGAAAGGCAAAGGCTTCCAGGGCGTAGTGAAGCGCCACGGTTTCGGCGGCGTCGGCGGCCAGACCCACGGCCAGCACAACCGCCAGCGCAAACCCGGTTCGCTGGGAGCGTCGTCCTACCCGTCGCGCGTGTTCAAGGGCAAGCGCCTTCCGGGCCGGATGGGCGGCGAGCAGGTTAAGGTTCTTAACCTGAAGGTTTTGAAAGTGATTCCCGAGAGCAACCTTCTTCTGGTGAAGGGTTCGATTCCGGGAGCGAAAGGTGCTTATTTAACGATTGAGAAGTAGTATGGAATTAGCTGTATTGAACACCCAGGGACAAGAAACGGGTCGTAAGGTAGTCCTTTCGGATGCCGTTTTCGGCGTGGAGGCTAATGACCACGCGATCTATCTCGACGTGAAGCAGTACCTCGCCGACCAGCGTCAGGGAACGCACAAGTCGAAGCAGCGTAACGAAGTAGCCGGATCGACGCGCAAGCTGAAGCGTCAGAAGGGTACGGGCGGTGCCCGTTGCGGCAGCATTCTCTCGCCGCTCTTCCCGGGAGGCGGCCGCGTATTCGGCCCGCAGCCCCGCGACTACAGTTTCAAGCTGAACAAGAAACTCAAGCAGCTGGCCCGTCGCAGCGCCCTGACCTACAAGGCCCAGGCCGGCGCAATCAGCGTCGTGGAGTCGATCACGCTCGACGCTCCGAAGACCAAGACGGTCGTGGCCCTCGCCGAGGCGCTGAAGGTCGACGACAAGAAGGTGCTTCTGGTGCTTCCGGAGTCGAACGTGAACCTTCAGCTGTCGTGCCGCAACCTGACCTATGTCAAGCCGGTGCTGGCGCAGAACGTCTGCACGTACGACGTGATGAACGCATCGGCGATCGTGATGGTCGAAGGCGCGGAGAATGTATTGAATACGATGTTAGCTTAAAAAACGCAAGTTACAATGGACATTATTATTAAGCCGGTTTTGACCGAGAAAATGACGATTCAGGGCGAAAAGTTGAATCGCTACGGTTTTATCGTTGACGTGAGGGCTAACAAACTGCAAATCCGCAATGCCGTCGAGCAGATGTACAACGTCGTGGTGACGGATGTGAACACCGTGAACTATATGGGCAAACTCAAGAGCCGCTATACGAAGGCCGGTCTGCTCGAAGGTCGCGCGAACAACTTCAAGAAGGCGATCGTCACCTTGAAGGATGGAGACAAGATCGATTTTTACAGTAATATCTAACGAAGATGGCAGTAAGAAAATTTAAACCTGTAACCGCAGGTACGAGACATAAGATTATCGGCACGTTCGACGAGATCACCAAGTCGACGCCGGAAAAGTCGCTCCTCAGCCCCAAAAAGAGCACGGGCGGCCGTAACAACGCCGGTAAGATGACCGTCCGCTACATCGGCGGCGGCCACAAGCAGATGTATCGTAACGTCGACTTCAAACGTACGAAGGACGGCATCGCTGCAACCGTAAAATCGATCGAGTACGACCCGAACCGTACGGCACGTATCGCCCTGCTGGTCTATGCCGACGGTGAGAAGAGCTACATCATCGCACCCAACGGACTCCAGGTGGGTCAGACCGTCATGAGCGGCGCCGGCGTCGCTCCCGAGGTCGGCAATACGCTCTTCCTGAGCGAAATCCCCCTGGGAACCGTTATCCACAACATCGAACTCTACCCCGGTCAGGGCGCCGCTATGGCCCGCTCGGCCGGTTCCTATGCCCAGCTGCTTGCTCGTGAGGGCAAATTCGCCATCATCAAGCTGCCTTCGGGCGAGACTCGTATGGTACTCGTAACTTGCCGCGCTACGGTGGGTGTGGTTTCGAACCTCGACCACAGCCTCGAGCAGTCGGGTAAGGCCGGACGCGAGCGCTGGCTCGGCCGCCGTCCCCGCAACCGCGGTGTCGTCATGAACCCGGTGGATCACCCGATGGGTGGTGGCGAAGGCCGTGCCTCGGGTGGTCACCCCCGTTCGCGCAAGGGTCTGCTTGCAAAGGGTTACAAGACGCGTAATCCGAAGAAGACGACCTCGAAGTTTATTATTTCCAAGAAGAAAAAATAATTAAATAAGAGTACATAATGAGCCGTTCACTGAAAAAAGGACCGTTTATCGACCCCAAACTCGAGGCCAAGGTCGTTGCCCAGGCCGAGGGTAACAAGAAGTCGGTAATCAAAACATGGTCGCGTGCAAGCATGATCTCTCCCGACTTCGTCGGCCAGACGATCGCAGTCCACAACGGAAACAAGTTCATCCCGGTCTACGTGACTGAGAACATGGTAGGACACAAACTCGGGGAGTTCGCTCCCACCCGCAACTTCCGCGGTCATGCCGGTAACAAGAAAAAATAGGTAGAAAATGGGTGCAAGAAAAGCAAATATGGCCGAAAAACTGAAGGCCGAAAAGAAGCAGAAGGCAATCGCCATCATGCGTGATTGCCCGACCTCGCCCCGCAAGATGCGCCTGGTGGCCGACATCATCCGCGGTGTGGAGATCAACAAGGCGCTGGGCATCCTGCGTTATTCGAAGAAGGAGGCCTCGATCCGTATGGAAAAACTCCTCAAGTCGGCAATCGCCAACTGGGAGGCCAAGAACGAAAACGAGCGCCTCGAGGATACGAAACTCTGCGTCAAGGAGGTATTCGTAGACGGTGGCCGCATGCTCAAGCGTATCCAGGCTGCCCCCCAGGGCCGCGCTCACCGGATCCGCAAGCGCTCGAACCACGTAACGATCGTTGTTGACAAAATGGTAACCGTAGAAAACAAGTAGACAGATGGGACAGAAAGTTAATCCGATAGCAAATCGTCTTGGGATCATCCGCGGCTGGGACTCCAACTGGTTCGGCGGCAAGGACTTCTCCGACAAACTCGTGGAAGACGCCAAGATCCGCAAGTACCTGAACGTCCGTCTGGCCAAGGCGTCGATCTCGAAGATCATCATCGAGCGTACGCTCAAACTCGTGACGGTTACCATCTCGACCGCTCGCCCGGGCATCATCATCGGCAAGGGCGGCCAGGAGGTCGACAAACTCAAGGAAGAGCTCAAGAAGCTCACCGGCAAGGAGATTCAGATCAATATCTTCGAGGTGAAGCGTCCGGAGGTCGATGCCGTGATCGTAGGTCAGAACATCGCCCGTCAGCTCGAAGGCCGCGTTTCGTTCCGCCGTGCCGTGAAGACCGCCGTGGCTTCGACCATGCGCATGGGCGCCGAGGGTATCAAGGTGCAGGTTGCCGGCCGTGTCGGCGGCGCCGAGATGGCCCGTACCGAAACCGTCAAGGAGGGACGTATTCCGCTGCATACCTTCCGCGCAGATATTGACTACTGCCTGACCGAAGCCCTCACGAAAGTGGGTATCCTCGGTGTCAAGGTGTGGATCTGCCAGGGTATTGTCTACGGCAAGCGCGACCTGTTCGAAATCGCCGGCGCCTCGGCCCAGGCTCCTTCGGGCGAGCGTGGCGAGCGCGGAGAGCGTCGTGAGCGTCGTGGCGACCGTCGCGGTGACCGCCGCGGGGGACGTCGCGGAGGCGACCGCCGCAACAACAATCAGTAGTAAGTAGGACCTTTTTAAAGCAGAACTAACATGTTACAGCCGAAAAAGACCAAATTTAGAAGAATGCAGAAAGGCCGTATGAAAGGTATCGCTCAAAGAGGTAACCAACTTGCATACGGATCGTTCGCAATCAAGGCGCTGGAGTCCACCTGGATCACCGGTCGGCAGATCGAGGCGGCCCGTCAGGCCATCACCCGTTATATGAAACGTGAGGGTCAGCTCTGGATCCGCATCTTCCCCGACAAACCCATTACGAAGAAACCCGCCGAGGTCCGTATGGGTAAGGGTAAGGGTAATCCCGAAGGATTCGTAGCCCCCGTAACGCCCGGACGTATCCTCTTCGAGGCCGAAGGGGTACCCCTGGCAGTGGCTCAGGAGGCTCTCCGTCTGGGTGCCCAGAAGCTGCCCATCACCACCAAGTTCATCGTACGGCGTGACTACGTCGAAACCACAATTTAAGGGAGACACAACATGAAAAGTGCAGAAATCAAGGATATTTCGATCAAGGACCTGCAGGAGCGCATCGAGACCGAAAAGGCCCAGCTTGCCAAGCTGAAGGTGCAGCATGCCGTGTCCCCGGTCGAGAACCCGTCGATCATCAAGAAAAACCGCAGAGATATAGCTCGCATGCTGACGATTCTGCGTCAAAAAAACGCTAAATAACGAGTACAATTATGGAAAGAAATTTGAGAAAAGAGCGTATCGGTGTGGTTGTCAGCAACAAAATGGCCAAGACCATCGTTGTGGCCGTTGCACGTAAGGTGAAGCATCCTATCTACGGCAAGTTCGTCAACAAGACCACCAAGTTCGTCGCCGAGTCGCTCGATGAAACCTGCAAGGAGGGCGATACCGTCCGGATCATGGAGACCCGCCCGCTCAGCAAGACGAAACGTTGGAGATTAGTACAAATCATTGAAAGAGCTAAGTAGTTATGATACAGCAGGAAAGTAGACTCGTAGTGGCCGACAACAGCGGTGCAAAGGAGGTTCTCTGCATCCGCGTGCTCGGCGGCACGAAGCGTCGCTATGCATCGATCGGCGACAAAATCGTGGTGGCCGTGAAGAGCGCCACTCCTTCGGGCGACGTCAAGAAGGGTGCGGTCTCCAAAGCCGTCGTCGTGAGAACCACAAAGGAAATCAGACGTGCCAACGGTTCGTACATTCGTTTCGACGACAACGCCGTGGTGCTGCTCAACAACCAGGGTGAAATGCGCGGAACCCGTATCTTCGGCCCCGTAGCCCGCGAGCTGCGTGACCAGTACATGAAGATCATCTCCCTCGCACCCGAAGTTTTGTAATCATAAAAACTCTGTCGGATATGAAATTGCATATTAAGAAAGGGGATCAGGTACAGGTCATTGCCGGTGACTCGAAGGGGCAGCAGGGCAAGGTCCTGAAGGTCGAAGTCTCCAAGCAGCGCGCCATCGTCGAAGGGGTCAACCTCTGCAAGAAGGCTACCAAGCCCAATGCCAAGAACCCCCAGGGCGGTATTGTCGAGAAGGAGGCCCCGATCCATGTGTCGAACCTCATGCTCATCGACCCCAAGTCGGGCAAACCCACCAAGGTCGGTCGCAAACTCGACGCCAAAGGTAAATTAGTTCGTTTCGCTAAAAAGTCAGGGGAGGAGATCAAATAATGGCTTACGTACCAACACTCAAGACCCAGTATAAGGAGCAGATCAAACCTGCCCTTATGAAAGAGTTCGGCTATTCGAGCGTCATGCAGTGCCCGAAGCTCACCAAGATCGTCATCAATCAGGGAATGGGCCAGGCCGTTGCCGACAAGAAACTCATCGACGTGGCTGAAGCCGAGTTGACCCAGATCGCCGGTCAGAAGGCCGTGCAGACCCGTTCGCGGAAGGATATTTCGAACTTCAAGCTCCGTAAGGGAATGCCCATCGGCGTACGCGTCACGCTGCGCGACAACAAGATGTACGAGTTCCTCGAGCGTCTGATCGCCGTAGCCCTCCCGCGTATCCGCGACTTCAAGGGTATCAACGAGAAGTTCGACGGCAAGGGAAACTACACCCTCGGTATCACCGAGCAGATCATCTTCCCGGAGATCGACATCGACAAGATCACCAAGATCTTCGGTATGGAGATTACCTTCGTTACGACGGCCAAGACCGACGAAGAGGCCTATGCCCTGCTCCGCGAATTCGGCCTTCCTTTCAAAAACGCTAAAAAGAACTAAGCTATGGCAAAAGAATCGATGAAAGCCCGCGAGGTGAAGCGCGCGAAACTCGCCAAGCGCTATCAGCACAAGCGTGACGAAATCGCTGCCAAGGTGAAGAGCGGGGAAATGGATCACGAGGAGGCTTGGCAGGCTCTGTCGAAGCTGCCGCGCAACTCGAATCCCATCCGCCAGCACAACCGCTGCAAGATCACGGGCCGTCCCAAAGGATACATCCGCCTGTTCGGCATCAGCCGTATCCAGTTCCGCGAGATGGCATCCAAGGGCCTGATCCCGGGCGTTACGAAGGCCAGCTGGTAGTCGAAGAAGGACTGCACCGGGGAAGGAGAGAAGGTCGGATCTCGGGACGGGCGGGTCGCCCGTGGCCGGAGAGCGGCTGAAAACCCGGAGGATCTCTGAAAGGGGCGGGATGGCCCCCGACGGAGTTGAAGCCGGGGATCCGAACGGATGCAGTTTCCTGGAGAAGGTTCCGGATTCCGGAAGGTGAAGAGCCTGTGCGGCAAATGCCGCGGAGGAACCGGAGCCAATAGGGGTGTACGACCCATGTAGATACGTCACAGTATCGGGGAAAGTGCCGCCACAAGCGGTAACTTCCCGATATGTGGGGCGTAACGAAAAGTCGGACACTGGGTTACAGATTTCTCGGACCACGAGGCCGGAATCGGGTATCCCGTCGGGCAGAGCCGTAAAGGCCCCGGACGGGATGGTCGGGAACCGGTTTCCGGGGTGTGAAAGCGGGAGTTTCTGTACGGAATCATGTTAGCAACCGGTGTGCTAACATTTCCGTATTTCTGCATGACCCCGGAAAATCGCTAAAAATCAGGCGATCATCTTGGCCGTTTGGGAAATAATGCGTATATTTGCGCGCTTTGGGCGCTCGTATGCGCGGGTAACCATGCGTCGGCGCTTCGGCAACTTATTTCGAAGAATCGACGCAAGGTTTTGAAAACCAAAGCATTGTTAAACAAATAAAACTTTAATTTTTAACTTCTATTCGTTATGACTGATCCTATTGCGGACTTTCTGACCAGAATTAGAAACGCGGTGAAAGCCAACCACAAAGTGGTTGAAGCTCCCGGTTCAAAAATTAAGCAGGAGATCACCAAGATCCTCTATGAGCAGGGCTACATCCTCGCCTACAAATTCGACAAGGATGAAAAGGGACACCCCTCGATCAAAATCGCCCTCAAGTGGGATGCCGCCACGAAAACCAATGCCATCAAGGACCTCAAGCGCGTCAGCCGCCCCGGTCTGCGGCAGTACGCCTCGGTTTCGGACATGCCCCGCGTCCTGAACGGTCTGGGTATCGCCATCCTCTCGACCTCCAAAGGCATCATGACCGACGCCAAGGCACGTAAGGAAAATGTCGGCGGCGAGGTGCTGTGCTACATCTACTAATGCAAATCATTAAAAAACAACACAATGTCAAGAATTGGTAAATTACCTGTAAACTTGCCTGCCGGAGTTACCGTCGAAGTGGCTCCCGACAATACGGTAAGCGTGAAAGGGCCGCTTGGAACACTGAGTCAGAAGGTCGACTCGGACATCAAGGTAGAGGTCAGCACGCACACGGATCCCCACACCGGAAAAGAGATTCCCGCCGTGTTCGTATCCCGTCCCACGAACCAGCCCCGTCACCGTTCGCTCCACGGCCTCTACCGCGCCCTGATCAACAACATGGTCATCGGCGTGTCGAAAGGCTATGAGATCAAGCAGGAACTCGTCGGCGTCGGCTTCAAGGCCGAAGTCAAGGGCCAGGTCCTCGAAATGAGCCTCGGCTATTCGCACGACACCCACTTCCTTCTTCCCAAAGAGGTGACCGCTACGGCCGTGACCGAAAAGAAGGGAAACCCCATCGTAACGCTGAAGTCCATCGACAAGCAGCTTATCGGCCAGGTCGCCGCCAAGCTGCGCTCGCTGCGTAAGCCGGAACCCTACAAGGGCAAGGGTATCAAGTTCGTAGGCGAACAGCTGCGTCGCAAGGCCGGTAAGTCCGCTGGTGCTAAATAGTAAATAGTCTGAAGTTATGTCACTGAACAAGATAGAAAGAAGAGAGCGGATCAAGATGCGTATCCGCAAAATCGTCAACGGTACGCCCGAGCAGCCTCGTATGACCGTGTTCCGCAGCAACAAGCAGATCTATGTGCAGTTTATCGATGACCAGGCCGGAGTGACCCTGGCTACGGCATCGTCGCTGGACAAGGAGGTTGCGGAAGCCGCCGCCGGCAAGACCAAGTGCGAAATCGCAGCCCTCGTCGGAAAGCTCGCCGCCGAACGCGCCGCTGCCAAAGGTATCTCGGCCGTGGCTTTCGACCGAAACGGATACCTCTATCACGGAAGAGTAAAACAGCTGGCCGAAGCAGCTCGCGAAGGCGGTCTTAAATTCTAATCGATCATGGCAAATACCAATATAAAGAAAGTTCGCACGAGCGACCTCGAACTCAAGGACCGGCTCGTCAGCATTCAGCGCGTCACCAAGGTGACCAAGGGCGGTCGTACGTTCAGCTTCTCGGCCATCGTCGTCGTCGGTAACGAGGATGGCGTGGTCGGATACGGCCTGGGCAAGGCCTCGGAAGTGCAGGCCGCTATCGCCAAGGGCGTGGAAGACGCCAAGAAAAACCTCATCAAGATTCCCGTGATCAACGGTACGATCCCCCACAAGCAGGAGTTCCGCTATGACGGTTCGCTCGTGATGATCCGTCCGGCCGCTCCCGGTACCGGAATCATCGCCGGAGGTGCCATGCGTGCCGTGCTCGAGTCGGTGGGCGTGAAGAACGTGCTGGCCAAGAGCAAAGGCTCGTCGAACCCCCACAACCTCGTAAAGGCTACCATCGGCGCCCTTTGCGAACTCCGTGACGCAGCCAGCGTGGCCCGTCTTCGCGGCATCTCGATGGACCAGGTGTTTAACGGTTAAATCTTCAGGAAATGGCAAGATTGAAAATCACCCAGATCAAAAGCCGCATCGGTGCTACCGAGCGTCAGTGCAAAAACCTCGACGCTCTGGGCCTGAAGCGGATCAACGCCAGTGTCGAGCACGACGACTCGGCGATCATCAAGGGGATGATCGAGCGCGTGAAACACCTCGTCAAGGTCGAGGTCGTTTCGGCAGAATAAGTTTAACGGTAACGATTTACAAGCAACATGGAACTCAATAATCTCAAACCTGCAAAGGGTTCAACGCACCACGACAAACGAATCGGTCGTGGAGCCGGTTCGGGACACGGCGGAACAGCCACCCGCGGCCACAAGGGTGCTCAGTCGCGTTCGGGATACTCGCGCAAACTCGGATTCGAGGGCGGTCAGATGCCGCTGCAGCGCCGCCTCCCCAAGTTCGGTTTCACCAACCTCAAGCGCGTCGAGTTCAAGGCCATCAACCTCTCCACGCTCGAAGAGCTCGCTGCGAAGAAACAGCTCTCGGAGATTACGGTCGAAACGCTCATCGCCGCCGGATTCATCTCGTCCAACGACAAGGTGAAGATCCTCGGAAACGGTGCCCTCACGAAGGCGCTCGCCGTCAAGGCCCACGCTTTCTCGAAGAGCGCCGAGGCTGCCATCACGGCCGCCGGCGGCAGCGTTGAAAAACTGTAAGGAACCTTAGAACCCGAAAATTATGAATCAGTATCTCGTTGTTGGTATCGTCTTTATAGTGATCATCGCTCTTCTGGCGACCAACAAGAAATTGGTTGAAACGCTCAAGAACATCTACAAGATCGAGGAGCTCCGCAAACGTGTGCTGTACACGATCGGGCTGCTGCTTGTATACCGCTTGGGCAGTTTCGTCGTGATTCCGGGTATCAACCCCAACGCCCTGGGCGAAGGATCGGCGTATGCCAGCCAGTTGGAAGGCAACGGACTGCTGGGTCTGTTGAATGTCTTCTCCGGCGGTGCATTCGGTAATGCGGCGATCTTTGCACTCGGAGTCATGCCGTATATCACCGCCTCGATCATCATTCAGCTCATGGGCATGATGATCCCGTATTTCCAGAAAATGCAGAAGGAGGGTGAGAGCGGCCGCCGCAAGATGAACCAGTGGACCCGTTTCCTGACGATCGGCGTGCTGATCCTCCAGGGCCCGGCTTACATCGCGAACCTCTACCATCAGGTTCCCACGGCCTTCGTCTACGGCAATTCATTCGGCTTCGTTGCCTATGCGACGACGATCCTCATCGCCGGTACCATGTTCATCATGTGGCTCGGCGAGAAGATCACCGACAAGGGTATCGGAAACGGTATCTCGCTGATCATCATGATCGGTATCGTGGCGCGGCTTCCCCATGCGCTGCTTGCCGAGGTCAATGCCCGCTTCCAGACGGCTTCGGGCAGCGCCATCATGCTGATCCTCGAACTGGTGCTCCTGTTCCTTGTCTTCATGGCAACCATAGCCCTGGTACAGGCCGTCCGCAAGGTGCCTGTGCAGTATGCCAAGCGTATCGTCGGTAACAAGCAGTACGGCGGTGTGCGTCAGTACATCCCCCTGAAGATGAATGCGGCCAACGTCATGCCGATCATCTTCGCCCAGGCGCTGATGTTCATCCCCGCACTCTTCTCCGGAACGGCCTTCGCCGCTGCCTTCAGCTCGATGACCGGCTTCTGGTACAACTTTACCCTGGCAGTGCTGGTGATCGCCTTCACCTATTTCTATACGGCGATCATCATCAACCCTCAAATGATGGCCGATGACATGAAGCGAAACGGCGGCTTTATCCCGGGCGTGAAACCGGGCAAGCAGACCGTGAACTACATCGATACCATCATGACGCGCATCACGCTCCCGGGATCCTTCTTCCTGGCCATCGTGGCTATCCTGCCCGCCCTGGCCATGAAGTTCCTCGGCATCCAGCAGTCGTTCGCCTACTTCTACGGCGGAACCTCGCTGCTGATCATGGTCGGCGTGGTGCTCGACACTCTGAAGCAGATCGAGAGCTACCTGCTGATGCGCCACTACGACGGACTGATGAAGACCGGCCGTATCCAAGGACGTCATTAGGAGTTTTTCCGAAAGAGTTTTTAGCGAAGAATAAATGATCTATTTGAAAACAGACGAGGAGATCGAATTGCTCCGCGAAAACAATATCCTGGTGTCGAAGACCCTGGCGGAAGTGGGGCGCCACATCCGTCCGGGGGTCACGACCCTGGAGTTGGACCGTATCGCCGAGGAGTTTATCCGCTCGCACGGAGCAGTCCCCGCTTTCCTCGGGTATCAGGGATTTCCCGCTTCGTTATGCATATCGGTTAACGAACAGGTAGTTCACGGTATCCCATCCTCGAAATGCGTCCTCAAGGAGGGCGACATCGTTTCGGTCGATTGCGGTACGTTTATGAAGGGGTTTGTTGGTGATTCGGCGTATACGTTCGCCGTGGGGGAAGTTGCCGAGGATGTACGGCAGCTCATGCAGGTCACCAAAGAGGCTCTTTATAAAGGTACGGCGCAGGCCAAGGCCGGCAATCGCGTGGGCGATGTGTCGGCGGCCGTACAGGCATATGCCGAAAGTTACGGCTATGGCGTCGTGCGCGAACTGGAGGGACACGGACTGGGTCGGAAAATGCACGAAGACCCCGGTGTCCCCAACTACGGCGCACGCGGCAGAGGACCCCTGCTCAAGGAGGGCATGGTCATCTGCATCGAACCCATGATCAACATGGGGACCAAGGCGGTGGTGTTCGAAAGGGATGGCTGGACGGTCCGCACCCGCGACCGCAAACCCGCGGCTCACTACGAGTTCGCCGTGGCGGTTCGCAAGTCCGGACCCGATGTCCTTACGGACTTCAGTATCATCGAACAGACTATTAACAACTGAAACTCTATGGCAAAACAAGCTGCTATCGAACGTGACGGCACGATTATCGAAGCCCTTTCGAACGCAATGTTCCGCGTCGAACTGGACAACGGTCACGTGCTTACCGCTCATATCTCCGGCAAGATGCGCATGCACTACATCAAGATCCTGCCCGGGGATAAAGTCAAAGTGGAGATGACGCCCTATGACCTTACCAAGGGTCGGATCTCCTTCCGGTACAAATAATTAGATCGCTTGAAAAATGAAAGTTAAGGCATCCATCAAGAAGAGAAGCGAGGATTGCAAAATTGTAAAGCGTAAGGGCAAACTGTACGTGATTTGCAAGAAGAATCCCAAGTTCAAAATGCGCCAGGGTTAGTTTAACAAGTTAAAAAAGAGAAAATTTCAATATGGCACGTATTGTCGGTGTAGATTTACCGAAAAACAAAAGAGGCGAGATCGGCCTGACCTATATCTACGGTATCGGTCGCTCTACGGCTCGCAAGATTCTCGACGCCGCAGGCATCAGCTACGACGTCAAAGTTCAGGACTGGTCCGACGACCAGGTCGGCGCCATCCGTTCGCAGATCGCCGAAATGGGCATCAAGGTCGAGGGTGAATGCCGCTCGATGGTGCAGTTGAACATCAAACGACTGATGGATATCGGCTGCTATCGCGGCATCCGTCACCGTCTGGGCCTCCCCGTCCGCGGTCAGTCGACCAAGAACAACGCGCGTACCCGCAAGGGCCGCAAGAAGACGGTCGCAAACAAGAAAAAGGCAACGAAGTAATCTTTAGAGAATTATGGCAAAGAAAACTGGAACAGTCAAGAAGAAGGTTGTTAAGGTCGGCGCCGTGGGCAATGCCTATGTGCACTCCACTTTCAACAACGTAATCATCACCATCACCAACGAGGTGGGTGATGTCATCAGCTGGTCGTCGGCCGGTAAGATGGGATTCCGTGGTTCGAAGAAGAATACTCCGTATGCCGCCCAGACTTCGGCCGCCGATTGCGCCAAGGTCGCTTACGACATGGGTCTGCGCAAGGTCAAGGTCTATGTCAAGGGTCCGGGTGCCGGCCGTGAGTCGGCCGTGCGCACCATCCACGGCGCAGGCATCGAGGTGATGGAGATCATCGACGTCACGCCGCTGCCCCACAACGGCTGCCGTGCTCCCAACCGTCGCCGCGTATAACGACCGCCGGAGAAGGAATTATTTTCAAGGTTTTTTAAATCGTCACTACAATGGGAAAATACATAGGACCTAAATCGAAAATCGCCCGCCGGTTCGGCGAAGCTATCTATGGTGCGGACAAGGTGCTCGAAAAGCGCAATGTTCCCCCCGGACAGCACGGTCTGGCGCGCAAACGCAAAAAAGTGTCGGAGTACGGCACGCAGCTGAGCGAGAAGCAGAAGGCCAAGTACACCTACGGACTGCTCGAGAAGCAGTTCTCGCGGACCTACGAACAGGCTGCCCGTATGGGCGGTATCACGGGTGAAAACCTGCTCAAACTGCTCGAGTGCCGTCTGGACAACGTGGTCTACCGTCTGGGAATCGCCCCGACGCGCGCCGCAGCCCGTCAGCTCGTTTCGCACTGCCACATCTGCGTGAACGGCAATGTCGTCAACATCCCGTCCTACTCGCTGCGTGCCGGAGACATCGTGTCGGTTCGCGAAAAGTCGAAGAGCCTCGAAGTGATTACGGCCTCCCTGGCCGGCTCGTCCAAGAGCCGCTACGCCTGGCTGGAATGGGACAACGCCTCGATGAGCGGCAAGTTCCTCCAGCGTCCCGAGCGTGAGGAGATTCCCGAAAACATCAAGGAACAGCTTATCGTCGAGTTGTACTCGAAGTAGTCATCTTTCAAATTCACGCAATTATGGCAATATTAGCATTCCAGAAACCTGAGAAGGTTATCATGCTCGAATCCACTTCGTCGTTCGGAAAATTCGAATTCCGACCGCTGGAGCCCGGATTCGGGATGACTGTCGGTAACGCTTTGCGTCGTATCCTGCTCTCCTCGCTCGAGGGTTATGCGATTACGACTGTCAAGGTAGCCGGTGTCGACCACGAGTTTGCCGCTATCCCCGGTGTGATGGAGGATATGTTGAACATCATCCTCAATCTGAAGCAGGTTCGCTTTATCCGCACAGTCGACAACCAGGATGCCGAAAAAGTGTCCATTAACGTTGCGGGTGTGACGGAGCTGACTGCCGGATATATCTCGAATTACCTGTCGTTCTTCAAGGTCCTCAATCCCGACCTGGTGATCTGCCACCTGGCCCCGGGGACCAAGATGCAGATGACGCTCACCATCGGAAAAGGCCGTGGATATGTTCCCGCCGAGGAGAATACGCCTGCCGACTGTGAGTTCGGAACCCTCCCGATCGACTCGATCTTCACGCCCATCAAGAACGTGAAGTACTCGATCGAGAACTACCGCGTCGAGCAGAAGACCGACTACGAGAAGCTGAATTTGGAAATTACTACCGACGGGTCGATTCACCCCAAAGAGGCGCTCAAGGAGGCTGCCAAGATCCTCATCCAGCACTTCATGCTCTTCTCCGACGAGAAGATCACCGTCAACATGGAAGACACGAACGGTACGGAAGAGTTCGATGAGGATGTGCTCCACATGCGTCAGCTGCTGAAGACCAAGCTCTCGGATCAGGACCTGAGCGTCCGTGCCCTGAACTGTCTGAAAGCCGCCGATGTCGACACGGTGGGCGATCTCGTGAAGCTCAACCGCAACGACCTGCTGAAGTTCCGCAATTTCGGCAAGAAGTCGCTTACGGAGCTCGACGAGCTGTTGGCCTCCCTGAACCTGAAGTTCGGAATGGACGTATCAATCTACAAACTTGACAAAGATTAATTAAATGAGACACAATAAGAATTTCAACCACCTCGGCCGTCAGGCAGGTCACCGCAAGGCGATGCTTTCGAACATGGCGTCGTCGCTGATTCTGCACAAGCGCATCGAAACCACCGTTGCGAAGGCAAAGGCCGTCCGGCAGTTCGTGGAGCCTCTGGTGACCAAGTCGAAGGAGGACACGACGCACTCGCGCCGTATCGTATTCTCGTACCTGAAGCAGAAGGAGGCCGTGACGGAGCTGTTCCGCACGATTGCCCCGAAGATTGCCGAGCGTCCGGGCGGTTACACCCGCATTCTGAAGACCGGCTTCCGGCTGGGTGATGCCGCCGACATGTGCATCATCGAGTTCGTGGACTTCAACGAGGCCTACACGCTGGGTATCGTGCCGACCGCCGCTGCGGAGGCTAAACCCAAGACGCGTCGTTCGCGCAAGAGCGCAGCGAAGAAAACCGACTCCGTAGAGGATGCTACGGTAGTCGAGGGTGAGGCCAAGAAGGCAGCCCCGAAGGCTCCGAAAGCCCCGAAGGCTACGGCTGCCAAGACGGCTGCGCCGAAGGCTGCCAAGAAGACCAACGTCGGCAAGAAAATGTAATACCCGGGGGGGGGAGATGGGACGGGGTGAGGAACCTCGGACCGGACTCTTTCCCACAGGAATAGAAAAATGTAATTCCCGAAGGGGG
>CALUIG010000021.1 GCA_944320625.1 uncultured Alistipes sp.
GTTGTATCCTATTGAAATTCTACATCAAACCACAACGACGGGTACGCTATTTGCTCGATTTCAGTGCTTTATGCCGCTTATTCGGTTGGAAAAGCAAATGCGAAAACTCCGTTGAAGTGGGTTTGATGAGTTTTTTGTATTTCAAAGAACGAAGATACTGTTTTTTTAGAAAAATTCCAACTGCTGCGGCATATCCGGTTTCGCCCGTTCGCTTTTGCCCCAGAAGTTGAGAATGTCTCCATATTGTTTGTCCGTCACGGATAGAATACTCGTAAATCCTGCCGGAGGCATCGACCGTCGAACGCGATTGACGTGAACCTGCATGTTCTCTTTTGAGGCGCAATGCCTGACATACACCGAATATTGCATCATCGTGAAGCCGTCTTTCTCCAACGCCTTGCGGAATTGTGCTGCATGGCGCCGTTCTGTTTTGGTATTGGTCGGCAGATCGAAAAAGACAAACAACCACATGATCCGATAGGCATTCAATCGCGTTTCTGACATGGTCTTATTCCAACATGGGATATGATATTTTCTTCTGTATGCCAGCGAAACATTTTGCTATGGAAGAAGTTGTAAAGGTTAAACCTACTTCAAGCGGTCGTACAATCTTGTCGAAACGGGTATCGACAAACAAAATCCGCAGCAATTCGCCTTTCACTTCCCTGGTTAGCTGCATATGGCCGTTTGTATAAAGACGGTAAACTATTTCGTCAACATACGGTCGATAGGGTTCCATCAGATCGTCGGCCAGCGGAAAAGCATTGTAACGGTTCCGGTGGAAGATACCCAGAGCCGGGAAGAGTCCGGATCCCATGATCGCCCGGGCCACGGCAGCTCGCAGAATCGTATAGCCGTAATTGAGCAGGTTGTTGGGCGGAGAACCTTCGCGGGAACGGTAAAATTCGCTGCCGAACAACTCTGTCCAATAGATTTTGGCTGCTGTCCCCTCCCGATTGTCCGCATCGGCGCTCTTGACATTCATGTAGTAGGGTTTCAGTTTGTCCCCGTCACGTTCCAGTTTCCGCAACAAGGCTGCCTGGTTCCGGATTTTGGCTTCGACAATCTGTTTCCAGAGTCCTTTTTTCAGCGGTTCGCTCGCCTCCATTTGTACGCGGTAGTTTCCTCCTTGTGTGTGATTGGAATCCAGATTCATCAACATGGCATTCGGCATGCGGTTCTTCCCGCACAGGATTACCGCCACGTTGTTATCCGACAGTGCGTTCAATAGCGGAAGTGTGATCGAGGTCTGTTGATCCTCCAGCACTACGAACCCGATATCCTCGATCGGAATGCTTTTCCGTTGGTCGGGAGCCTCGCGCGTGTGGATAATCATCTGGCCGTTGCGCAGGCTCAGACAGTATGGAGTCGAGAAAAATAAGGTTCGTTTCAGCATGGTGTCCCGTGTTTGAATTTTATTTCACCCGTAACGGTCAACTCAAAGTCGTAACCTTCAACATAGGCGTTAAGCTGAGTGTGATAGATCGATATGAGGGGTCTGTATGTTTCATTTACTTTCCATACTCCGCTTTTGGCTTTCAATTCGCCTGCTGGCCGAGCCTCTTGGTGGTGTTTCAGGGAGAGCGTTCCATATTTGTATTTTTGTTGCAGAGTTAACGTACTCATCCCCGTCACCTTATAGAGCCGTTTTGTCAGCTCCTTGGGTGTGCAATCGTAAAGTTCCGCCGGCGAATTTTCATAAAACAGAACCATGGTTCCCGTTTTCAAAATGCATTTCAGCGGAAATCCGTTCGCATCGGCCAACGGTACCAGATCGGGGCGAGCCTTCCGGTCGGCGCTGGCCTTGAAATATTGTGCTGCTTCGAGGTTGCTGACCAGTTCAAAGGTGCGTTTCGGCTTGCCCTTTTTGTCCTGACCTTCGTAGATGGCCATGCAATAGTTTCCGTCGTTTGCGACATGATAATCGCGTTTATACTTTTTGGGGGAGAGATCACGCTGTTTTTTCAGCGCAATAGGCTGTGTGACGCTGGGCGTGAAAATCCGCACCTTGCGGATGGGAATGCCCTTGTCGCGGTTCATCCAGATCGTGTATTCGTCCGGATTCATTGCCGTTTTGAAATCAACTTCGTTGATAGCCTCGTTGATCCGAGTCCTTACCGCATCGTCGACAATCTTGTCGATGTCGCCGGGTTGCAGTTGACCGAGTGATTTGCGCACGACATAGCGGATCTCGCCGTCCCGTTCGATGGCACCGTAGAAGGTCTCTTGATGCAGCCGGCAGCGGGCCGTGTCGCCCCGCTGATAGATTGGTTTCCCTTCGGCATTCAACTTCACTTTGCCGCGTACCCGCAATCGCTTGCGGGTCTGCTTAGCCATGTTGTCGGGCGTGTGGTGTGCCACGAGCAGTTCGTCGGCCACCGCCTTGACATCCTCGGTAAAGGTCGGCCACGGCTTTTCGAAGCGGGGTTTGCCGCTTTC
Source organism: uncultured Alistipes sp. (assembly GCA_944320625.1). Lineage (GTDB taxonomy): Bacteria > Bacteroidota > Bacteroidia > Bacteroidales > Rikenellaceae > Alistipes. The sequence continues at coordinate 2,440 of CALUIG010000021.1, forward strand.
ACCGTAACTGAATCGCTCCTCGTCGGCAGTATACTGCGCCCAGCGGTCGTACTCCCGGCGGCCGATGCAGGCAATCGTGATAGCGTCGATACAGTGGTGGACATGATTCGTGCGCTCCTTGCGGGCATACTCCTCCTGCAATCCCCACATCTTGCGGAATGCGGCCGTCGTGGAGCCTTTGACCGTGTAGATTCGGTCAAAAACCGTCTTCAGATAGAGACGCGCATATTTCCCGATGATGCCGATGTCGACCCCCTGTCGGTTGCTGAATCCCTCGGGAACCTCGGTCATGGTGAAGCGTTCGTATTTGCCGCGCCAGTAATCGAGCTGCATTTGCAGGTAGTGGCGGCGTTGAATAGCACCGGCCTTTTCGGATTTGGTAGAGGCCCCTTTGCTTCTGCGGACCTGGGCCTCGATCTGCTTCTGCAAGCCTTCCACCTTTTCGCGCCAGCCGAACGATTCGATCCGTTCCAGAATCTCGGCATGACTGGACAGCTCGGTCGGCAGTTTTGCCCGTTTTGTCTCCCGGTTGAACCGATTCTCGCAGAGCGTCTTGTTCATCTGCGAATCGTCGCCGCCGCGGGCTCGCGGAAGTGTATGTTCGATGTCGAAATCCGGGGCTGCACCGACGAAATCCGAAATGCGGATCTGTCGTCCGGTGTAGGGACAGATGTGCTGCTGCTCCTCCCACAACCGATATTTCAGTACTTCGTCATCCGACGGTGTTATTTCGCGGCCGGTTTCGGCGGCATACTGACGGCGGATCTCTTCGGTATATTTCCGATTCTCGGCCTCCCGTTCACGCTGATACTGCTCGATGGCCTTGCGACGGTTCGCATCATTGAGCCCGCGGGCGAATTCGATGCGGATCTTCGTGTCGCGGTCAATTTTTCCCTCGCGCAACAGTGTATTTACCAGGTTGCGCAACCGGAACAGCGCCCGCATGGCCATCGGATTGCGGATGGCCGATGTCCGTGGGGATCCGAGTTGCAGAATGCCTTCCGCGTCGGGTTTGGCATCCGGATAGGTCTCGATTTTTGAGGGGTGGTACAGTCGGTCCAAACGGGATAAGTCGAGTCCGTGGTCGCTGAAATAGTCGGCAATGCGGTGCTCCTTCGAATCGAATTTGTCGTACGGATTCCGCTTGTAGTCAAGCAGCAGTGAGGCGATGTCTTGTTCGATGGCGTGTCGGCGCTCTTCGTCCTCATAGACCTCCTTCGGCAACGCAGCCCGCAGATTGGCCAGAAAGACCGCCTCGTCATACCGATAACCGCAACGCAGATAGGGAAGGATCTTGTTGATGGCATTCAGACTCAGGGCGGCATAATCCTGCGGGCATTTAATTGCCGCGAACGCTTTGGCCTGTTCTTCCGAAATTTGGAGTTTCTCACGAGCCCAGTCTCGGAGTCGTTCCTCGTCCTTAAACGAGAAAAGGACATGCCAGACGTCGTTCAGCACCTGCTCTTCCGTCTTTCCTTCGCCGAGCAGATAGAGACTGCGGATTTCCCGAAGCCACTCTTCTCCGAAGACGGCCATGAATGAGGCCGTGACGGGACATCCCGATACGGTGGCCGTGCGGGCAAAATTGAAACGGTAAGGAACCTCGGCGCGATCCTCCTTGCAGGCGTATTTCCCCTTGCCGGCGATTTTGCGGGCAATCTCCTCGAAATCGAAGTAGGTTTTGCTCTTCCGGAAGAAGAGTGGCCGAATCGTCTCGATCTCTTCCGAAGTTAAGGGACGCGGCATGCGGTCGTCTGGTCCCGTTATCCGGATGTTGTTGATAAACGACAACATTCGGAACTCCTCGAATCGAGGGTGAGAAACGGGACACCGGCTCTTTGTTGGTTCGAAGGTGCATCGTCCGACCGATCCCTTCTGCGATTTGAGATCGCGCTGGAAAAAGATGGCCCGATACAATGCCTTGCGCCATTCGTCGGGCAGCAGCTGCCGGTCGCAAATGGCATTGAACTCGGCCAGGTAATGTTCGTTGCGCGAGGTGTATTTGCCGCGAATCCGCTCCTTATGTTGGTAGAGCCCGTAGAAGTACTCCCCGAGATACCGGCATCCGGCAGCCTCCATCTCGGCCGACAGATTCTTGATGCTCTCCTTGACCGTTCCGTCTTCCTTTTCATTCCCGGCCTCCTTGCGGTTGCTGAGGAATCCACGCCGTTGTGCCAGATGATAGAGTGCCCGTCCCAGCAGCCACCGCTGTGTGCGATTCCCGAGGTCGAGCCGTTCGGTCAATGCCACATAACGGTCGTGGTAGGGATTTCGATCTTCGTTGTCGTCGGTCCGCTGCCAGCGAAGAAATTCCTCGTCGAGCGGGTATTGTTTTTTCTGCCGCCACAGGGCGAGTTGTTCCTCGCTCAACGGCGGGCAGAGATCGTAGCGGACGAGTTCCTTGAGCAGCTCGATCTTTCGCAGGCGTCGCCGAAAATAGTGGCGGCGCAGAGCCCGGGCATTCGTCCGATCCTCGACGGCCGGTTTTTCATTGCTTTTGTCGCGGGCAACCCCCTCCTGAAAGATTTCTACTCCTTTGTCCAACAGCGCATATCCATTCTCCGATTCGTCGACAAGCGCCCATCCCAGTGAGTGGGTGCCAAGATCCAGACCCAATACTTTTGCCATATGAAGAAGGTGTTTCTTGTAAAATTAAATAAAATGTTGCAGATTTTCATTTTTTGGGTTATATTTGTGATGTAAGAATTCTACATCTTACCACAATAAGGCTATATGCCGAAGGTTTTCAACCTATTGTCTCCGCGTACTCCGTGGAGACTTTTTTATATTTTTATCTGGTAGTCCGGCCTTTCCCAACGCCTGGAGCGCCGCCCGATGATCGGCGAAGAACGCTACCTGACCGGTGAGGAGGTCTGCACACGCCTGCACCTCTCGCCACGAACCTTGCAGACGCTGCGGGGCCGGCGGCAGATCCCCTTCAAGCTACTTGGCAACCGCCTGCTGCTCTATCCCGAATCGGGAATCCGGGCGGAGCTTGACCGCAACCTTTGGCTGGCTGCCGAAGCGTAAAACAGATCGCAGTAAGAATTTACAAATTCTCACTGCTTTTCATGTCCGAAAGAAAGCGTCGGCTTTTATCCGTGAATTCCGGTGGATTCGCTATCTTTGTGCGAGAAAAACGTCCCCGCCAGAATGGAAGCCCTGCAAAAACAATATGCCGAACTGTTGGCCAGTCAGCGATTCCGTGAAGAGGATCTCGATCCTGCGCTGCTTGAGCGACATATCGCTGCACTCTCCACGTCGCCGTTCCTGGCGGGAAGTGCCGTTTCGATCTTCGACCTGCATCGTTGCGAACATGTCTACGAATCGGATTTCCACAAGGCGCTCTTCTACGATCCGAAGGAGGGGTATGTCGGCGTGCGGATCCATCCCGACGATCTGCTGCAGGTGGCCAAGAACGGCGTGGCGGGCATGCGACATGTCTTTCTGCGCAGGAATCCGAATGCAGATGTCAAATCTTTCAAGTTGATCCGCGAATACCGGGCGCTGGTCCACGGCGCCTACAAACGGGTGACGGAGGAGTTTCAGATCCTGGAGACGGACCGCGCTGGAAACGTGTGGCTGGCATTGAGCATCGTGAACCTTTCGGCAAACCAGCAGCCGCCCTGCAAGGTCACTTCGCAACTGATTGACACCCGCACTGGTGACTCCTTTTCGCCGCTCGACGACCTCTTCGACCGCGAGGAGATTCTCACACCCCGCGAGCAGGAGATCCTGCAACGCATTGCGCAGGGCCGTCTGAGCAAGGAGATCGCCGACGAGCTGCACATCAGCATTCATACGGTCAACACCCACCGGCAGCGGATCCTCGCGAAACTCGGTGTCGATAACTCGCTCGAAGCGGTCAAGTACGCCTGGATCCTCGGAATCCTCGATGACTGATTACTGATAAATCAGTATTGCGACCGGAGACTGTGACGGATAATTTTGCGGTAACAATCCGCAAACCAATCCGCCATGAAGAAAACCTTCCTCCTGCTTCTCTTACAGATCCTCTTTTTTCCCACGCTGTTCGCTCAATCCGCCTCGCAAACCATTCGGGGAACTGTCACGGATCGGAACAGCGGACAACCGGTTGCGTATGCCACGGTCGTAGTCGTGGATCTGCAACCGACTTTCGGCACGACGACCGATTCGCTGGGGCGCTTCTCACTGAACCGGGTGCCCGTAGGCCGGCACGATGTCGAAGTGAACTGTCTGGGCTATGAGCCGACCCGGTTGCGCGAGATTCTTGTCGGATCGTCCAAGGAGGTCGTCCTCCAGGTCCGCCTGCAGGAGGCGTTGGTTGCCGTCGAGGAGGTGGTTGTACGGCCCGCGGTCAACAAGACCGAGCCGCTGAACAGCATGGCGCTGGCCGGAGGTCGCATGCTGAGTGTCGAGGAGGCGAGCCGCTATGCCGGCAGTATGGACGATCCGGCGCGACTGGTTTCGTCGTTTGCCGGGGTGGCCTCGACGGTCGGCAACAATGGTATTGTGGTGCGGGGCAATGCCCCGAAATTCCTGCAATGGCGCATGGAGGGAGTCGAGATCCCCAACCCGAACCATTTTGCCGAGGTGACGAGTTTCGGCGGCGGAGGGCTCACGGCTTTGAGCAGCCAGGTTCTCGGCAATTCCGATTTCTATACGGGAGCCTTTCCGGCCGAATACGGCAATGCTCTCTCGGGAGTGTTCGACATGTATCTGCGTAACGGCAACAATTCGCGCCATGAGCACACCTTCCAACTGGGAATCCTCGGAATCGACGCCGCATCCGAGGGCCCCTTCTCGAAAAACTACGACGGATCGTACCTTTTCAATTACCGCTATTCGACCCTTTCGCTGCTCACTCCCCTGCTGCCGGCCGATGCCGAGGGGACAAACTATCAGGATCTTTCGTTCAAACTTTCGTTCCCGAGTCGTCGGGCCGGGACCTTTTCGCTGTGGGGCGTCGGCTTGATTGACCGCTCGGGGACCGTGGCCGAGACCGATCCGGCAAAGTGGGCCTACGATCAGGATCTGGAGAATCAGGACGTGAAGCAGTATATGGGAGCCGCAGGGCTCAACCACAAGGTGCGGATCGGGCGTGCCGCCTCTTTGCATACGTCTCTTGCCGCGACGGTCAGCGGGCTGGACATGCACACCGAGCGGATGAACGACGAGGTGGTTCCCCTGCCGCAGAACGTCATCCGCAAAACGGACTGGAATTTTGTCTTCTCGACCGCGCTCCAGACGCGCTTGGGTGAGCGGCACACGAACCGGACGGGCATCCGGTTGACGGGGCTGCGCTACGACCAGTTCCTGCAGGATGCCCCGGCCCGCGACGGAGCGTTGCAGACGCTGACCGACGAGGCGGGCATGAGCGCGCTATTGTCTGCCTGGTCGAACTCTGTCATCCGTTTGTCGCCGCGCTGGGAAGCGGGCGTAGGACTCCATGCGCAGTGGTTCACGCTCAACGACCGCTGGACGCTGGAACCGCGTGTGAGTGTAAAGTGGCAGGCTGCACCGGACCACTCGCTTGCTTGGGCTTATGGACTGCACAGCCGGCTGGAGATGCTGAACTATTACTTCACGGAGGTGGACGGCGAGGCGGTCAACCGCGACCTCGACTTTACAAAGGCGCACCATCTGTCGCTTGCCTGGGACTGGCAAATCGGCACGGACCGCCACCTGCGGGTGGAGCCCTATGTGCAATGGCTCTATTCGGTGCCGGTTGTTCCGGGAACCACCTTTTCGTTCATCAATCTGCAGGGCGGTGACGACTGGTTCCTTGCCGAACGGCTGTCCAACGATGGCCGGGGGCTGAACTACGGTGTGGACATTACTTTCGAACGCTTCCTCGCGCGGGGCTTCTACTACATGGCGACGGCCTCGCTGTTCGACGCCCGCTATCGTACATCCGGCGGGGAGTGGTTCGATACGCGCTACAACCGTCATTACGTGCTGAACGTGCTGGCCGGCAAGGAGTGGATGACGGGTCGCAGTCGGCAGAACATGCTGGGTATCAGCGGCCGGGTGACCCTCCAGGGTGGCGACCTCTATTCGCCGATTGATCGGGAGACATCGGCGGCGCTCCACCAAGCGGTCTATGACGAGAGTCGCCCTTTCACGGAACAGTTCGATCCCGTACTGCTCGCCCATCTGACCGTCAGCTACCGGATCAACCGCCGGCGCGTGGCGCATGAATTCGCGCTGAAAGTCCTGAACCTGACGGGTTACAAGGACTACTACGGCCATCGTTACAATTACCTCACCGGGCAGGTGGAGCCCGAACGTGAGGCGAACATCATCCCCAACATCAGCTATCGGATCGAATTTTAGGGGCAGGATGCTGGATTCTGGGAAACCGACCGGCTGAGTCAAAAGGTTCCCTCTTTTTCTTTTTTACCATTGGTCTGCGGACAGCAGAGCCCGGGGACAGAAGAGACCCGATTTACAGAAACCGGACTTTGTGGCAACGAATGCAGGCCAGCCGCTCATTGCCGCGCTGGTTGACCGGGAGAATCGCATCGAAACGGAGCGGTTGTGCCCAGCCACCCTGCCGGTTGAGCAATCCGTAGCGGCCTTTGCGGCCGATGATATTGAACTGGGTGTGGTGGTTGGTCAGGACATCGTACTTTGCGGTGACGACCGTTTGTCCCTCAAAATCCACCAGACCGTATTTCCCGTTGCGGCGGATGCGCAGCAGTGTATCGCCATAAGGTGAGACCCGATCACAGTCGAGACGCACGAGGTGCCCGTTTCGGACGTGGAGCAGGGCGTATCCTTCGTTGTCGCGGACCAATGCCCGGCCTGAATCGCCGAGCAGCCAGGCTTCCTCCCAGCACGCCTTGGTGAGATGGCATCCACCCCGGGTCCGGATGCCCGTTTTGCCGTTTCGGTGGTAATAGTCGAGGTTCATGGAGCTCTTTTGGTGACAAAATAAAAGCACCGTTGTGCGGAAACATGACACAACGGTGCTTTATTTCGGAATCCCGACCTTACAGATCAATCGATTCGTTGTCCTGCGGGTATAGAATCTTGCGCTTGGGAAACAGATCGCCGAAGCGTTCCGGTGCGGTGGTATGGATCGGAATCAGCACGCCGGGATCAATGTGCCGGACAATGGACTGCAACGATTTTGCATCGGCATGCCCGCTGGTGTGGATGTGTGGATTGGCTAAGCCCCGCTCCCGGATCCACGTCATGAATGCCCGCTCTCTCCTTTCGTATCCTTCCCAAATTGACGTGACGACGACCGACGGTGTATGGTTGTACTTCTGCATGTAACGCAGCATCGTGGGACGAATGATCCAGGCATAGCGGCCCGGATTGCGCCCGATGTCCGCCGTGTCGACCGTAGGCAGACTCTTCAGTTGCTGCACGATCTCCGGATCCTCCGCACCTTCGATCCGTTGCAGGTAGGTGTTCAGACAGAAATACCGGAAGACATCGTGTCCCTCGAACGGAGAGAGCGGCGAAGGTATCGACGGTTTCATGCGGTGTACCATCTCCAGGATATAGGCAATGTAGGTATCCACGATCAACTTGCGGGAACTGTTGAGTGCCGCCTTGTAGATCTGGACGATGCGGTCGATGTTCTGGCCCGAGCACCAGACGTAGTGCAGTTTGTCGGTCTCGGATTGGAACTGCTCCTTGAAGCGTTCACAAATCTCCGCTTCGTGTGGGCACTCCTTTTCCGTGACCAGGTTGGTTCCTTCGAGCAGCAGGCAGTCGACCTTCGTAGGCAGATTGCGGTAAAGGGATCGCTTCACACCGTGCATGCGGATGTCTCCGCTGTACAGAATACGTCGATCCTCGGCTTCGATCAGGAAGGCGCAGGCATCGTAGGCTGCATGGTCGACCGTGTAGGGTGTGATGCGGATGTCGCCCACGGTTGTCGGCTCGAAACTCCGGTCGTCACTCCCTTTGGGCAGAATCTTGAGATGACGCAGGTAGGCGGCATCGCCACGACCATGTATTACCTCGGTCGCACGCATCATGGCCGCGGTTCCGGCCGTCGTGTAGGTCGGAATGTCCGTCGGTACGTCGGGCAGCAGCCCGTGGTGGTCGGCATGGTAGTGGCTGATGAAGATGGCTTCGGCATCTTGAGCCCATGCGAGGGCTTCGTGGCGGATCTGTCTCTGCTGTTCCTCGTCCCGGTCATCGAAATCGAGTGGCAGGCCCAGGTCGAGCAGGATTTTGGTCTGCCGGGTCCGGATCTCGACGCAGCTGCCGCCGATCTCGTGGGTCCCGCGGTGGATGGTTATCTGCATAGTTCTTTTTCTAATGCAGCCTTATCCATGAGGCCGCTTTTGTATAATCCGTATCCCATGAATGAAGAGTTGAAAAAGAGACAGTCCTCCATTTCCTGCAGTTCAAGCCGAAGTTGTGTACTTTGGGTTTTGTAATTTGCCAATACGCAAGCAAATTCTATTTTGGGCTGGATCTGGATTACATCCTTATATTTGTCTGCATTTTCTCCTAACTTGAATCCGGGGATCAATCCTAAAATCCGTTTTTGCCGGAACAGATTGAGCATGTCGTTTTGGAAGTTTTGGACGCGGTCTTGGTCGGAGATAAAATCACGGTAATCGTCCTGGTGGATTTTCAATCCGGGCGATTCCGTTGTTTTATCATCTTTGACGTTTTGTGTCGATCGAATGGATTTGTATCCCTGTTTTACCTCTATGATAAACAACCGGGGAATAGAAGTTTTCGCCAGCTTGTGAGCAGCCGGGGTCGATTCCCATTCCAGAGCAACAAGATCGAAGCGTTTGTCTCCGTATTGGTATTCGCTGTCAATGATGAAATAATCCGTATCGAAAGAGTTACATGAATAATTGTTCTCCTTGATAATCATTTGTTGGATATCCTTTTCCCCCAGATGATTTTTCACATTGGTGGTGTAGATGTCAACGATATGCTTTGCTTCTGTAAGATAGGCATGTATCTTTTCCAAAGAAAATTGAGGAACTTGGGCTCCTGGCATATACCGGGGATCAATGCTGCCGTAATGTTCTTTGTCCTCAAATATTCTAAGAACGGAGCCTCCCCGATAATAGATTGAAACATAGTTGCCTCTCATCTCGAGATCCAGCGAGTTGTCTGCCTTTATATACTCCAGGACTGGAAGAAGATCGTTTTTGTCCATGAACCGATTCATGAACGATTCACTGATAGAGCGAGCCATAGTGTGAGATTTTAGGTTAGGTTTTTACAAAGATAAAATTTTATTTTTATTTGTTAGCTTGATTTATGTCGCCACTGTGGATTTTTTCGATTGCTTGTTCGAGCGACATCGTATTGTCTTGTGGCAGATCACGGTATTGACTGGCAATATGAGTGATCGGAGCCGCCAGACGTCCGAAACTGCCCTCATCGACGTGGCGTTGCTGATTCCCGCATGCGGTACAGGTGGCCGAATGGCTGCTGCGGCCGCTCAGCGGCGATCCCGAAAATGAATGGATCAACATTTGTCCGCCGCATTTCGGACATACGCGGGTGTAGTTCTCCTCGTACTCGGACCAGGCACGGACCACTACGCCCAGCGGATAGGGCCCCGAGTCCTTCATCGAACCATAGGCCATGGTGATACGCATCGGGGTGCGGGCCGCAAAGAGTTGCGGATCGGTCAGAATCCGTTCGCCGTGACGCCAGAATAACGGTACCGACTCGGCAAAGAGATCCCATAGCCGTTGCTCTTCCTGTCGCTGCCGCTCCCTGCGGACCGGTTCGAACCAGGCCCGGACGAGTGACTCGGGAACAAGCAGTGCTCCGGACCGCGCGTCGATGTGCAGCCCGTTGTCCGTAATTAACGATTCGTCAATCCGGTGTTGCAATCCCTCCCTGTCTTGCAGGGTGTAAATCCGGCCTTGTCGTTCGACGATCGCTGTCGGAATGATTTTCTCATCCGGCCTCGGAGCATCGGCCTGTCGGCTGAATGTTCGGAACGAAGTCTCCGCCTGTTGCTGTTTTGGAGAATGTTGCTTCCTGTCAGTCATGGCTGTTCAGAATGTTGATTGCCCGTTCGGCATCTGCTCGGGTGATGCCTGTGTGGGGATCGGTTTGAATAAAATGCGGCTGCTGTTCCGGTCGGAAATCCGCGTCGTCGTCGAAAATCACATAGCTGTATGGCTGCGAAGCGTGTTCTTTCAGCCAACCGTGAATCTCTTCACCCTTGGCGGCTCCGGCCTTTTCTCCGGCGATGGCCGGACCGTTGTCGGGGTGTGGCTGTTGACCGGTCATGCCGAGCAAAAGACCCGGCAGGGCCCGTTCGCGCCACAGGGCTTCCATCCGCTCCTCCCCTTCGAAACGCCACGACGAGGAGATGACCACCGCGGCACCGGTTGCATCGATGATCCGCCGCAGATTGTACACCGCTTCGGGATCGAACAGATAGCCATATCGGTCCGAGACCGGCTGTCCGGCCTCACGCAGGGCGGCAATGTGCCGCTCGGTGTTCATCACACCGTCGAAATCGAGGAAAATCACCTTCCGGCAATCCTGAGTGTAGAGGGATTCGATTCGGTTGACGATATGCCGTATTTCATTCCGTACGCTGAGTGGCGAGAGTACCTCGAAATTGCAGTGGCAGTTCAGCATGGCCTGATAGAATTCCGGAGTCGGTGCCACGCGGAATTCGAAGATGGCGTCTTTCTCGCGGGTTTCGATCTCCCGCTGTGAGGCATGGAGCGGAAGGGTACGGAGGTATTTCACCCCGTCGCCCGTCACGCGGACATGGATCGTGCAGGGGTGGATGTCGTCGTAGACCGCCACACCGTAGGCTTCGGCCAGATACCCCGCCGGATCGAGATCCTCGGGAGGGGTGAATCGCTCGTCGGTCGTCCGGACGTTCGTCATCCGGTCCAGCGCATAGAGTTTGATCTTCGGATTGTTCGGTTTGTCGGCATAGAGGTACCAGCGCCGTTCCCGGAGTTTGACGAAGAGCGGTCGCAGCAACAGGTCGAAAGCCTCGTCTCCCGTAAAGGGCTGGTAGGTGACGACTACCTGCCTGTTTTCTCGCATCGCATCCAACAGTTCGGGAAGGAAACTTCTGGCGGAAGGAATCTCCTCGACCAGGATGCGGTCGTGCAGCGTGCTGGCTTCGCGCAGTGTCTGGCTGACGGCAAAACTGTCCAGGAGCCAGTTGGTGATGTTGCGCGAGTTCAGGTCTTCGCGGTTGGCGATGTAGTAGCGGTTGGTACGCTCGTCGCAGGAGATGGTGATGTCGAACAACTCCTCAATCTGCTCGCGGTGGGTGTGGAATGTCCTTCGGGCCAGCGGACGCCCGTCGTAGAGTGTGCTCCGCAGCCAGCGGGACCGGATTTCGGCCAGCGTGATCGGCCCGTATCGGTGGATCGTGTCGGTCAGCCAGATGTACTTCTTGAAAAGGTTTGATGCCATGGTTCTGTTTTTTTTCTGATACAAAGGTAGCGAATGTATGTGCTGAAATACGGCACATGGTCGGATTTTTCTCGTTTTTTGCATTTTGCGGATAATGAACGGGCGGGCGGGAACTTCTGCCGGGAGTTTCCTGCCGGGAATAGCTCGGGCTCCCGGTCTGCCCTTTTCGGCCTGCCGCCCGTTCCTCGGACGAATAATGCCCGAAAATTTGCCGAACCGCCCGAAATATGTTACCTTTACTCCTCACTCCAACTCCAGATTCATGGCCGAAACTCCGGACATACGCCCTGCTTCCTGCCGCTTCGAGGAGGTATATGACAGATACAGGGCCTATTTTGTCGATATTGCGCTGTCGTATGTCCGCGACCGTATGGTGGCTGAGGATCTGGTCACCGACGCCTTTCTCCGCGTCTGGGAGAACCGCGACGAAACGACTCCCCGGAATCTGCCTGCCTATCTCCTTACCGCCCTCCGGCATAAATGTCTCGACTGGCTCCGGAACCGGAATATCCACCTCAAGGCTCACCTCCAGCTTCACCGTACCGAGCAGCGGATCGTTGCGGAACGGATCGCACGGCTGGAGTCCGACACGTTCCATTCGCTGATGATCTCCGAAGCGCTCGGAATTATCGAGGCGCAGTTGCGGCGGATGCCCGAGCAGCGGCGGAAGATCTTTATCGCACACCGCTACGAGGAGATGTCCTACCGGGAAATCGCTGCCGTCTACGGGCTTTCGGAGGGACAGGTGACCTACGAACTGCGCATGGCCCGGGAGGCCCTGAAGGTGGCCTTGAAGGATTATCTGCCTCTGGTTGCCCTGCTTGTGGAGGGAGGTTCCCGGATGGTATAGTCTCTCCTCTCCCCTCCTCTCTTCTTCCGGTCCGTTCCGAATCCGTTTATTAAAAAAATTTATTTGAAGGTTTTGCGGTTTTTTTCCGCAAATCCCCGCTCGTGATGCGTCATTATAACGAAAACCAAATCCATGCGCATGGAAAAAGAGACATTATACCGGTATGTGAAATGCCAGGCGACACCCGAAGAGGAGTTGTCCGTCCTGGACTGGCTGGATGCCGATCCGGAACACGCGGCGCTCCTGGCGGAGATCCAGCGGCAATACGAAACGGTCGCTCTGAGCGCTCCGGTCATCAATGAACTTTACGAGAAGGATCGCAGCACGCACCGGTTGGGTGCGGTGCGACGCTGGGCATCGGTTGCCGCCATCATCGCACTGCTCCTCTTCTCGGGCTACTATTTCCTGGAAGCTCGGCGGGTGACGCGCCAGGGCGAACGGATGCTGGCCATCGAGGTCCCCAAGGGACAATACATCAACCTGACCCTGCAGGACGGGACCCTGGTGTGGCTGAATGCCGGGACGACCCTCCGCTATCCGGCGCTGTTCACAGGTCCGGAGCGCCGGGTCGAGATCGAAGGCGAAGCGCGTTTCGAGGTGACCCATGATGCCGCACGGCCCTTCGTGGTGGGGACCTATGCCTGCGATGTGGAGGTCCTGGGTACGAAATTCAACGTCTCGGCCGACTCCGAACGGCAGATCTTCTCGACGGCGCTCTTTGAGGGGCGCGTGGCGGTCAACAACCGGCTGGTGGCCGGAGAGCGGGTCGTGCTGGCCCCGAACGACGTGGTGACGCTCCGCGGAAACCACCTCTCGGTCGGACGGGTCGGAAATGCCGACGAATACCTCTGGACCGAAGGGATCATCAACCTCACGGGACACTCGTTCTCCGAACTGATGGCTCGTTTCGAACGTGCCTTCGGTGTTACGATCCGGCTTGAGCGCATCCCGTCGATCCGCATCGGGCAGGGCAAGATCCGCCAGTCGATCGGCATCGACAACGCCCTGCAGGTGCTGCAGCAATTCGCCGAATTCGAATACGAGAAGGACGAGCAAAGCAATACGATCACGATCCGTTAGGATCTTCGATCAACCGATTGACCCAAAACCCTTAAACCCGTTTGCCTATGATCTGATCCGGAAACTCCACCCCTGAAACTACGTTGCCGGACCCCGCAAAAAAAGCCTGCCGGGATGGTCGCACATCCGACAGGCCGCGGTTCGAGCAAAAACACACCTACTCTAACCTTAATCCACAAATTTATGAATAAAAAGTTGATCCGACAAACGAAACGTCTGTTTACTTTTTTGTTCATGCTCGGCCTGTGGCTGTTCCGGTCGCCGCACGCGGATGCGCAGGACAACCGGATGCCGGTTGTCACGATTCGCCTGGAACAGGTCCCGATGTCGGAGGTGATGGCCGAAATCGAACGACAAACCAAATATCTTTTCGTGACGAGCGAGGAGGTGAAGACCGACCGTCCGGTGAGCGTCTCCGTCGTCTCGGCCCCGCTGACGACGGCCCTCGACCAGATGGTCCGCGGCAGTGACATCGTCTACGACATCCGGTCGCTGAGCATCTCGCTGTCGGTCCGGAAGGGCGAATCGCCCGTCACCGTTTCGGGCCGTGTTTCCGATGCCGACGGACGTCCGGTCATCGGTGCAACGGTGCTCGTCCGGGGCACGACGAACGGTGTCTCCACGGATGCCGAGGGACGTTTTTCGCTGACGGTGGCCTCCCCTTCCAGTGCGCTGCTCGAAGTCAGCTATCTGGGCTACGAATCCCGGACGTATGCTGTGGGGAGCCGTACGACGTTCGACATTACACTCCGGGAGGAGGTCTCCGAGATCGAGAGTGTCGTGGTGACGGCCCTGGGCATCAAGCGCTCCGAGAAGGCGCTTTCGTATAACGTGACGGAAGTGAAGGCCGAGGAACTCACGACGGTCAAGGATGCGAACTTCCTGAATTCGCTGGCCGGCAAGGTGGCCGGTCTTCAGATCAACACCTCGTCGTCGGGCGTGGGCGGTGCTGCCAAGGTGGTTCTGCGCGGCCAGAAGTCCATTTCGCAAAGCAACAATGCGCTGTATGTGATCGACGGTATTCCGATGAACAACTACGGCGGGGGCGGCGGTACGGAGTTCGATTCGAAAGGGGCCACGGATGCCATTGCGGATCTGAATCCCGAAGATATTGAGAGTATCAGCGTCCTGAACGGAGCGGCTGCCGCGGCTCTTTACGGCTCGAATGCCGCCAACGGCGCCATCATGATCACGACCCGTCAGGGCGAAGCGGGGCGGCTGCGTGTGAGCTTCGCCTCGAACAATGAATTCCTGCGACCTTTCGTGCTGCCGGAGTTCCAGAACCGTTACGGCACGGGCTCGAACGGTACCCGGGAGGGATCTCCGATTCAGAGCTGGGGCCCGAAACTGCTCCCCGCGGCACGTACGGGTTATACGCCCGATGATTTTTTCGAAACCGGTTATGTCACCTCCAATTCGGTGACGCTTTCGGGCGGTACGGAGCGGAACCGGACCTTTTTCTCCGCGGCGTCGGTCAACTCCGAGGGGATCATCCCCAACAACTATTATGACCGTTACAACTTCACGTTCCGCAACTCCTCCTATTTCCTCAATGAGCGGTTGCGTCTGGATGTCGGAGCAAGCTATATCGTGCAGAAGGACCGGAACATGACCAACCAGGGAGTCTACTCCAATCCGTTGGTCTCGGTCTACCTGTTTCCCCGCGGCGAGGACTTCTCGCAGACCCGGAATTTCGAACGTTACAATGCGGCCCGGGGGATCTACGAACAGTACTGGCCCTATGGCGAGGGCGGCGATCTGCGGATGCAGAACCCCTACTGGATCGCCTACCGCAACCTGCGGGACAACGACCGGAACCGCTACATGCTTTCGGCCTCGCTGTCGTACGATTTCACCGACTGGTTGAACCTCTCGGGCCGGGTGCGGGTCGACAATTCGAACAACCTCTATACGCAGAAACTCTATGCGACGTCGAACGCCACGCTGCTCGAAGGCAGTACGCAGGGCTTTTACGGGGAGGCGCGGCGTTTCGACAAGCAGGTTTACGGAGACATCCTGGCCAATATCGACAAGACCTTCGGTGACGACTGGTCGCTCCATGCCAACATCGGAGCGTCGATCAACGACACGCGTTCGGATGAACTGACCTACCAGGGCCCGCTCTCCAACGACGGCATTCCGAACGTTTTTTCGGTCTTCGACCTGGACATCGAGAAGCGTCGGGCCTCGAAGGTGGGCTGGCGGGAGCAGACGCAGTCTGTTTTCGCGTCGGTGGAGGTGGGCTGGCGCCAGATGCTCTATCTGACCCTGACGGGCCGCAACGACTGGGCTTCGCAGCTGGCCGAATCGCCCTCGTCGTCGTTCTTCTATCCGTCGGTGGGTCTTTCGTGGATCCCGAGCGAGACATTCGATCTTCCCGAGGCGTTCAGCTACCTGAAGCTGCGGGGGTCGTTCTCGTCGGTGGGTATCCCCTTCCCGCGGCACCTGACCATCCCGACCTACGAGTATGACAATACGAACCATGCCTGGAAGCCCAAGACGCACTACCCGATCGGTGACCTGCATCCGGAGCGGACGAAGACCTGGGAAGTCGGTTTCGACCTGCGTCTGTGGCGCCATCTGAATCTTTCGGCCTCGTGGTACCGCGCCGACACCTACAACCAGACGTTCGATCCGCAGATCTCCGTTTCGTCGGGCTACTCGACGATCTATCTCCAGACGGGGCATGTCCGCAATACGGGTGTGGAGCTCTCGGCCGGTTACGACAACCGCTGGGGAGACTTCGGCTGGTCGTCGAACTTCACCTTCTCGTGGAACAAGAACGAGATCGTCGAACTGGTTCACAATTACGTCCATCCCGAGACCGGGGAGCTGATCACGAAGGACCGGCTCGAAATCAAGGGTCTGGGCAAGGCGAAATACATCCTCAAACCGGGCGGTACGATGGGTGATCTCTATACGAATTCGAACCTCAAGTACAGCGAAAAGGGATACGTGGAGTTCGACGAAAAGGGCAATGTCACGCTGCTGGACAACTGCCCGGACCTCCTGCTGGGTTCGGTCCTTCCGGATGCGAATCTGGCCTGGCGCAACGATTTCAACTGGCGGGGCCTTCGTCTGGGCTTTCTGGTTTCGGCGCGTCTGGGCGGCATCTGCTACTCGGCGACCCAGGCGTGGATGGATCAGTTCGGTGTCTCGGAGGCCACGGCTGCGGCCCGCGATGCGGGCGGAGCGCTGGTCAACGGCCGTTCGATGGCCGATCCGCAGAAATGGTACCAGTCGATTTCGGCCCAGTCGGGACTGCCGCAATACTATACCTATTCGGCCACGAACGTACGTTTGCAGGAGCTTTCGCTCGGTTACGAACTGCCGCGACGCTGGTTCGGCGATCTCTGTTCGATGGAGGTTTCGTTCGTGGGGCGCAATCTGTGGATGATCTACTGCAAGGCGCCGTTCGATCCGGAAGCCGTGGCGTCGACCGGAACCTTCTATCAGGGAATCGACTATTTCATGATGCCGTCGTTGCGCAGCATCGGCTTCAATGTAAAACTAACCTTTTAAACGACAGCCATGAAAACGGAAAACCATATGAATCGGAGTATCCGGATCCTGCTGCTTGCCGTCGCAGCGTATGCCGCGGCAGGCTGTACGGGCGAGTTTGCGGAGATCAACCGCAATCCCAACGAGGTGACCGAGGCGGAGATCCAGCGTGAGAACTACAAGACGGGAGCCAATATCAAGGGACTTCTGAGCCTGGTGGTTCCGGTCGAGGAGCACATCTACCAGTTCAACGAACTGCTGGTCGGGGGCTCCTATGCGGGATATGTCGAGGGTACGCTCGACGGTTGGGACACCAAGTTCTCGATCTTCAATCCTTCGGCCGACTGGTTGAAGTGGCCGTTCGTGAACGTACTCTCCGAGACCTACCCCTACTACCGGGGAATCATCAACGGAACGGACAATGCCGTGATGCTGGCCCTTGCGGACGTGCTGCGGGTGGCGATCATGCACCGGGTGACCGATACCTACGGACCGATCCCCTACTCTGAGGTGGTCGAGAACCGCAAGGAGTCGCTGGCCGTGGGCTACGATACGCAGGAGGAGGTCTATCTGAAGATGTTCGAGGAACTGGACGCGGCGATTGCCACGTTGACGGAGAACATCCAGCTTTCGACCGAGGCATTCGGAAAGTTTGACAACGTGTACGGCGGCGACGTGTCGAAATGGTTGAAGTACGCCAATTCGCTGAAGTTGCGCATGGCGATGCGTCTGTCGTACGTGGCTCCGGACGTCGCGCGGGAACGGGCTTCGGAGGCCATCGCCTCGGGCGTTATCACGACGAATGCCGACAATGCGCAGCTGACGCTTTCGGAGAACCGGGCGGTGTTGTGCTGGGTTGACTGGAGCGATCACCGGGTCGGGGCCGACATCATCTCGCTGATGAACGGCTACAACGACCCGCGGCGCGAGGCGATGTTCACGCAGGTGACCATCGGAGAGGGCGAGGATGCCGTGCAGGGTTATGCGGGGATGCGCATCGGGGCCATTCCCGAGAGTACGGATCAGGCCAAGGCGGGCTATTCGAACATGATCATCGATTCGAAATCGCCCTACCTGTGGTTCAATGCCGCGGAGGCGACGTTCCTGCGTGCGGAGTATGAGTTGCGCTGGGGTTCGGAGTCGGCGGCCCGGAACCTTTACGAACAGGCGATCGCACTCTCCTTCGAGGAGCGCGGCGTACAGGGCGTGGAGGCGTATCTGGCGCAGACGGACGCCGTTCCTGCGAACTACGTGGACAACGTGGGGACGGACAACATGGCGGCGCTGAGCAAGATCACGATTCCCTGGGAGTCGGGCGCCGGGAATTGGGAATTCAACCTGGAGCGGATCATCACGCAGAAATACATTGCGATCTTCCCGCTGGGCAACGAGGCGTGGGCGGAGTACCGGCGTACGGGTTATCCGCGTCTGTTCCCGACGGTGAACAACAAGAGCGGGGGTACGGTCACCTCGGAACACGGGGCGCGTCGTCTGAACTACCCGACCGAGGAGTACACGGAGAATCCCGTGCATGTGGCCGAAGCCGTGGAGATGCTCGGGGGGCCTGACACGCCGGGGACCCGCCTGTGGTGGGATGTGAAACCATATTAACGAACGAAGCCATGAAAATGAAACGAATCATAGGTATTTTATCCGGGCTCTGCCTGCTTTGTACGGTCTTTTCGTGCAGTGAGTGGACGGAGACGGAGGTGATGGATCAAAAGGTGATTCGTCCCGACGGCCAGGATCCGGCGGGATGGTCCGAATACGTCTCGGGCGTGACGGCCTTCAAGCGTTCGGAGCATCTGTTGACGTATGCGTGCCTGCTGAATGCCCCGGAGATGTCGACTTCGGAGCGGGACTTCATGCGGTCGCTGCCCGACTCGCTGGACATTGTGAGCCTGCAGCGCACGCCGTCGTCGGCCGATCTGGAGGACCTGCCGCGGATGCACGAACTGGGCACGCGGGTGCTTTGTCCGCTGTTCCCGGGCGAGGATGCGGCGGCCGTGGGAAAACGGGCCCGCAAGCAGGGGTTCGACGGTGTGGCCCTGCAGGCGTGGACGGCCCCGTTTGCGGATCTCGGGGCGACGCTCGCGGCACTGGGCGAGGTCGGGATGGTGGTCTACGAGGGGGATCCTTCGCAGGCTGACCCGACCTGTTTCGACGCTTTTGACCTGGTGGTGGTGCCGTCGGCGATGCTTGTTTTCCAGGTTGACATCGAGTTGCTGCGCGACGAGGCGCTGCGGGCGGGGATTCCGGCCGACCGGCTGCTGCTGAGTGCGATTCCGGGGGAGTCGTGGCGGGATTTCCGCAGCACGAAGGCTGATGCGCTGACGCTGGGTCTGCGGCTGAGTCTCCCGTACGGGGCACCGGGGCTTGCGCTCTACGACATCGGGCAGGACTACTACCACGCTTCGGGAGTTAATTACCAGGTTACAAGGGCCTTTATCTCCCAACTCGGCCTCACACCTAAAAACTGACGAACGATGAAACGTATATTTTTGATTTTGACGGTTTTGGCGGTTGCGGCGACGTCGTGCGACCGCGATGAATACGACGAAAAGAGCCCGGTTTCGGCGCTGCTTTATCTGGATGCGGCGGTGGATCGCAGTGACGTTCAGGTCTTCTTCAAGCGGGAGATCTCCACGCAGCAGAAGACGCTTTCGGCGACGCTGAGCGCCCCGACGGACCACGACGTGAAGGCGGTGCTGAAGATCGATGCCGACGCGGTTGCACGCTATAACGAGCGTCACGGCACGGACTACGCGCTGCTCGACGCCACCCACTACGAACTCTCGACGCGGCGTCTTTCGATTGCTGCCGGCAACGTCATTTCGGAGCCTGCGACGGTCGTGTTCAAGGATCTGACGGCGCTTCCTGCGGATGTCACCTACCTGCTTCCGATTTCGGCGTTGAGTCCGGACATCGGGCTGCTGGAGGCTTCGGCGACGGTGTGGTACCTGGTCAAGCAGACGAGTGCCATCACGACCGTGGCCGACCTGACCGACAACTGGATCACCTTCCCGACGCTCGACAAGGCGGGACCTCAGAGCGAGATCTTCAACGGGCTGACGGCCGTGACCTACGAGATGATCATTCGGGTGAAGAGTTTCGATCAGGAGGCTGACATCTCCTCGCTGATGGGTGTCGAGCAGTATCTGATGTTCCGTATCGGCGATTCGGGTTTCCCGCGCCAGCAGCTGCAGGTCCAGGCCGGGGCCAACAAGTTCCCCGATGCGGACAACATGCTGTCGCTCGAAGCGGGCGAATGGTACCACCTGGCGCTGACCTACGATCCGTTGAACGGCCAGATGCAGATCTTCGTCAACGGCCAGGTGCAGAGTACGGGCACGGTCAAGTGGTCGGGCGGCGTGATCAACCTGGCGATGCGGGCGATGTACGATGCCGATCCGGTGGGGAATGCGTCGCTGTTCGATGCCTACCAGTTCTTCATCGGGCGTTCGTACGATGACAACCGGCCCCTGCAGGGTGAGGTCTCCGAGGCGCGGGTCTGGTCGGTGGTCCGCACGCAGGAGGAGATCTGGGAGCACATGTACGATGTGGATCCGGCGAGCGAGGGGCTGCTCGGCTACTGGAAGTTCGACAAGCCGGAGGACGGCGATGTGGTGCGTGACGTCACGGGCCACGGCAACGACGGTGTGGCGGTCAATCCGCTCCAGTGGAACACCTCGGTGGAGGTTCCGCAACTGAACAAGGAGTAACCATAAACGCAATTGAACGATGAAAATGCAAAATAGATCATGGTATGGCAGTCTGCCCGTGCTGGCGTTGTGGTTGGCGGCGGCGCTGACGGCCTGTACGTCCGACCCGATCGAGTTCGAGGGCGGATGGGGAACGGCTTTCGACCCCATGGGCGAGAGTGCCCCGCGGTTTTACAGCGCGCTGACCACCCGGGATTCGGTGGCGCGGGTGTGGGTCGAGGCGGAGTCGACCTTCGAGGATGTCGTCACCCTCTCCATGCCGAAACTCCGCGACGAGGACCTCACCGTCACCCTCTCGCTGGTCGAAAACAAGGAGTTGCAGGAAAAAGCCTCCAAGTATTATTCTTTGTCAAAGGCACAGATAGATATATACGGTGGTTTTGATGGAACACGACAATATATCGACCGGACATTTTTCCAGGTTCCGGCGGATCATGTGACGGCAACGCTCGGCGAACAGACCATTCCGGCCGGGGAAAACCGGTTGAGCATCCCCGTACGCATCGACTTGAAGGGCGTGGGCGATCCGGCCACCAACAGCAGCTTCCTGGTGATCCTGCAGGCCGAGACGGTCGATGCCGCCGGGAATACGGCCAGCAGCCGCTTCTACTACGAACTGATGGTCGA
>CALUIG010000022.1 GCA_944320625.1 uncultured Alistipes sp.
TCCGCAGCCAACAATATGTCCCGGACCTGCCTTTTCCGGCAGATCGACAGCAACGGCGGACTCCCCGACAACAACGTCCGCAACATGCTCATGCTGCCCAATGGTCTGATGTGTATCCAGACCGCCACGATGCTGAATCTCTACGACGGAGCGGCGTGCCAAAGCTATCCGTTCCATCCGATTTGCATCCCCTATCAGGAGTATGCCGGGCTGAATTGTCTGTTTTATGATGACAATCACTTTCTTTGGCTTACGAATCGGGATCAAACCTGGCGTTTTGATCTTACGGCCCGAGAGTTTGAATACGATTCCCGGGCGATGCTTCTGCCGTTTGAAATCGGAGATGTAACCGTCGAATCCTTTTTCCGGATGCCCGATGGCGATTATTGGATCGTTGGAAACGACGGGTCGCTGTGGTGCTGTGAGCACACTTCCGTCAAGACCCGTTCGGTGGATCGCCCCGAGGACCTGCGTGGTCCGCTGATCATTGTCGGAGACGGGAGTCGGGTCTGGATGCTCTCGCTCGACGGCACGCTGGCCCGTTACGACTCCTCGTTGAAGCGTTTTACGGCGCTTTACCGGGGTATTGTTCCCGCGTCGTCGCCCCTGTCGAGCCGTATGGAGATGGTTGTGGCTTCGAATGGCGATTTGTGGATGCTTTTTGACCGCGACCTGGTGCGTTACCATGCTGCGACGGAACGTATCGAACGTATTCGTTCGGTCCCGTTGGGAGCCGAGGATGTCTATACCACGATCGCTATCGATCGGGATGACTGCCTTTGGATCGGCTCCGCCAAATCGGGGGTCACGATTCTCGACACCTCGACGCTCGAAGCACGCAATCTTCCTTACCTCGAATTGACCGACGGCCGTCGGATCGACCACAATACCGACATCTCGAAGATCTACGTCGATCCGCACGACGGGGTCTGGATCGCCACCCTCACCGAAGGGGTTTTCTATTGGCATCGGGATATTTTCCGCCTGCAGACCGTCAACAATACCTCACTGGACGGAGTGCGGATGCCCGACGAGAGTGTGAAGTGTCTGGTCGAGGAGCCCGACGGGCGGATCCTGCTCGGCACGATCAAGGGGCTGCTGCGTTACGATCCCCGCACGGGCCGGATCACGGTGCCCTATCCCGAGTTGCGCGACGAACTCTGCATCAGCCTTTACCGCGATCGGCAGGACCGGATCTGGCTGGGAACTTTCCATCACGGCGCCTATTGCATCGACCGGGGCCGTATCCGCCGTTATTTCCGTGAAAACATCTCTTCGGTGGATGCGAGCTACCGCTCGGCGACCCCCAATCCGAATTGTGTCCGGGCTTTCCACGAGGACAGCGACGGCAATTTCTGGATTTGTATCTACGGCGGCTTGGGGCGTTTCGATCCCGCCAGTGGGCAGATCGACCTGTTGCGCGACCGCCATCCCGAACTGGCCCGGTTCATGCTTACGCGCGGGGTCTGCGAGGTCGGCGACAAACTCCTTGTCACGAGCGACAACGGCTGTTATCTGTATGACCCGTCGGCCGATCTGGTGCTCTTCGATCCCGACGATCCCCAGGGGTATGTTCCCTGCAATCAGGCGCTGGTCGATTCGCGCGGTCTGTTGTGGCTGGCGGCGTGGGACGGTCTGCATGTCGAGACGCCCGAAGGGGTGCACTATTGTCTCTCCACCGCCGAGGGACTTCCCAACGACAACATCCTCGGACTGGCGGTCGATGACCTGGGAAATGTTTGGGCGGCAACTTTCAGTCACCTTTCACGCATCAAGCCGATCCGTGATGACGGGCGGTTGGATTTCGCCGTGGCATCGTACGGGGCGGCGGACGGCATGCAGGCCGGGGCTCTTTTTCAGAACGCGCTGGTGGTCGGGAGTGACGGCCACCTTTATGCCGGCGGAGCTCACGGGTTCTGTTTCGTTGATCCGTCGTCGCTTTACCAGCCGAGTTACAATCGTGCGCCGATTATCTCCCGCCTGCGGATCTTCGACCGTCCGGTGGAGGTCGGCCAGGAGTTGAATGGTCGTTGCATCCTGCCCCGCGAGTTGGGACAGATGGCGCATCTCGATCTGCGGCACGACGAAACATTTCTCACGTTCGAATTTTCAAATCTGAACTACACCAATCCCAGCCATACGGTCTACCGCTATCGGCTCGAAAATTTCGACCGTGAATGGACCGAGATTCATGCCCGGAGAATAGGTTCGGCGACCTATACGCTGCTTGAACCAGGCGATTACGTGTTCCGCGTTACGGCTGCCGACAACGATACGGATTGGAGCGAAGCCGAGGCGACGATCGCCTTTACGATCCACCCGCCGTTCTGGAAGAGCACGACGGCGTTCGTGCTTTATGCGTTGGCCGCTTTGTTGATGATCGTGCTGGGCGTTCTCTACATCCTTCGCCGGTTGCGGCTGCGGGCCGAACGCCACCGGCTCGAAGAGCAGGTGCGGCAGCGCGAGGAGATGGACCAGATGAAATTCCGCTTCTTTACGAATATCTCCCACGAATTGCGGACCCCGCTGTCGTTGATCCTCCTGCCGCTCGAAAGCATCATCCGCCGTACGGACGATTCGACTCCGTTCCGGCCGCAGCTGCTGACCATCCACCGCCACGCTTCGCAACTTTTGTCTCTGGTGAATCACCTGCTGGATTTCCGCAAACTCGAAATGCACGGCGAACGGCTCAACCTCACGCAGGGTGACATCGTGGAGTTTGTCGAGGGGTTGGTCGATACGTTCGGGGACGTGGCCCGCGAGAAAGAGCTGGACCTGACCTTCGACAACCGCATGAGCCGCTCCTACATGGCTTTTGATTCGGCGCAGATGTACAAGATCGTGAACAACCTGCTGTCGAATGCCGTGAAGTTTACGCCCAAGGGCGGGAGCATTGTCGTGCGGCTGTCGCAACCCGATCCGGAACGGATGCGTCTGGAGGTTTCCGACACCGGCATGGGGATCGCCGAAACGGACCGGGAACATATCTTCGAGCGTTTCTATCAGAGTGCCCGCAACACGACGCCGCAAGGCTCCGGAATCGGACTGTGTCTGGTCAAACAATATGCAGAAATGCACGGTGGGGAGGTCGGTGTCGACTCGGAAGTGGGGCGTGGCAGCACCTTCTGGGTCGAGATTCCCATGACGCTCCGGGCCTCGAATGCCGGAGAACCGAAACCCGAAGGTCCCGAAACGACGGAGGCTTCCGGGGAGGCATCGGCCCATTGCCGCCTGCTGATCGTCGAGGACAATCCCGATTTCCGGACCTATATGGCGGAGGAACTCGCCGGGGAGTTCGACGTGCGGCAGGCTGAAGACGGTGAGGAGGGGCTTCGCAAAGCCTACGAATGTCATCCCGACATCATTGTCTGCGATGTGATGATGCCCCGCATGGACGGATTCGAACTCTGCAAGCGGTTGAAGAACGACATCGAGACCTCGCACATCCCGATCATCCTGCTCACGGCCCGCGCCGAGGACGACGTGCGCCGTGAAGGGTACGAATCGGGTGCCGATGCCTATTTGAGCAAGCCCTTCAACATGGAGGTGCTGCTGGCGCGGATCCGCAATCTCATCGAGGAGCGGCGGCGGCGGATCCGGAGTTTCACCTCCGAGGCCGACATCTCGCCCGCACAGATTACCGTCACGCCGCTCGACCGCCAGTTGATCGACCGGATCATGGAACACGTCGAACGCAACATCGGCAACCCGAACTATTCGGTCGAGGAGTTGTCTTCGGACGTGGCCATGCACCGGATGAATCTCTACCGCAAATTGCAGTCGATTACGGGAATGACGCCCTCGGAGTTTCTGCGGACAATGCGCCTGAAACGGGCCGCACAGCTGTTGGCCCAGGACGGGAATCTTTCGGTGACGGAGGTTTCCGAGATGGTGGGCTTCAATACGCCGAAGTACTTCACGCGTTATTTCCGCGAGATGTTCGGCTGCACGCCCTCGCAGTACCACGCCTCGCGGAAATCCGATGACGCAGCCGCGGAGTGATCGGCCGGAGTCGGTAAAAAACGGGCCGTCCTCCGAAGAAGGCGGCCCGTTTTGTGTCAATCGGTTCCGAAGCGGTTATTCACCCCGGTAGAAGAGCAGGGTTCCCCAGCCGATCTGGTCGTAGGCCGAACTGTTCGATCCGTAGCGGCTGTCGCCGGCACCGCCGTCGCCGGTCAGTACTCCGTTCGTGTAGCGCAGCTGCTCGGCAAAGAGTTTCGAATAGTAGACCTGATTTTCGCCCAAACCTTCGACTTTGGCGTAGTGGGCATAGATCAGATCCCAGCAGGGTCGGATTGTGCCGCGGCCTTCGGAGGATACCTGGGTGTGGGTGGCGCCGTGCGAGGAGTTGGAACACCCGCAACCTGCCGGACAATATTCGTAGGTCGTGAAGGGCATTGACGAACAGATGAAATTTCCTTCCGGGAAGCAGTTGTATTTGGCCGTATATTCGCACATGGCCAGCACCTTGTTCTCCTCCATTCCCCAGAAATCGAGACCTACGTTTTCGGCCATCTGGCACAGTTCGGCGCACATCGATACCACCAGCGTACCGTGTCCCTGGTCGCGTCCCGACTCCATGCTCTGTGCAATGGCCGTGGTCTTGCCGTCGGGGTCGGCAACCGGATCGTAAGGGATCATGTTGTTGATGCATCCGCTGCCCTCGCCTTCGCGGAAGTTGCGGTAGGCCAGATTGATCATCTCGATGTTCTCGGTGTAGATGCCGATGGCGAGGATCGAGGCCAGGTTGGCCAGTTCCCAGTTCGACCAGTAGTGGAGTGAACAGACGTTCGACCCGCCATGGTTCTCGATGAACCACTCGTTTTTGGCATACCAGACATCGAGCAGCCACTGCTTGAAATCGGCTTGGTCGGCAGCGGCCCAGCCCGTGTAGTCGCGCAGCAGTTCGGCGGCATTGGCAAACTGATAGCCCTGGAATCCGGCCAGCAGATACTGGTTATTGTCATTGGCCGTGATTTGCTTGCAGACGTCGGCCCAGTCATTGAGGACCTTCACGGCAGCATCGGCATAGGCCGTTTCTCCGGAAATCTGGTAGCGCAGGGCGAGTTGGAATGCTGCGGCGGCATCGCGGTCGGCCTGAATGTAGTTCTCTTTTCCGTCTCCGATCCCGGTAGCGTCTCCGCGCACGAGTATCTCCACGGGGGAAGCCTTGTAGGTTGCTTGTGCATAAGCATTACCGCAGAGTTGCAGCCATGAGACATACACGGGATCTGTGGCCGATGCGGCTTCGACGCTGGCGCGAACACGGGTCAGGTCGGCTTCGGAGACCAGCGCACACGGGTGTGAGAACGTGTAGGTCTCGGGATATTCGAACGGCGGGGTTTCGATCGTCAGATCGATCTCGCCCTGTTCGAGGTAGTCGGTGCACGATACCGCGCTTATAAGCGCGGGTATCGTGGCGATAAGGGTCAGAACTATTTTTTTCATGGTTTTCGTAATGCTTGGTTATTCTTCGTAGGTGATGCCGGTCTGCTGTGACCAGGTGTTGAGGTAGGCGGTCATCTCCTCTTCGCTGCCGAAGGTCATGAACCAGAAGAAGCGGTACCGGGCCTCTTCGGCGCTGGCCGGAGTCTTGATGTCGGCATACTTGATCTGGAAGGTCGAGAACTCGGCCACCGTTCCGGCGGGCAGAGCCCCGCCATTCTGGAAGTTCTGCGTCGAGAGATCGTAGATCAGGATGGCCGAACCGTCCGAACACTTGTATTTGGTCTTCCACTTGTTGTTGTTGCCGCCGATCCATCCCGAGTATTTCGTATCACCGGCCGAACCGCTCGTGTCGACGTTGATGTTGCGGGAGAATTTCTTTGCGCTGTCGTTCACGTCATCGATGCGGAAGCAGAGGATCGGATAGCCTCCCGATTCGAGGAAGACCTTGCTGCCGGAGTGCTGGATGTCGCCGCGGCCGACGTTCGAGGCGTTCAGGTAAGGCGTGAAGAGCCAGTAGTATTCATCGGTTGAAGCGTTGTAGAGCCGTTCGGCAGAGGCTCCGCTGTTGACGTGTGAGGGGTTCAGCGCCCATGGAGTCGTCTCATTGCGGAAGTGCTCGTTGTAGTATCCGGCCGGGATGTTGACCGTGAAGCTTGCCGAACGGGCGAAGCCTTCGGGCAGCGTCTCGTCGCTTTCGGCGCACGTGGCGGTGATCGTCGTGGTACCGGGCCGCAGGAAGGTTACGACTCCCCGCTCGACGGTCGCCACGGTGGGATCGCTCGGCGTCCAGATGATCTGCGACCGGGTGCTGACCTTCGGATAGGTCTCGAAGGCGATCGTGCAGCCGCCCTCGTCGATCGAGTAACGCTCGGCAGGCGCGGTGGTGAACTTCACGCCCAACGGCAGAATGATCTGGTCGATGAAGATCTCGTGCGAAGCCGTCACGCCGCTCTCGTCGAGCGCCGCAGCCAGAATGGTTGCCTTGCCGCGGGCTACGCCCGTCACGACACCCGAAACGGGATCCACGGTTGCAATATCTGGGTTCTGCGAACTCCACATCACAGTCCGGTAGGTGGCTTCGGCCGGTTCGATCGAAGCCGTCAGAGTCATGGTCTCACCTGTGTAGCAGGCCGGCAGCCCGTAGGTTTCGTCGGTGAATTCGGCATCGTCGGAGATCGTGATTGCGGTAGCCTCGATCACTTCGTCCACGATATTGATTTTGAGGGATGCCGTAGCGAGGAGGTTGGTCGTGGAGGGGGTGACGGTGATGATGGTGGAGCCGGCTTTCAGGGCACGGACCGTCCCCTCCTCGACACGGGCAACGGTCGGATCGCTCGATGTCCAGCTTAGCCCGGGAAAGGAGACCTCTTCGGATGCGGGATTCGTGACACAGGATAGCGTGATCTGCTCGCCGACGACCATTGGCAGAGCCGGGGTATTGGTTTCATCGGTGTAGATCTTGGCACGGATTGCATCTGCGAGGTCGAAGTCGATCGATTCGTAGACGACCGAAGGCAGAACCTCTTTCGTTTCGTCATCGGTGCAGGCCGTGAACGCACATGCCATGGCGAGCAGGGCCGTGAACAGGTATCTGAATGTCTTTTTCATGTTGGCTTGTGTTTAGGGTTGGGGACTATTTCCAGCCGGGGTTCTGTCCGAGGGCGGGGTTCAACTGCGTTTCGTCGTTGGGCAGCGGCAGCAGGTAGTTCTTGTCGGCCCACTTGCGGTTCGAGTAGAGGATGATGCGTCCTTCGGCGTTCAGCGGGCGGAGTTGTTTGGCCCAGTTGCTTTCGTACCACGTGCCCTTGAACTGAATACCCAACAGGTCACCGGGCATTTCGTCTTCGGCAGTCTTCCAGCGTTTGAGGTCGTCGATGCGGAAGCCTTCGAGGAAGAGTTCCACGGTACGTTCGGCCCGGATCTCTCCGAGCATCGTCATGCCTTGGGCGGCATGGCCGTCAACCAGCGCGTTTGAGAGTTTGGTCATCGTAGGGTTCGAACGCCGGCGGACGAGATTCAGCGAAGCATCCAGTTCGTCGTCCGTAATCTTGCCATTGAGTTCGTAAACCGCCTCGGCGTAGTTGAGCAGCACCTCTGCATAGCGGATAATCGGGTAGTCGTAGCCTTCGGAACGATCGGGAACCTGACGTTCCGTAGCCCACTTGTAGTTGGCATAACCCGAGTTGGCGCGGCGGTCGGCGGTCATGAACCGACCCTCCCCCTCGTCTTCTTCGTTCCAGGAGATGCGCCAGCTGCCATCGTTGTTCCAATACTTCTGTCCCTGCATCATCAGGGTGCCGTTCATACGGTTGTCGCGGTTCTCGAATTCCGAGTTCTGGGTGGCATAGCCCTTGAACTGCCCCGAGATCGAGATCGGCAGCCCGTCCTGGCAGCGGTACATGTCGGCCAGTTTCTGCGTCGGATAGTAGGCGTTGTTGAGCACACCGTGCGTGATGTTCAGTCCGATGGGTTTGAGCGTCTGGTCGTGACGGCGGGCGAAGATGTACTCCTTGTTGGCCGATTTGGTCAAACCCGCCGGGTTGCATTGTACGTTCTCCAGGACGAAGAGGTAGCGGTAGCTGTCACGCCCGCCGAGGTCGGCGCTCGAAAAGAGTTCGTAACGTCCCGATCCCATCACTTCGAGCGAAGCGTCGACAGCCTCTTTCAACAGCGCCTGTGATTCGGCGGTATTCTGGTTGTGGTATTTCTGCCACGTGCCTTCGTAGAGTGCGATGCGCGAGAGCAGGGCCCATGCCGTGTAGCGGCAGACGCGGCCATCCTCCGAGGGTGTTTCGCCGAGCAGCGCCGCGGCATCCTTCAGGTCCTGGATGCAGGCCTTGATGACCGTCAGCCGGTCGGTGCGGGGACCATACAGTTCTCGGGAGTCGATGTCGAGCGGCTCTTGCAGCAGGATGCAGTCGCCGTAGAGCTGTACGAGCTCGAAGTGGAGGTAGGCCCGGAAGAAGAGCGCTTCACCCTTCGGTTCGGCGATTCCGGCCTGATCGCTGAACTCCTTGGCACGGTCGAGCAACAGGTTGACGTAATAAATACGCTTGTAGAGGTTGTTGTAGTTGTCGTCGGTGGCCAGGATCGAGTTCGAACCTTCGCTGTAAATGTTTGTCGAGGCTTCGCACAGCAGGTCCGACCGCGTATCGGCGTGCGGGCCGTCCGAGACGCCGTTCATGTAGGTCACGGTGGTCGAGCCCTGGAAGTCGCGGGTCCAGCCGTAGAACTGGTTGGCAAAGAGTGTGAAGTTGTCGGGTTTGGTCCAGACCTGGGCGTCGGAAAGCTGGTCTTTCGGATCGAGGTCGAGGCACGACGTGGCTACGAGTACGGCACCCGTGGCACAGAGGGTTTTCAACAGGTATTTTTTCATGGTTGCGGTCGATTAGAAGGTTAAGTTGACGCCGAAGGTGTAGCTGCGCAGGAAGGGATAGCGCGAGGTGGTGCTTGGCGAACTCTTGGCCTCGGGGTCCCAGCCGTCGAGGATGTTCGAGTGCTCCCAGAGGTCCGATCCCGTGAAGTAGATGCGGCATCCCGAGATGCTTTTGGTCTTGGCAAACCACTTGGCCGGGAGATTATAGCCCAGCGAGAGGGTTTTCAGACGGATGTAGGCGCCGTCGGATGCCGACCAGCTTGAAGCCTGGTAGTTGTAGTTGTTGATGTTCGAGTCGAGCGTGTAGGAGGGATAGTGACCTCCGGGGTTGTCCACACTCCATACCTTGCCCAGCGATTGATTGGTCGTGTTGACATGCTTGGCACGCATCGGGACCGTCCAGTTGTTGATGCCGTTCCACATCGTGCGGTTGGCGGCACCCTGGAAGACGATCTGGAAATCGAGTCCCTTCCATTCGAATCCGGCATTGATCGAGTACTGGATTTCCGGCGTGTCGGAACCCAGGTAGACATAGTCCTTTTCGTCGAGCCGGCCGTCGTCGTTCACGTCGCAGAACATGTTGTCGCCCAGGCGCAGCGATGCGGGCATTCCCACGGCATTGTTGGGGTAGTATTTGGCCAGATAGGCATCGAGCTGTTCCTGGGTCTGGATCTTCCCGGCGTAACGCAGTCCGAAGAGGGCTTTGAGCGGATACCCCTCGCGGTCGCTGACATACCCGTTTTTAATCGTGGCGGCACCGCCGAAGTCGACGAGTTCGTTGCGGGCGAAGGTGAACGTTCCGCCGACGAAATAGTTGAAGTTCTCGCCGATCTTGTCGCGCCACTGCGCCATGCCTTCGTAACCCCAAGCCTTGAATTTGCCGGTATTGGCCTTCGGGGGCGTGTCTCCGAGCACTGCGGGGAATTCGATGCTGACGAGCATGTTGTCGTTCTTTTTGAGGAAGGCCTCCACGCTACCGGTCAGCCGGTTGTTCAGGAATCCGAAGTCCAGACCGATGTTGTAGTTCTTGATGCGCTCCCAACTGCGGGCCGTCGAGGCGAGTGTTCCGGAGGTTGAGATCGTCGAGAGGAGACCCGAACCGACCAGCGCGCCGTTCGACGATGCGGTGTTGTAGAGTTGCACTCCGTCGTAGTTGGAGATGCCGTTCTGGTTGCCGACTTCGCCGTAGGAAAGGCGCAGTTTGAGTTCGCTCAACCAGTCCAGATCGCGCAACGCTCCCTCCTGGGAGATGCGCCAGCCGAGTGATCCGCCCCAGAAGAAATCCCAACGGTTCTCGGGCTGGAACTTCGACGAGCCGTCGTAACGCATGTTCAGTTCGACGAGGTACTTCTGGCGGTAGTCGTAGTTCAGACGCCCGAAGAGCGATGCTACGGCGAACTGGTAGTGCTCCTTGTTCGAGATGGTGATCTCGCCCGAGCCGTTGACGATTTCGAGTCCTGTCTGGATGTTCTTGGCCTCGACACCGAAGTAGGTGTAGTCCTTGAACTCGTACTGTCCGCCGAGGGTGGCGCTCAACGAGTGGTCGCCGAAGTCGTGGTGCCCGTTCAGATAGCCCGAGAAGGAGTAGAAATCGGTCTTCGAGGAGGTCTGCTTGTAGTAATTCTCGTCGGAGGTCGGTTTGGTGTAGATTTTCGTATCACCGACGTAGTTGTAGTAGTCGACGCTGTTGTTCACCGTATTGCGGTTGGCCGACGAGGTGTTGTAGCCGATATTGATGTTGGCGTCGAGCCACTTCGTAGCGCGGACCTTGAATGTTTCGCTGATGTTCACGGCCGAAACCGAGAGCTTGTTGTCTCCGCCGTATTCGGCCTGGGCTGCCGGGGAGTTCCAGTCGCCCGATCCCCAACCGTAGGGTTTTCCGTCCTGGGTGAAGAGCGGAAGTCCCGGCCAGGGAAGCGTGACGGTAAGCATGGATCCGATGTTGGTCGGGGCAACCTGCTCCTGGCGGTTATAGCCGATGGCGGATTCGAGTTTCAGCCAGTCGGTGATCTGGAAGGTGTTGTTCGTGCGCAGGTTGTAGCGCTGATTGTTGTTGTTGCCGTACTGGAGCGGCGAACCGTCATAAAGGTATCCGAACGAGACCCGGTAGGAGATCTTCTCCGAACCGCCCGAGACACTGATATCGTGTGTCGTGGAGTAGGCATTTCCAAAGAGCGATCCGAGCCAGTCCGACGAATCGTCGAAGACGAAATCCACGACATCCTTGAATCCGCCGTTCATGGGGTCGGCCGTCCGGTTCAGGTCAATGTAGTGTCCCTTGTACTCTTTGGCCAGGTGGGCGAACTGATACCACATGTCGCCCGTGTTGTTGTCGTTTTCGAGTGTCTGGATCAGCGAGTCGGCCCATTCGTCGAGAGTCATCATCGTGGGCATCAGACCGACGGTCTTCACGCTGAACGATCCCGAGTATTCGACTTTCGCGCGGCCCTCTTTTCCCTTTTTGGTCGTGATGAGCACCACGCCGCCGGCTGCACGCGAACCGTAGATGGCTGCGGCGCCGTCTTTGAGGAAACTCATCGACTCGATGTCCGAGGGGTTCAGCAGACGCATTTCATTGATGCTCTCGTAGGCCACACCGTCGATGATAACCAGAGGTTCGGATGAGTTGGCCGAGATGGCGCCGCGCAGCGACATCGACCAGCTCTCGTCGCCGGGGGCTGACGAACTGCGGGTGATGATCACGCCGGGGATCTGGCCCTGCATGGCCTGCAGCGGGCTGGAGAGCGATCCCTTGTCCTTGAGCATCTCCTCCTTGACGACGGAGATGGCACCCGTGAGGGTCTCTTTCTTCTGTACGCCGTAGCCGACGACTACGACGTCTTCCAGCAGGGCGGAATCCTCCTGCAACTGGACGGTCATGCCGGGCTGGAGGGTTGTTTTGACGGTCTGGTAACCGATGTAGGAGATAGTAATCGGGGTTCCGGCCTTTTCATCGAACGAGAAGGCTCCGTCGAGGTCGGTCGAGGCGCCTTTGGTTGTTCCGTCGATGACGACCGTAGCTCCGATGACGGGATTACCGGCAGGGTCGACGACTTTGCCGCTTAGTTTTTGCTGGGCGAAAGTCTCCCCCCCCCACAATGTCAGGGCGGACCATAACATCGTGCACAAACATGTTTTCAGATGTTTCAGGCTCATAGTAGAGGTTTTACATAAAATGATTGATTATTTGGATTTTGGAAAATTTTCCGTACAATTTTCGGAAACACTCGTTCCGGATTCAGATGCAGTTCCGCAGGGCCCCGCGTATCTGCCGACGGGCGGCGAAGAGGTGGTTTTCGACGGTGCGGCAACTCAGGTGGAGCGTCGCGGCGGCCTCTTCGGCCGTACATCCGTCGTGGACACACAACGTATATATCTGTGCCCTGCGCTGTGGAAGGCGTTGGCAAAGGGTGTGTTCCAGCGTGACGAGTTCGGCTGCGGCGATCCGCTCTTCGACGTCGCACGTCGCGCGTCGTGCGTGGAGGAAGAAGTAGTCGGCCGCCGCGCGGCTGCGGGCATGGCGGCGCAGATAATCGACCACCCGGTTGCGGGCGATCGCATAGACGAAAGGCACAACGGTGCGTTCGTCAAGCAGTGTGTTGTATTCCAGAAGGCGGGCGAAGATGTCCTGCACCAGATCTTCGGCATCGCAGGGCGAGCCGATCCGTTTGCGGATGTAGCCGCAGAGAGTCTCGCGCAGTTCGACGTAGGTAGCGGCAATGAGCCGGTCCTGACGGATACCGGGGATGGCCGCGAGTCGGGATTCGGGAGTCATGGCAGGTTGTAGTTTCGGGGTTTCAGGTATTGCAAAGGTCGCAGTTCCCGAACGAACCCGATGGCACGGTTTGTAACAAAAAAAGGGTCGGTTTGTAGCGGATGGCGGTTTAAGACCATCCAGCCCCTCTTCCGGGATATTTTGTAACAATCCGTGTTACGAAACTGCCTGTCCGAATGCGCCAGCCGGGGGAAACGGTATGTCAAAAGAGCGGTTCGCCTTGTTCGAGCCGGCGCAGCCGCAACAAGGCTTCGTAGTAGTAATAATCGGCGTAGATGATGGCGTAGTCGATCTCCGATCCTGCGGGATGGTGACCCGTGGAGTGGATGAGCAGGGCCGGGCAGCGTTCGCCGCCGCGGTAGTTGCGGTCGAGTTCGCGGAGCATCTTTTCGGCGGTCGTTCGGTAGGCGGTTCCCTCGTCGCCGAGGTAGGTCGAGAGTTCGAACAGGGCCGAGGCCACGACGGCGGCCGCCGAGGCATCGCGCGGCGCCGCAGGAATAGCCGGATCGTCGAAATCCCAGTAGGGAATCCCGTCTTCGGGAAGCCGCGTCAGGTAAAGATCCGTGATCTTGCGGGCAAAATCCAGGTAGCGGCGGTCGTGTGTGAACCGGTAGCACATCGTGAATCCGTAGATTCCCCAGGCCTGCCCACGGGCCCACATCGACGTGTCGGCATAACCCTGATGGGTACAGCTGCGCAGGTGCGCACCGCTCACGGGATCGTAAATGGCAACGTGGTACGACGAACCGTCCGGTCGGAAGTTGTACTGCATGGTCCGGTCGGCGTGCGAACGGGCGATGTCGGCCAGTCGGCTGTCGCCCCCGTTTTCCGCGGCCCAGAAGAGCATTTCCAGATTGATCATGTTGTCCATGATCGTGTTGTGGCCTCCGAGCGCCGGGATTTCCCGGGGCCAGGAGAGAATCGTTCCCACCCGGGGATTGAAAAGCGTAGCCAGCGTGTCGGCCGTGCGAAGGATCACCTCCCGGTAGTGTTCGTCGCGGGTGAGACGATAGGCATTGCCGTAGCTGCAATAGATCAGAAATCCTAAATCATGGTCGTAGGCCGGGGTTTCGGAGAGGAATCCGAGGGCCTCGGTGTAGCGGCGTGCGGCGTTGAGTACGGTGGTGTCGCCCGTGTATTCGTAGTCGTACCACAGCACTCCGGGCCAGAATCCGGCGGTCCACTCCTCCTTGCAGACCCGGTTGAGGTGCCAGCGGGTGCTGTCGGGTGCGATGTTTCGGGGCGTGAGCGTGCAGTCGGCGGCGGGCAGTTCTGCGAGTGTCCGCCGGACCTGCCCGGCGCAGTAGTCGAGCGCCGAGTCGGGAAAGGACGATGGGTCTGTACAGGAGACCGCGAGTGTCCCCAGGCAGAAGATCAGAAATTTGGTCATGGTATGGTTTGTTATTTTGTGATGCGGAACCAGTCGACATCGATCCATCCTCGGTCGGACGTCGATCCGCTGTTGATGCAGAAAAGTCCCACTTTGGCTCCGATCCAACGTCCTTCTCGGGCGGTGAAGGATGCTTTGTCAACCGTTGTGAAGCGTTTGCCGCCGGTACTGTATGCAAAGCGGCAGCGACCTCCGGCTCCGACTTCGACCCGCAGGGCGATCTCCGTGCGGTAGAGGGGAGTAGCGCCGCTTTCGCAGCGTTCGAGCGGGAGGGTGGCGAGCAGGGTCCGCTGCTCCTCCGAACCGCGGTCGGCATCGCGGCAGACGATCAGTTCGAGGTCGGCCGCTTCGCCGCGGCGCGTCAGTGCGAGGCGTGCGTAATCGTATCCCATGATGAGGATTCCGCCGCTGTCGCCGTCGCTCTTCGAGCAGAAGTGCAGCCGGGTCGTGGCCGTGAAGGTCTCGGCGGGGAACTTCTGCAGCAGGAGATTCGGAACCGTCCATAGGTTCCGGAACACCTCGCGTGAGGCGTACATCCGATAGTGGCCCGGAATGCCGGAGAATCCGAACCAGGGTTGGGGGTTGGCCATCCATTGCCACTGCGGACCGGGAGCCGGGCCGTCGAATTCGTCGCTCTCTTGCGGGGTGCGGACCGGACTCTGACAGCCCGTGTCGGGTTTGCGGTATGCAGTGACGGGTTCGCCGCACCCGTCGCCGTCGGGGTCCTCACCGATCACGCACCAGCCGTCGTCGTCCCACCGCATCGGGTTGAGGTGGACGACCCGTCCGTAAAGCCCCTTGTCCTGGAAGTGCAGGAACCACGACTCACCGCCCGGAGTCTCCACCCAGGCACCCTGATGCGGGCCGTTGATCGCCGTGGAGCCCTGGGCCATTACCGTGCGGGCTTCGTAGAATCCGTCGACGGTGCGCGAACGGGCGACGATCTGCCAACCCGTAGCGACGCCGCCGGCCGGAGCGAAGAGGTAATACCAGCCGTTTCGTTTGTAGAGTTTGGCACCCTCGACCGTGTGGTTGCCGCCGGCGTTGCCGTCGAAGATGATCCGTTCGCCGGAGATCGCCGCGGTGCCTTCGGCATTGAGTTCCACGAGGGTGATGATGCTGTTCAGTCCCGAGCGGCTTGCGGCCCAGGCGTGTGCCAGCCAGAGACGCCCGTCGTCGTCCCACAGCGGCGAGGGGTCGATCAGTCCCTTTCCGGCCAGAACCAGCACGGGATCCGACCAGCGGCCCCGCGGATCGTCCGTGCGGACCATGTAGATCCCGAAATCGGGGTCGCCCCAGTAGATGTAGTAGAATCCGTCGTGGTATTTGATGCAGGGGGCCCAGACGCCGCGTCCGGGCTGAGCCTGGGCGAAGAACTCCTCGGGCGCGAGTCGCGGCAGGGCATGGTTGACGAGTGTCCAGTTGACGAGATCCTTCGAGTGGAGAATCGGCAACCCCGGCACGCATTGGAAACTCGACGCCGTCATCCAGTAGTCGTCGCCCACGCGTACGACATCCGGATCGGAATAGTCGGCATGGAGGATCGGGTTGCGGTAGGTGCCGTCGCCGTTGTCGGCGCACCACACCTCCGAGCGGTATTCCTGTGCGGAGGCCGTTCCCGTGCCGAATGCCGCGAGGAGTGCTGTCAGAAGAAGAGTTCGGCGGATCATGGTTTTCGGGTTCTTTATGATGAAATACGTTTTTGCGGGGCGAATTACTCAGTCTGCAACGGAAAAAGTCGGGAGGATCAGCGGACCGGAGTCATCGCCGAGGCGGGCAGCCGGTAGCTGCGTCCCTCGATGCGGATGCGGCAGGGGGCATCGGCGGTGTAGTACCATGCTCCGTTACGCCGCACGAGGGCTACGGTGACTGGACGGTCGGCCGAAATGCGCACACCGTCCGCCGTGAGTTCCGTCCCACGGGCCAGGAAATATTGGTCGTCGCTGACCACTGCAAGGATTGCGCGGCAGCGGATCCCCTCGGCGTTCATTTCGCGGATCTCGTCCGAAGAGAGTATCCGGTCCTGTCGGCCATCGTGCTTGACGACGCATACGCCCACCGTTCCGGGTTCGCCACCATCCGACCAGCGGACCTCGCGGATGGCCGATCCCGCGGTGTCAACCGGTTCGTAGAGAGCTGCAAAGGGGCGGGTCCATGCCTCACCGTACTGCCGGGCAATGAAGGTCTGTGTCGGGGTATTCTTTACGTCGTAGGGCATCGGCGTACGGGTCAGGGCATCGATCGCCGGACTCAGGGCCTGGAAAATCTCACGTTCGCGCTCGCCGCGCATCCACATCCGCATCCCGACCTCTCCGCCATCGGGCAGCCGCATCGTAAAACGGCCTGTCACATCCCGATCGCTTCGAGCCGATCGCTTGTCCCAAAGATACGAGTAGGCCGAAAGATGGCCTCCGGCGAAAGCAGGCTCTTCGGTCGGCGAGGTTTCGAGATCGAGCGTAAACTCCTGGCCGATGTTGTGGTAGAAATAGTCGTGCATCCGATCCTTTCCGTCGCGGCGGCGCGAGCGGAAAAGGTCGACGTAGTAGGCATGATCGGGATCGGTGTTGACAATCAGCAGCTGCCGCCGCTGGTCGGACTGCGTTTCGGGTTCGAGGAACGAGAAATCCCCGTAAAGCACGCCGTCGTAATAACCCTCGCGGCACTCCGGGGCGGGATAACACCCTTCGAGGCGGAAGGCGTGATGCGACATCATCACCGGATAGGCCGAAATGCCGTCGACGCAGACCGTGTTGTGTGCCGGGAACTGCGAATAGAACTCCGCGTAGTCGAGCGTCGTATAGCCCGAGCCGCGTCCCAGGTCGGGGGCCAGGACGTATCCCTTGCCGTAGAGTTCCATCGAGATGCCGTTGGCGTGCATGTGGTTGCCCATCGAACCGCAGACGCTCATCATCAGGCTCCGGGCAGGGTCCATGCCCGAACGGGCTGCGAACCAGCTTACGCCGGGCGAATGGAAGGTTGGGGTAACATACTCTTCGATATGCCCGGCTTTGATCGCAGGGTCGAGCGTGAGGGGTTTCATCGAGGTGAAGGTCTCGACCTTGGCCGGGAGTTTTGCCCCGGGATCGGTACGCCCGGCCGCGGGGTCGAAACAGCGGTAGAGAGCGGTGAAGAGACGCTCCTGCTCCTGTTTGCCGTACTGTTGGGCATTGGCTACCATGCGCGGGTAGAAGTCGGTGCGCATCCGTCCGTAGTGCCCGTCGCCCCAGCAGACGCCCAACCCGTTCGGGAAGAGGTACTGCGGAACATGGGCTACGGCCTGCGCCAGAATCGGGTAGGCATCGATGAGATCGATGCCCAGCACCTCGTCGACCAGCCGCACGAACGACGTGAACTCCGAGAGAACCATCGTGGCATAGCCCGGCGATTCCTTCCAAAGCCCCGTTTCGGGATCGAATCCGAAGTCGATCAGCCGGCCGATCGCCCACTGGCGTACGGAGGATTCGTTGAGGATTTCGTTGAGCCAGTAGCGGCGTCCGCGGCCGTCGGCATAGGTTTCGTCATCGCCAAGTACGAGCGCGATACGCAGCACGAACTGGGCCTGGATCAGATTCCAGTTGTTGTGCGGCACGCCGTTGGCAACGATCACCGCGGCCCACTTGCGGAAGGCATCTTCGTAGATGGACAGCTTCCCGGGCCGGGTTTCGACGAGGTAGTCGTGGAGGAAGTCGTAGCATTCGGCAGCCGGGACGGCGATGTCCTCGTGAATCACCTCGAACGATGTCAGTCCCACGAGGGTCTGCTGCTGGCCATGGTTCAGGTCGACGGGCACCTCGCGCCAGTAGAGGCCCGTCATGTAGGTGTCGAAGACATCGGCGGCCATTTTGGCATAGCGCTCGTCGCGCGACCACCACCAGAGGAATGCCGCATCGCGGGCGAGATTGAGGATTTCGAGATTCATCGACTCGACGTTGCGTCCCGTCTTGCGGGGATCGACCCACTCCATGCAGCCGGTTGTCTTGTTGCGCATCCACATGCCGAGCGAATCCTGGCGGGGCGGGATGTCGGCCAGGGCGGGTCGGGCATAGTCGGTCTGCGTACCGCGTGAGGCGGTATAACGCACGGTCGGGACGGGGGCGCGGCCGGCCACGTGGTCCAGTACCTCACCATCAATATAGATTTCGGTAGCGTGGCTCTGCCAGTACATTTGCAGCCGGTCGACGAGCCAGTCGGGGTCCGACGTGTGGCGTTCGGCGTAGGGCTCCACCCGGTTGCGGAGCCCCTCCATGGCGGTTTTCCCGGCCGGAGTGGCAAGAAGCTGCACGATACTTTGGCGACAGGCCGAGTCGTCGACCATGCGCGGATACTCCTTTTTCAGCGTGGGAATTTCGATGCGCTGTCGGGCCGTGACGGAGGCCGCGACACAGAGCGCGAGGATGGATAGACCGATTCTGTGTATCATCTCTTAAAGATAGCGATTTTTTTCGGGTTTCGGGCCTTGGAACCGAGTCAATGGACGATTCGATCCTTCGGGCAAGATTCAGCGGTTGATGTAAAAGATGCGTTCGACGGGTTCGGCACTCTGCACCGAGTCGGGCAGGCCGTACTGCCAGGCCACGACGCTTACCCGGATCGGGTAGCGGCTGCGGGGCGGAATAGGCGTGAGCCGCAACGCCCCGCCGACCACCTCTGCCGGGCCCTCCTTGACGAAGTATGCCACCGGGAGCCCGCAATCCGACCGAGCCTGCAACGCGGGAGCCGCTTCGCCTGCGCGGATGTCGGGCAGCGAAGGGAAGAGGATGCTTTGGCGGCATCCTGCCGTGTTCCGGAAGGGCAGTTCGACGAGCAACTGCTGCACGGCACCTTTGAAATGTTGGTCGCCGGGATGCTCGGCTGCAATCCAGATCTCCCGGCCGCGGCGCGGATTGCCGACGGTTACCCTTCCGAAGCAGACCCGGAGGGTCGTATTGTCGACCACCTCCACCGGCCCGCTGATCCGGCGGATTTCCGGCTCTCCGGCGGGACGTTCCGCCGCCGGATACTGCCGCAGCGAATCGCTGAAAAAAGCCCGCAGGCGGAACGTCCGTCCGTCGGCTTCGGGATGCAGCGTGCAGCGCATCCGGGCGTGCAGTTGCTCGTCGTAGGGGATTGGGGCCCCTTCGTACTCATATCCGATGAAGAGCGGTTGTTTCCGGCGCGTCGCGGCGTAACGGGCCTCGGTCGTGCGGGCCATTTCGCGGTCGAAATACCAGAACGCCTCGTGGCGGTTGCCGCGGTATTGTGGCGCCGGAGCGGCTTCGGATCGCCGCTCCTGCTCGGGGTACCAACGCTCCGCGAGCCAGCCGTCATCGGGGTTCACTGCCCGGAGCGGCGTGCCGAGCCGTTGTTCGGCGGCTTTGGCCAGGAAGCGGGCGATGTACTCCGCCGTCTCGTCTCCGACATCGAAGTGCCCCCGCCCGGCGTCGCCCAGAAACGAAACGCAGCTTGCCGGATACATCATCCGGAAGGCCAGGGCAGGCCGTACACGATCCTCCCACCACTCGTATTCGCCTTCGATCATCAGCCCCGGGATGCCGTCGATGTTGCGTGTGCGGCCCCATTCGAGGTTGGCTCGTCCGTATCCCGTGAGATTCGTCCGCGGGGCATCGCCGTGCAGCGACACCACGGCCAGTGTCCGTTGGGGGTTCCAGGCTGCGAAGTTCCACGGAAAAGTCGCCAGTGCCGAATGTTCGATCGGGACGACGGGTGCCGTGGCGATCTCCTCATACCCGCTTGCTGCGGCCAGCTCCGCCAGGGCGCGGAAGAGCGTTTCGTTGCAGCCGGTCGATACGTCCCACGGCATATTCAGGATTGGCGTGATCCAGACGATCGCAAAATCCAACTCTTCCATCCGCTGCCGGAAAAGCGGATTTTCGAAGAGTGTCTCTTCGCTCATGTTGTGCTGCCCGATTACTACGGCGCGGACCCGTTCGCACGTGGGCGGAATCCACAGGTAGGCATCCGGCTCGCGCCCGGTCTCTGCCGAGACGATGCCGTGCGTTGCAACCCGCCACTGCCATTCGGCGGCTTCGGCCCGGGTTCCCGCCCATCCGGCAAGCAGGAGCAGAAAAAGCAATCGTTTCATCGGAAGCGGATATTTTCGGTAAATTCGTTGACGATCATCCCGTCGGCGTTTTTCAACCGTCGACCGCCGATCCGCACATTTTCGAACGTCACGTCGCGGACCAGACGCCCGGCATCATACCCTTTGATCGATGCGGGGCGCAGGTCCGGAATGGCAGCGCAGGAGATGTCGCGCAGCGTGACGCGCTTGATGCCCCGACCGGGAGCCGTGCAGTATTTCTCGTTGAAAACCACTTCGAAATGGAAAAGTTGCCCCTCTTCGACCCGTTCGATGCGGATATTTTCATAGGTAATGTCGCGGATCAGGTTCAGGTCCCCGCAACAGATGGCCATGCAACCCTGGTAGTCGGGGTCATCCTCGTCGTGCTCCAGAATGTCGATGTTGCGGAACGAGATCCGTTCGATGATATTCCCTTTTCCGTCCCCCGTGTAGCCGTGGATACCCATGTTGATCGGGTGTGCGATGTCGGCCCACAGCACCGAGTTCTGCACTGTGATGTCTCGTGTGTCGCCGCGATACTCCCAGCGGGGCCCGTAGACGGCGATGCAGTCGTCGGAGTTGCGCATGAAGACCCCTTCGACATGGACATCCGAACAACTCATCAGGTCGATTCCGTCGCTCCAGCCCTGATAGCTGAACGATCGGATGTTGTGCACGCGGATGTCGCTGCTCTGACCCCCGAAGACGGTGTAGTGGCGGGGGTTGATGAACGTAAGGTCCTCGATGTCGATGTGCTTCGAAAAGCGGATCTGAACGCCTCGTTTGGGTGTCAGTAGGAGACCGCGGCCGCCGATGCGGACGTTTTCGACGCTGTCGCACAGCAGGGCGCCCTTCACCACCGCGCCCGGAGCCAGATAGACCCGCGAGTTCGAGGGAATGGCAAAACCGTCGCACCCCTCGGGCGGGATGTGGACCCCGGCGGCGAAGTAGATGACGCCCGGATCGTCGGGCTGCGGAACATCCGTCTCGGGGGCATTCGTAAAGAGGTGGAGGTTGCGGTGCCGGTCACCGTCGAACTCGATCGAAAGGTTCTGCGGACGGTCGAGCCGGAAAGTGGCGATATTCCCCTTCAAATGGGGCTTTACACCCGCCGAGAGGGGCCGGACGGCGACGTCATGTACCGTGCCGTTGTTCTTCTTGACCATCACCTCGACCTCGCCTTCGAAGTCGAACGTCACCATCGAGGCTTCCGACGGACGGTCCATGTCGACCTTGACCTTGTATTCATAGAGGTCCTGCCATGCGCCGCCCGGCGTGCGGACCCGGACCGTGTAGTCGTCGTTGTGCTGCGCGTAATAGATCCCCTGCGGAACGGGATGGATCACGATCCGCTGGGCCATCAGGGGCATTGCCGCCCCGCACAGCCATGCCGCAAGCAGAGCCGGAAGTTTCATCGCCTCAGAGCTTGTGGTTTGCTTTCAGTCGTTTGATGCCCTTCGTGTCGGTCCGGTCGGCGGGCAGGAAGTGAAGCGCCGCGCCGCCTCGGGCCTGGAGCGAGAAGTGCAACGGCATCCCGCCCCGCACGAGGTGGTATGAAACCCGTACTTGGGTTGGCGTGTCGACCGTCTCGTCGTCGGTATAGGCCCGCAGCACGTAGTCGCGGTCGGCGTCGAGGAAGTCGGTCGGGAGCGTCATTTCGCATGCCTCATCGGCCGCGATCACCCCGGCGAACCACTCCTCGCCCGAACGGCGTGCAATGGCGATGTGCTTGCCGATCGTATCGTCCACCACCTTCGTGTCGTCCCAGACGACGGGCACGTTGTCGAAAAATTCCAGTTCGGGGACCTCTCGCGTACGGGCCGGGGTATCATACCAGTAGAGCGTCTGCAGCGGCGAGAAGAAGAGTATCGGGAAGGTCAGCTGATGGGCGTGTGTGTTGCGGATGCGCGGATCGAAATAGCAGACCGTGTAGTCGCCCGCCCCGCAGAGCATTCGCGTGAAGGGCAGCACGGTGTTGTGCGAAGCCGCGGGGAACTCCTCGTTGCCGCGGATGCCCTCCTGGGTCAGCAGGTTGGGCCAGGTGCGGGAGTATCCCGTTGGGCGGTATTCGTCGTGGATGTTGACCATCAGGTGATTCTCCGCGGCGAGCCGCACCAGCCGGTGTACCCACTCGGACCAGTGCTGCGAGGTGAACTGCACGAATCCGAATTTCACGCCCGCGATACCCCATTCGCGGAAGAGCGGGAAGAGTTGTTCGGCCTGTTTTTGCAGGGCGTGCTGGTTGACGTAGAGCCAGATACCGACCCCTTTCTCCTTGCCGTAGGCTACTACACGCGGCATGTCGATCGGCGCCACGACCTTCCGGGCGTCGCTCGCAAAGTCGAAGGCCGGACCGTACCATAACCAGTCGAACAGCAGATACTGCATTTTGTGCCGGGCGCAGAAGTCGATCACGGC
The DNA here is from genome assembly GCA_944320625.1 of uncultured Alistipes sp. Lineage (GTDB taxonomy): Bacteria > Bacteroidota > Bacteroidia > Bacteroidales > Rikenellaceae > Alistipes. The sequence continues at coordinate 22,469 of CALUIG010000022.1, forward strand.
CAGGGCGTTTTCGGTTGTCAGACGGGTTTCGCGCATGATCTTGCCCGGGCGAATCCAACTCTCGTCGGCGATCTGCGAGGCATCGTTCAGATTCAGGAAAATGTCGTTGTGTTCGAGCAGTTCACCGGGGCGCTTTGCGGCCATGATCACGCGCCAGGGTGTGACGGACGGTGTGACGAGGTCGGTGGCGTTGTCGTTCAGGGCTGTGACGAGCGTATGGGGCTTCGTCTCCGAGAGGCGGAATTTCCCACGCGGAAAGTCGATCTGGGCTGCTTCGCCGAGGGCAACCCACAAATCATCGGACACACGCAGCGTTACGGGACGTTCGCATTCATCCTCCCAGTCCTCCAATGGTCGTAATTCGTAGGACCCTTGTGCCCAGGGCGTATACCAGGCTTCGGTCCCTTCGGGGAAGGCGAATTCCGTATTTTCGGCAATCAGCCGGTGGTAGATGGCGTCGGGGTGCATCGGCAGCACGTAACGGAAGGCAATGCCCTCGTCATAGGCCCGGACCTCGATGTCGAGGCGGTATTTCGAACCATCCTGTTTGGCCAGATGGAGCAGCAGTCCGTTCCAGGCGTCGCGGACCGTCGAGCGTTCCCCGTAGGCGTTGTGCCACACGGTATCGCGGCAGAGCGTGTCGCATCCGACGAATTCCAGATTGTCGAACCAGCGTTCGGTTTTTGTGAAACGCTTGCCGAGGGCCCGTTCCCAGGTGTGGTTGTCTATCGTAAGGTCGAGGGCCGAGGGTCGGATGACTTCGTGTCCGTCGAATCGGGTGGTGTAGTGAATGCGCAAGGCACCTTTTTCGTCGGAGAGGGTTACGTCGATACGTTGCCGACCGTCGGGCGACTGTGTGGTGAAGGTTTGTGCTGCAACTCTTCCGGCCAGTGCCAAAAGGACGATGTTGAGGAGAAATCGTTTCATAAATCGGGTTTCTGTTTTCTGAATATACGATTTATTCCGGCGATTTACTCAATTCGAACGCTCTTTTT
>CALUIG010000023.1 GCA_944320625.1 uncultured Alistipes sp.
GTCGGGAGCGCAGAACTGCACGCAATAAAAAAGCCTGCGCAAAAACGCAGGCTTATCTTCCGGCATGGCCGGACCATTCCTTTTATAATTATTGCTGTTGCTCGCTCAGGATACGCATCGCAACATCGAGAATCGTCGTATCGTCCAATGTGACGACTCCGCCGTCCGGTCCCGGTTCGAAGTGTACACCGACGCACTCCTTGGCCGCGTGGCTGCCCCCGAAATAGTTGCGGACCGTCTCCACATCGATTCCTAACTCATCTGCAATGCGCTGCGAACTGCCGCTCGGCAGCCGATCCTTGATACGGCGCAACTCGTTAAATGTGATAATCATATCCGTAGATTTTTTGGTTGATGGTTCTTGAACACTCTAAATTAATACTTTTTTACGGAACTGCAAAATTTCCGATTCAAAAACCTCCAAAAATGTAGCCGATTTGTCTTCAAAACGCAACACGTCCCCCCGAATCCGCAACCCGGCAACGGCACAACCTCCAAAAACCGGGTCCGAAGGCCCCGACAACAAAAAATCGATCGGACTCGCCATGCAAGTCCGATCGATTTCAGGGTCACCGGCCAAAAACACCGCAGGATGCGCTCTACCCTTCGGTCTCCAGCCCATAATCTCCAGCCCTCGGCCTCAGTTCCTCGGTCTCAGCCAAGAATATCACAGGATACGCTCCACCCTACAATCTCCAGCCCTCAGCTTCCACGCCTCGGTCTCCAACCCTCGGTTCACAGTCCTCAACCTCCACGCCTCGGCCTCCAGTTCTCGGCCTCCACGCCTCGGTCTCCAGCTCTCGGCCTCCGGTCCCTCAGTCTTCGGTCCCTCGGTCTCCGGCCCGCTATTCGTCGGCCGGCTCGATGTAAATCTGGAAAATCAGCGGCGTATAGGGCGGAATCTCCGTCGAAACGGTCGTCGTGGTCTCCGTCGTGGTGTCTCCGTAACCGTAGCCGTAGTTGTAGTAGTAGCTGTTATAGTAATTGTAATAGTAGTTGTCGTAATAGCTGCCGTAGTAGCTGTTGCCGTAGTAGCTGTTGTAATAGTTGTAGTAGTTCAGATAGTCGAGGTAGCTGGCCGTATAGCCCGACGAACCGCCGCTGGTCGTCGTACTACCCGCCTGTCCCGTAGCTCCGTAAGCGTGGCTGGATACCGTCACAAACTCTGCCCACTGACCGTAGCACAAGTTCGGAACCACGTAATAGTAACCCTGAATCTGATTGCTCTGATCCTCTTCGGGCGTATAGGAGAGGGCCGAGCCCTCGGATGCCACCTCGCCATAGATCAGTTCCTTCACCTCGTCGATGTTCGTATCGAAGATGAAGCCGTCAAGGAAACGCACGATATACCAGATCTTCGCCTCGCCATCCATTCCCACCGAATCGGCCTCGGGATGCCCCACGCCCGGGTGTTCGTAATCCGCATCAGCATGGAAACGCTCCTTGAGCACTTCGGCGATCTTCGTCTCCAGATCGCTGCCGTCGTAGGGCGTAAATCCGACGTTGTAACGTTTGTTTTCACGCAGAAGGTTCCCGCTTTCGGAGTTGACCGGGAAATCGAATTTCAGGTTGTCGGTGCCCGCCATCGGATTGTAGCGCATGTCCACGTAGACCTGGGCGACCGTATCGTTCACACTCACCCAACGGTATCCCCGGTCACGCAGCTTGTAGGGATGGTTCTCGTCGTCATAGCCCTCGGGGACCTTCGAGGAACCCGCCTCGTCGCCCTCCTCGGTATAGAGCCACAGTCCGCCGTTGGCCGCACAGAAGGAATCCACCTCCGAGCCCTCGCTCTCCAGCGGGTTCTTGACAAGGTCCTGGACCTCCATCTCGACGATGAACGGACGACTCGCACTCAACGAATACTGGCCTTCGTAACCGCCGTCACCCTCCACACCGCTGGTTCCCACGATCCGCGAAGGCATGTAGAGCACCACCTTCGAACCCTTGCGCAGCTGGAATTCCGGATCGAGGCCCCGCTCCCGGGCATACTCCTCGTCCAGATAAAGGATGTTGCGCATGGCCAGATAGGAGCCCTCCAGCAGGCTCGTGTTGGTGGTCCCGCAATAGCGATAGAACGGCACGTAGTGGGTATATCGCGTGAAGGTATTCACCAGTTTGGCCTCCGCGGCACGCCGCGTCAGGATAATGTTGCCGCTCAGGTCGCGGCCCGAGAAGTCGAAACGGACCCAGCATGCCGTATCGCGGACCGGAAGCACCTCGTCGCTCAAGGCTTCTCCGGCACGGATCACATCGACGTAATATCCGCCTTCGGACTGGAGGTTCCCCACAAGTTCCGGACGGTTCTGCGTCATCCAGGCCTCCAGAGCCTGATTTTCGAACTTATCGTACGATTCGGTCTGCTCCTTGGCACAGGAGACCAGCAGCAACATGCCGAATACAAGTGGATACAGCAAACGGGAGATCAACTTCATATTTTCGTGTTCCGATTCTAAATCAACATTCATCATTCAACGGCGTCCACCGTGAAAAACCAGGCAATAGGACTCTCGCGCGGGATGGTACTGAAATAACTGTCGCCATAGGCCATGTTGTAGGTCATGTAGACCTCCACCTCGTCGCCTTCCCGACACCCCAATAACGAGAGCCGCAGTCCTTTTAGTATGTCGCCGTTCAGATCGACGCGCAGCGGCTCGAACGACCAGGCACCATCCGTCACCGTCAGTCCCAACTCCTTGTAGGCGTTCTCCAGCAGCGGATCGTTCGACCAGAAGGGAAACGTCGAGTCGGTAATGTTCGAATAGGTGAAAACATAGGCCCGGAAAGTGATGACCGCCGTGGAAGAGGGCCCCACTTCGGGCCGATTCGCCCGGTCGGGATCATAGACGTTCTTGATGTAACGGTAGGCCGTATTCCCCGCGACCGTATAATAGGGCAACTGGCTCCCCGCCTCGAGCGACGTGTCGGCAACCAGCGAGGGAGAATGGGATCCTTCGAGATACGACACGAGTTTTTCGCGCTGGTCCGAGAGCGTATCCTCCTCCTGCGAGCAACCCCCGAAGAGCACGGGCAGCACGGAAAACAGTATGGCGAAGATTCGTTTCATGGGCATATAATCGTGCAAATGTACAAAAACAATCCGATTTTCGAATCATGAAACGCAAAAAATCAACCCGCAGTATCCGGTCCGCGACAAAAAAAGGTGGCACTTCAACGTGTCACCTTCTTTTTCCGATAGATGTAATCCTTGTGTGCATCCTGCAGGCGATTCAACCGACGCTGTTTCCAGACCTGGGAGACAATGGCCACGACAACCGCCGCGACGAAGACGCCGAGTAGAATATACAGGAATCCGGACGGGAAATTTTCCTCCATGGTCGCCTCGTTTTTAGTCGATGTCGCAAAAGTAGTACAACTACTTTGCCAAAACAGACGGAACGGGATACCTTGGGGTTCGGGATGACGAAATCGCGCCCGAAACGCCTATGGAAGGGGTTTACAAACGCTTCAGCGCCATCCGCACCACCTCCTCGACCGGAGCCGACGGAGATTCGCGGACCACACTCCGGACGGCCTTCTCGGCTGCCGTCCGGGCGAATCCGAGCATGACCAGCGCCTCCAGCGCCTCCTCGACGACCCCGCCGTCGGGCCCCGCAACCGGTTGTCCCTCCGGTCCCGAGCCCAGCGTCAGGAGTTTCCCGCTCAGATCGACGATGATCTTCTGCGCCGTCTTGAGCCCCAGGCCCTTGACGTTCTTCAGCAACACGGCATTCCCCGAGGTGATGATCCCCTGCAACTCCCGGGGCGAGTAGGTCGAAAGAATCGTCCGCGCCGTATTGCCCCCCACGCCCGACACACTGATCAACAGACGGAACAGTTCGCGTTCGACCTTCGTCGAAAATCCGTAAAGCAGCTGCGCATCCTCCCGCACGACATGGTGAACGAAGAGTTTCGCTTCTTCCGCATGCTCGATCGCCGAAAAGGTCTCGAGCGAAATGTGCAGGTAATACCCCACTCCGCCGACATCGATCACGGCATAGGCCGGAGCCGCTTCGGCTACGCTTCCTTTGATATATTCGTACATGATCCCAAGGTAAAACGTCGCGAACCATTCAACACGTCGGAGAATCCCCTTCCGGAGCCCCTCCGAAAAGTCTTCGATACCCTCCGTATCCGGACCGGAAACGATCCCGTCCGGAGCGCGGCCGAACCTCCGCGAGAAATTTATGATCCGGAAAGCAAAAGTAAAGATTTTTTTTTACCTTTGTGACTCAAATGCAGAATATTTAACCAAACATTACGAATCGATATGAAAAAAATGCTATTCCCGGCGCTCGCGGCAGCTCTTTTCCTCTCCGCCTGCGGCTCGAAAACCGCTGAACAGTCCGAATCCCCGGCCGAAACAACGTCCCAGCAGATCGTTTCGAGCGACATCGCATACGTCCAGGTCGAAGCCGTACTCGCCCAGTGCGACCTCTACCAGACCGAAGGCGTAGCCCTCCAGGAGAAGACCCAGAAGGCGCAGAAGAGCTGGGCCCAGCGTGAAAAGAACCTCCAGGCCGAAGCCGCACAGCTGCAGGAAAAATACGAGAAGGGACTCATCACCTCGCGTGACGCCCAGGCTCAGCAGGAGAGCATCCAGAAAAAGGTCGCTTCCTACCAGGCCAATGCCCAGAAAGAGGCCCAGACCCTCGACGAGGAGAACTTCGTATTCTCGAACCGCGCCCAGGATCTGCTCCAGCGCGCCGTGCAGCAGATCAACGCCGACGGAAAATACAAACTCATCATCAACGCCTCGGCGCTCATCGATGCCGACTCCACACTCGACATCACTCCCGTCGTACTGGCCAAGGTCAACGAACTCTACGCCGCAGACAAAAAGAACGACAAGAAATAACTCCGTCCCCAAAGGACAAAAAACCGACTCCCCCATTGCGGCGGAAGTCGGTTTTTTTTCATACATTTGCATCTGCAATACCGAAACCTGCTAAATTCAGCATCCGATGGGATTCGTTCCGTTCACTTTCGTCGACCTGATAGACATCATCCTCGTGGCCCTGATCATGTACTGGATCTACCGCATGACCAAGGGTACCAATGCACCCTATATCCTCTCGGGAATCATTGCCGTGTACCTGCTCTGGGTCGTCGTGAAAACCCTGAACATGGAGCTGCTCTCCACCATCCTCGGACAGCTGATCTCGGTCGGAGCCATTGCCCTGATCATCGTCTTCCAACCCGAACTGAGGCGATTCCTCCAGATGATCGGCATGCGGCAGAAACACTTCAACTTCATCACCCGCATCTTCTCCAACGGCGAGGATACCGTACAGACGAACATCACCCCGATCGTCACGGCATGCCGCGAAATGGCCGAGACAAAGACCGGAGCCCTGATCGTCATCGGACAGCAGAGTGACCTGCGGCTCATCGCCGAAGGCGGTATCGCCCTTGACGCCAAGGTCTCCACCCCGCTGTTGAAAAACATCTTCTTCAAGAACGCCCCGTTGCACGATGGAGCCGTAATTATCGAAGGAGACCGGGTCGTTGCGGCGAAGTGCATTCTTCCGGTGACACAGAGCGACGTTCCCAAATCGTTCGGAACCCGCCACCGCGCAGCCATCGGCATGAGCGAGATCTCCGACGCCATCATCGTCGTCGTCTCCGAGGAGACCGGCGAGATCTCCATCGCGCAGGGAGGTGACATCCGTCAGCACCTCGACCCGGCCCGGCTCCAGCAGACCCTGCAGCGCTATCTCTCCATCAACACCCGCAAACGCGCCAAGAACAACGAAGTCGCCCAATAATCTCCGGCTAAGCCGGGGCTCGCGGGCAGTGAAATGTTGAGGGGGAGGGGCGATCCGGTTTCGCGTTTCGCGCCTCGCCCGTCGGGAGCGCAGAACCGGATCGGAAACTCCCCAAAAGCCCTTCGCCCTTGAACCCCCTTTTAAGAAAGGGAGACGAAAGTGGCCCGGACATAGGCCGCCAGATCCTTCGGGTCGAGACGCAGCTGCAAACCCCGAACCCCCGCACTGATGTAGATAAACGGAAGTGTCGCGGCCGAATCGTGAATATAGGTCGGGAAGAGTTTTTTCATGCCGATCGGCGAACAGCCCCCGCGGATATAGCCCGTCACGGGCAACAACTCCTTCATCGGGATCAGATCGCACTTCTTGTTGCCCGAAACCTTCGCGGCAGCTTTCAGATCGACCTCATGGTCGCCCGGCACCACACAGACGAAATACCCCGTCCGATCCCCCTTCAGAACCAGGGTCTTGAAGACCGTGGATATATCCTCTCCCAGCTGTTCGGCGACATGCGTAGCCGCAAGGTGCTCCTCGTCGACCTCATAGGGGACCAGTTCGTAGGCAATCTTCGCACGGTCGAGCAACCGCGCCGCATTCGTCTTGTCGATTTTTCCGTGTGCCATCTCTTTTTCGGCTGATACGACGCAAAGGTAACGTTTTTTCCCGGAAAGTACTCCCCGGATCCCGATTTATGGAATCTCGGGGATTTTGCGTATCTTTACGCTCCGAAAAAACAAGCGTACGATGAAAAAAGCGGCTTTGTTCGACATGGACGGCACGCTGGTGGACAACACCGCGGCCCACATCCGGGCGTTCGAGATCTTCTGCGCCCGTTACGGAGTCTCCGGATGGAAGGAGCGCCTGAGCCAGGCATACGGCATGGGCAACGACGACATCATGCGGCTGATCATGCCCGAAGAGGTGATCCGCACGAAAGGGACGGAGGCTCTGGCCGAAGAGAAAGAGGCGATTTACCGCGAAATATACGCCCCGGAGATCCATCCTGTCGCAGGTCTGCACTCGCTCCTCGAAGGGCTTCATGCCCGGGGAGTGCGCTGTGCCGTCGGGTCGTCGGGATGCCGGAAGAATGTCGATTTCGTACTGGAGAAGTGCAACATCGGGCCGTGGTTCGAGGCCCGGATTTCGGGCGATGCGGTCACACGCTGCAAGCCCGATCCGGAGATCTACCTCAAGGCGGCTGCGGCACTGGGTGTCGAGCCCTCTGACTGCGTGGTTTTCGAGGATGCCCGGGCCGGCATCGAATCCGCACGCCGTGCCGGCGCCGGACGCATCGTGGCGCTGGCCACCACGCTTCCGCGCGAAGCGTTGGAGCGGGATGCTCAGGCCGACCTTGTGGTCGATACCTTTGCCGATCTGCAGGACCTCGACGCCCTGCTGGCCGATTAGCCCCGCGGCTGCAACAGCCGTTGCACGGCCGGAATCCGCAGAACCGGGCGGAGCCACGGAGCCGGAATCAGGCGGCAGAAAAAGACACAGAGTTTCGTGAAAAGACCCGGAATGCAGCGCCGGCGTCCACGGAACAGAGCCCGAAGCCCCTGACGTGCCACCTCGTCGGGCGGAAGCATCACCCCGCAACGGACCAGCAACCGGCGCCGACGCTCCGGAAGCGTATAGAGCGGCGTATCGACCGCACCCGGGAAGAGTGTCGTGACATTCACCCCGTTATCGCGGAGTTCGATGTCGAGCGAACGGGCGAAGCTGTGCAGGAAGGCCTTCGTCGCGGCATAGGCCGCAATCGTCGGATAGGGCATCCAGGCTGTCGACGAGGAGACCACAAGGATGCGCCCGCCACCCTGGCGCCGCATCGCATCGCCGTACAGCCGGCACAACAGTGCGGGAGTCGTACAGTGCAGCGTCACAATCGTACGAAGCCGTTCGGGCGGCGTATCGGCCAACAGTCCGAAGAGCAGGATCCCGGCATTGCTGACCAGCACCGAGATCTCCAGCCCGCGGCGGGACGTCTCGGCATAGAGCCATTCGGCAGCTTCGGGCTGTGCAAGATCCAGACACAAGGGCAGTGTCGCAACCCCATATTCCCGGGAAATCCGCTCCGCAGTCGCCCGGTTCTCCCCGTCGCGGTTGCTCACCAGCACCACGCCGTAACCCCGGGCCGCAAGTTGCCTGGCAAAGGCGTAGCCGATTCCCGACGAAGCCCCTGTCACCAGGGCATACTTTTCTGACGTACGTTCCTGTTGTCGCATGATCTCCGCATTTCTCCCCCGCCAGTCGGAAGCCGTTCCGGAGGGTCGGGAGGATGTTCGGGCACCGGGAATCGGGAGTCCGGAAGTTCAGCCGCCCGCCCGTTGCCAAAGGATCGGAAAATTAGGCAGAAAGCACCGAATATGCAAGAAAAAAGGCGAAAATCCGCCTCCGGCCCCCCTTTCCGGCAAGACAGTCGGTCCGGAACCGGCGTCCGGGAGTACCATTCCCCGGGGAGGTGCACGACGCAAAATGCGGCGAAGAGATCAACATATCGAAAAATTCACTATTTTTGCGCGGTTTTCCACGAAAAACGTCAACCCGCTGTCAAACACAAACATCGTCGCCCATGTTCCGCGGTCTCGCCACCATCGCCCTGCTCGTCATCTCCAACGCCTTCATGACGCTGGCCTGGTACGGGCAAATCGCCTTCAAATCCCGGCTCGAACGCTTCAGTCTGATGTTTATCGTCCTGCTGAGCTGGGGCATCGCTCTCTTCGAATACTGTTTCCAGGTTCCCGCGAACCGCATCGGATCGGCCGAATTCGGAGGTCCCTTCTCGATCTGGGAGCTCAAGGTCATCCAGGAGGTTGTCTCCCTCTCGGTCTTCACGGTCTTCGCACTCGTCTTCATGAAATCCGACACCCTGCGCTGGAACCACCTCGCCGGATTCCTCTGCATCATCCTGGCCGTCTACTTCATCTTCCGCAAATAAGTAAGAAACAGCCCCGTCCCCCGAAGGAGGCCGGGGCCACCGATTCCTCACCCCGCGGGCAACATCCGCCCGACGGGTTGTTCCGGATCCAAACAAATCACTTCACCGCAATCCGCTCGACGGGCTGCTGCTGCACGCGGTCCAGCGGATACGACTGGTAACGCACCTTCCCGAAATCGATCTGTGCGAGGTCGATGCAACGGATCGTGTTGTTGTAGGCGGTCTTGTAGTAGACCACGCGGTGCGTCAGGTCGATGGCCGAGGTCCACTGCGTAGCGCTCGGGATGTCGGGACACTGCCCGGCGGGATGTTCAAGACCGATCGGCACGTCGAAGTTGTTCAGCAGGTGGAAACACTCCTGCACGGTGGCGAAGGCCGTGGCACGCTGGGGTGCCGTGGCGCGCAGGAAGGCCGCACGCACGAACCGCGACGGAGGCGTATCGTCTCCCGGCAGCCCGAGGAAACCCGCCGTGGCACCGAAGGCCCGCAGGGTCGTGGCATCCAGCTTGTAGGGCTGCACATCCCCCGGGCGCAGATTTACGTAGTTGTTCAGATTGGTCACCTGCCACTCGAAGCCCGGGGCATTGGTCAGCACGCCGACCTCGTTCTCATAGAAGTGAGGCACACCCCCGACGATCTCCAGCACCACCTGACGCCCCGACGGCTCACCGATCCGCCAGTGCACGACGGCATTCGCCTCGAGCCCTACGACCCGCACCCCGTCGATGGCCGCCTTCACCTCGTCGATCGTCGAGAATTGCGTGAGAATCCACTCCGCGACCTGCAGGTCGACCAGCGTACGGGCACTCTGCGCCGCATCGTAGGTCTCATAGCTGCCGTACTGCGGGAAGAAGAAGAGCCCGGCCGAAAGCCCCGCCTCGTTGATTCCCTCGGCGATGAACTCCTGTTCGACGACGGCCAGCCCCACCACGCCATAGCGAGCCCGGAACGAAAGTCCCGGTTCGCCGCCGGGGGTGAGCGAGTGCAGCTGCTGCCCCCGCGGAATGATGACATACATGCTCTCCAGGGCACTGTTGCCCCATTCGATCGTACGCGACTGGATGTAACTGCCGTCGGCAGCCGTCAGCGAGATGCCCGTACAGGCCAGCGCCGGCAACAGGCCGAACAGGGCCACGATTCCCAACAATCCATGTTTTCTGTTCATTTTTTCTTTTTTTGAAGTTTCAGATATTCCATGTTCCGATCCCGAAAGCTCCGGGATGTTCGAATCCAGCACCCAAAATCCGTGCAAAAGAGTTTTCGGAAAAAACTCCCGACCTCGGATTCGGGTCATTTCGGGAAAATTTGTTAAATTCGTCCCGTCAAGCAAACCGGACGCCTGAAGCACACCTTCCGCGTCCATAAACCGACAAGAGAGAAATGATACGTTTGAATGTTTTTATCCGCACGACGGAAAGCAACCGCGAAGAACTCGTCCGCACGGCCCGGGAACTGGTCGCCGCATCGCTCAAGGACGAAGGATGCGTCGCCTACGACCTCTTCGAAAGCACCACGCGTCCCGATGTTCTGATGATCTGCGAGACGTGGAGCGATGCCAAAGCCCTCGCGGCCCACGAACGCGCATCGCACTTCACGACCCTCGTTCCGCGTATGGAGCATCTCGGCGAACTCAAACTCGAAAAGTTCGTCTTCTGATCCCGGCTGCCGGATGCAACACCGGCCATGCCCTTACCGAAAATCCCGTTCGAAGTTGGATCCGGACGGGATTTTTCATGCGGTAAGGATTCGCCGGACGGCCCATCTCCTACTCCTCAACCCGACGGAAAGCCTCCTTGTAGAGTCCGCAGATCGGACAGGTCCAGTCGTCGGGGATCTCCTCGAAGGGGGTGCCGGGCGCTATGCCCGTCTCGGGATCACCCTTCGCGGGGTCATACACATAATCGCACGCCGTGCATTTGTAACGGCGCGGAATGGCCCGGTCGGCAACCTTCTGCCAGTCGACAAGGTTCCACCACGCCGCCACGAAATCGGCCCGGCGGTTGCGATAGTCGATGTAGTAGGCATGCTCCCAGACGTCGACCGTCAGCAGGGGACGCAGGCCGTCGGTCATCGGATTCCCGGCATTGGTCTTGGCCACGATCGAGAGTTTTCCCTCCCGGTCGGCAGCCAGCCACACCCAGCCCGAACCGAAAAGCCCCACGGCCGCTTTCGTAAACTGATCCTTGAAAGCCTCCACCGAACCGAATGCCGCGGAGAGCTTCTCCGCCAGTTTCTCCGGCATGGCACACTGCGAAGGGGTCAGCATCCGGAAGAAGAAGGTATGGTTCCAGGTCTGTGCGGCGTTGTTGAAGATGGCGCCATCGGTCCGGCGCACGATCTCGTCGAGCGGCATCTCTTCGTAGGGGGTTCCGGGAATCAGCCGGTTCAGGTTGTCCACATAGGTCTGCAGGTGTTTGCCGTAGTGGTAGTCGAGCGTCTCCCGGCTCATCTTCGGGGCAAGGGCTTCCGGCGCATACGGAAGCTCGGGCATCGTGTGTTTCATAACGGTTCGGTTTTTAAATTGGACGCGTGTCGCGGCTCTCGCCTCAACACGCGTCCAATTTAGCAAAAATTACGCATCCTTATGCTCTCCGGCCGAAAAGAGAGATCATTCGGGCGCTTTAAAGTCCGGCCCGGGACCTTTTCGGCAAAAGGCCGCTTCACGGAGGCGACATTTCCAACGGACCTCAGCGCCGCACGAAAGACGCCACCCGTCAGAAGTTGGCCTTGACGCCCACGGTGACATTGGCACCCAGTTCGGGATAGCGCGCAAAATCGTAAAGCCGCTGGTTGATCAGGTTGCGACCCTCGGCGAAGAGCGTCACGCGGTGCGAGACCCGCCAGTCGAAGTGGGCACACAAGTCCACCGTAAAGGGAACCTTGAAGGCAGGCAGGTAGCTGATTTCATCGGAAAGCATGTAGTCGAGTGTCGTCCAGCGACGTTCGTTCTCCATGCGGGCCTCGACACCGAACGAGATCTTGCGTCCGGTGTAGGTCACCCCGACATTCCCGACAAACGACGCCTCGCCGTTGCTCCAGTCGGACTCGACGTTGTAGAAGCGGCCGTGCACCCCGAGATCGAACATCAGCGAACTCAGCGGACGGTACTCGATCTCACCGTTGAACGACGTCACGGTCTGGCGTCCCAACCGCGGGATGAAGGTCGAGGCGAAGGTTTCGTATTCGCCGTCCGCCCCCGAGCGTTCGAGGAGTGTCGCCCAGAAGAGCCGGTTGTCCTGCACCGAGAATCCGGCATAGACCCGATAGGCGAAGCGTTTGCTCCACAGCGTGCCGCCCAGACCCGCCCGGAAGTTGTAGTCTACGGAGCTCTTGTCAAGCCATGTCCCGGGCGTCACGTAGGGATTTTCAGCGGTCAGCGTGCGGAAATCGTTCGGACGGACCGTCCCGTCGGCCTCGAAGAAGGGCTTCAGCCCCGGAGTCCCGAGGTTGAAGTCCAGACGCGCGAAGGGAATGAGGTAGTCGCCCGTTTCGGCCAGCGCCTCGGGTTCGCCCGGTGTCTCGACCCGGTCGTGGTAGTAGTCGGCGCCGACTTCGAGCCCGACCACCCCGCCCGCAAACCGATAGCGCAGCGAAGCGCGGATCAACTGCTGCCAGTAGCCCGACAGCCACTGCTGACCGCCGAAGGCTTCGTAACCGATTCCCAGCGAGAAGCTGCTGCGTCCGAACCCCTTGGCAATCCGGCCTTCGGCCCCGAGGTTCATCTGGCGGGCCCGCTCCTCATAATCGGGATGGTCGGAGTGATCAAAAAAGAGATCGCCGTGCAGCGCCACCTCGAAGTTCACCCGCGAAAGGTCCTGGAAATCATCGCCGAAGCGCAGCGTCAGTCCGGCATTGCCGTAGTCGTTCATCCCGTCGCCGCCGAAATCCACCGTCCCGACGCTCTCCGGAACGGTCGTATAGCTTCCATAGCGATGGTACATGCGGTTGTCGTAGGAGAGTTCCCCTTCGAGGATATGTTTACCAAGGTATTTGCCCGCGGCAACTCCCGCCCGGTTATACATCCGCGTGGAGTTGTTCTTCACATCGATCTCATTGGCGATCTTCGAATAGCTCCCCGCATGGTTGACGTAGCCGATCAGGTAACCCGTCGAGGGATTCTGCGTCGAGGCATAGAAGTCCACGACCGAATTGAGCGGATACCCCGCCCCGACCTTCAGATAGAAGGGCAGCGGACGGTTGAACTCCCAATAAGTGACCGTCGCCGGACGGATCGGACGCGTCGAGAGTGTCGTACGCAGCGACAACGGAGTCACCGTATAGTCGATTTCGGGACGCATCCGCGTCGTGTCGGTCATATCGGGCTCGATGGAGAGTTTCGAGGCGCTCTCCACACGCGGGACATAGGCCTTCGTCACCTCGACCCGCTTTTCGACCTGCGCCGCAACCAGCTGCGGCAACAGCAGCGCCGCACAGGCGGCTATCTTCCACAATCTTTTCATCGTCAGTTGAGTTTTGCGATTCGCGCCTTGGCCTCCTCCACAATCCCGTCATCGGCGGGCGAATAGCCGTCGGCCACGCTCTGCCACGTAGCCCGCGCCTGGAACGTGTCGCCCTTGTGCATGTAGACATCCCCTAACAGCAGGTAAGCCTTGGCCAGCCAGTAAGGCTGCGGATCCCGCTCCGAGAAGGCGAAGACCTCCTGTTCGGTCCGGTCCATCTCCCCGGCGGCGAACATCGCCTCAATCAGGCGATAGGCGGCCTCGGAGCCCTCTTTCGTCCGGACCTCCGCGGCCAGTTCCCGATAGAGTTTCCCGGCGGCATCCGTATCCCCAGCCTCGCGGAGCTGTGTGGCCAGAGCGTATTTCGACTCCCGCACCGCAACCGCTCCGGCATCCTTGCAGGAGGCGACGTCGGCGGCCATCGCGGCGATCTTCGCCGCGTCGCCCCCGGCCACCGTGGCCCGTACGTAACCCGTCATGGCATCTTCACGACCGGTCCGGCTCGGGGCGGCGTCGTACAGACGCCGATAGGCCGCCGCCGCCTCGTCCCAGCGACCCGCTTCGAAGGTCATCCCGGACAACTTCTCCAGGACCGGAACCGTATATTGCGTCGTACCCTGATCGGCCAGTGCCGTAAGGGTCTTGATGGCATTCTCCTGCTCGCCAGCCACCAGGTAACAGTCGCTCAGATAGTAAAGCGCATCGGTGCGGTAGGAGCCCTTCGGATAGTTTTCGACATAGCTGTCCAGTGCCCGGGTCGCCGCCGCACGATCTCCGTCGAGATAGAGTTTCTGCGCCGCGGCAAACGACAGCGAGTCGCGCGAAAGGGCCGTCAGATCACTCTCCATGCCGGTCCGGGCCGCATAGTCGAAGTAGGCGTCGGCATCGCCCTCGGAGACGTAGATCTCCCGGATGCTCTGCATCGCACCCCGGGCCTCGGAGGATTGCGGGGCCGCACCCACCACCCGGTCGTAGCAGGCCAGCGACTTCTCCTTGTTGCCGAGGTTCAGGTAGGCCAGACCCAGATCCGACCACGCCTGCACGACACGCGGCGAGGCGGGGTATTTCGCCACGAAGCGCTCCAGCTGTGCGGCACCCTCGGCATATTTCTCCCCGGCGATATAGCTGCGGCCCAGTTCATAGGAGGCTTCGTCGGCATAGTCGCCGCCCGCCGCCTCAATGCTACGCAGGGCCTGCTGTTTCTGCTCCGTACGCCCCAGGATGCCGAGCGTCACGGCCCGTTTGTACTGGGCGTACTCCTTCTCGGGGGTCCCCAGCGCAATGGCCCGGTCATACTCCCCGACCGCCTCCTCGAAACGCCGGTCCGAATAGGCCACATCCCCCAGCCGGTTCAGCGCATCGGCCCGGTAGCGGTCGCGCGGGGCATAGGCTGCGAGGAACTTGCGGAACGACGCCCCGGCCTGCTCCAGGTCATTGCGGTCGAAGGCACAGTAACCGAGGTTATACCACGCCAGCGCATATTCGCGTTCGCTGCGCGGGGCCCGTTTCAGATAGGCATTGTATTTGGCCGCCGCAACGGCGTAGTCCCCTTCTCCGAAGGCGATCTCGCCCTGCCAGAAGGTGCTCAGTGCCGCATATTTGGGGCTGACGTTCACCGACTGCGACTCGGCGAAGCAGTCCCGGGCCGCCCGCAGATCTCCCGACCCGAAGGCCTCCAGTCCCCGGAAATAGGCGATCTTCTGCAACGCCGCGCGGATCTCCGCATCGCCCGAAGGCATCGACTTGATGGCCCGATAGGCCGCATCGTAGTCCCGCGAATTATAATAGGCGGCAATGAGCAGCGTCCGCGCCTCGGGGATCCGCGGCGACGAGGGATAGCGTTCGATATAACGGGTCAGGACATTGATCGCCCCGTTGAAGGCCCCGCCGCCCAGTTCGTACTGCAATTTGGCATAGTTGAACAGCGCATCTTCGGCCACCGTCGGATCCAGCGACTCGTCCGACGCCATGGCAAAGGCCTGCATCGCGCGCTCCTTCTCCCCGGCCCGCAGGTAACAGTCGGCCAAGTGGTAGGAGGCGTTCTGCGTCAGCGCATCCTCCGCGCCGCACGCCTTGCGCAGCCATTCGGCGGCCTCCCCGTAACGGGCCGTGCGGTAGAGCGAGAAGCCCTCCAGGTAGCTGGCGTCGCGGTCCATCTCACCCCCGGCGGCGCGATAAGCGGCCAGATGCTCCAGCGTACGGTTGAAATCCTCCAGCCGGAACCACGACTCGGCAATCACCCGTTCCAGCTCGGCACGCCGCTCCGGAACCGCCTTCCGGGCCAGGGCATCGCCCTGCTCGACAACATAACGGTAGTTGCCCTCGCGGAACTCGATCTGAAGCAGGTAATAGGGGACCAGATCGCCGTAGGCATCGCTCTGCGACAGCGATTTGAAGCCCTGTTTGGCCCGGGCGTAACGGCCCTCGGCGTAGTCGATATAGGAGCGGTAGTAGCACGCATGATCGGCGTATTCGCTGCGGCTGCCGATGCGGTCGAAATGGGTGTAGGCCTCCTCGTAGTTGCCCTCCGAGAACTCCACATAGCCCATACGGATGTCGTACTGTTCGCGGCGCGGAGCGCTCAGGGCGTTGTAGTTGGTCCGTTCGAAGGCCTCGCGGGCCTTGGGCATGTTCCCGGCGGCACAGTAGAACGACCCCAGCGAGAAACGGACGTCATTGGTATAGACCGATTCGGGATAGCGCTCCTCAAAGGCCCGCAGGGCCGCTTCGGCATCGGCACTGCCCAACTCCACGGCGCAGGCCGCCAGGTAGTATTCAATCTCCTGCGAGAGCACGCGGTCCGCAGGTTCGAGCGCTTCGCGGGCCCGCAGCAACTCGTGGCGCGCATCGCTCCAACGGCCGTAGCCGAACAGGTCGCGGGCCCGCCGCACAAGGATTTCGGGATCGGAATCCGCAGCCCGCGCAACGGGCAGCGAGAGCGTAAACGCCAGTATCAGCGTCAGGATCCGGGATTTTCGCATAGGCTCATCAATTCTAATGGGACACAACCGGGCCCGCCTTCCGACCGGAAAACGGACTCCTCCGGTCCGGGCCGTCCCGCCCTTCAGTCCGGGCGGCCGGACAGTCGGACAAAGGTAGTAAATTTATTCGACAGCACGTTGTCAAAGGAACGGAATTTGCCTGCGGGATATTGTTCAAATCAAAAACCGGAATCTATGACTGAAAAAGTGAACGTACAGATGAACCGTGCGGGTCGTTTCGAAACGCGGGGAAGTGCCGACTGCGGGTCGATGAACCCCAAGGAACAACTGCTCCATGCCGCGGCACAATGTGCCGGACGTACGGCCCTGGCCATCATGGGAAAAGAGCACATGAAGCCCAAGAGCTTCGAAATCAGTGTCTCAGGAGACCTGTCTACCGAAACGCTCCAGGCCGAAAGCGTATTTACGTGTTTCCATGTGATTTACAATGTCGAGTGTGCCAGCGAGAGCGACTGTGTAAAGGCCGGCCGGGCCCTCGAACTCACCCACGACAAGTATTGCGGACTGATTCAGATGCTGAGCCGCATCGCGCCGGTCACACGCCAGATCGCCGTGGTCGATACCGAACCTGCAAAGGTCTGACTGCGACCCGGCCGAAGCATGACGGGCGGAGGATGCCGGAACATTCGATCCGGACTCTCCGCCCGTTCGCTTTCACTCCGCCCGGGACTCCTCCTGCACGGTGATGCGCCGGTAGTCGGAAACCGCCACCGCATAGTTGAAATGCGCCCGGATGGCGTTGGTGTAGAGCTGGATCCAACTCAGCTGCGCCTGCAGCACGTCGAGGATCGTCGCCAGACCCTCGCTGTAAGAGTAGGTGCTGATCGAAAGGTTCTCGCCCGCGATGCGCAGGCTCTGCTCCGTGGCATCGACCTGTGCCCGGCTCTGCACCAGCGCCGTCCAGCCGTTCATCTCCTCCCGCACGATGTCGTCGTAATACTGCGCCGCACTCCACTCCTGCTGTCGCTGCACGGCACGCGCCGCTCCGGTTGCCCGGCGGCGTTCCCCCCAGTGGAAGATCGGAAGCGAAAGCTGTACGAAAACCGACCCGTCGAGCGTCGTCTTCCCGTCGCGGTTGGGCGTCGAAGGCTGCCACGAGCCCCCCACCCCGACGTTCACCTGCGGATTGTACGGTGCCCGGGCCGTCCGTACCGCCGCCGCAGCCTGTGCCGAGCGCAACTGTGCCGCCGTATAGTCCGGACGACGCTCTACAGCCTCCGCAGCCGGGATCCGCAGCGGCATGGCCAGCGAATCCCGGATCCCCTGCGCCAGTTCGACGGGCTGCACGGCATCCACACCCCGCAGGATGTTGAAGTTGTGCAGCGCCACCTCGCAGTTCTGCTCCACACTCACCAGCGCATACTCCGCCTCGCTCAGCCGGGCATCGATCATCAGTACGTCGCCCTTGGCGATGTAACCTTCGGCGAAACGGCGGTCGACCACCTCCTTCAACGAGCGGATCAGCGACACATACTCGTGCATCGATGCGGCGTAGAGTTCCACGGCCGAAAGGCTCCAGTAGGCGTATTCGGCCGCATAACGCACGTCGAGCCGCGAAAACTCCTCCTCGCAGAGCGCAATGTCGTAGCCCAGCGACGCCTGTTCGGCCGCTGCACGCACCGATCCTCCGCCGTAAAGGGTCTGGACCAGCTGGGGCAGCACGCTGAAACTCCACGGCTCGATTCCTTCGTAGCGGTGGAAGGTCCTCGTAAAATTCCCGTCGAGCGACAACCGCGGCAGATAGCCCGTACGGGCGCGCCCCAGCTCCTCGGCCGCCGCGTCACGCTTCGCCGCAGCCACCTTCAGTGCCCGGCTGTAGGCCGCAACATCCGTGCGGTACTCCTCCAGGGTGGTCTGCCCGAGGAGCGGCAGCCCAATGGACAAAAACAGAATCGACAACAGGAATCTCATGGTCAACGGATGCGGTAAAAGAGTGCGTAAACGACGGGCAGCACGCAGATCGTCAACAGCGTGGCAACCAGCAGACCGCCCATGATCGTGGCGGCCATCGCCCCGAACATCGAATCGAACAGCAGCGGCAACATGCCCAGGATGGTGGTCCCCGAGGCCATCGTCACCGGAACGATGCGGCTGCGCGTGGCCTCGACGAGCGCCTCACGCGGCGTACGGCCCGCCGTGCGCAGGAGACCGATCTGTTCGACAAGCACCACGGCGTTCTTGATGTTCATGCCGATGAGTCCCAACAGGCCGAGCAGGGAGAAGAAGTTGAAGATCTTTCCCGTCGTGACCAGGCCGAGGACCACACCGATGAAGATCAGCGGAATCATCAGCAGGATCACCACCGGATCGCGGTAGTTGCGGAAGAGCAGCAACAACACGATGAAGATCAGCACCAGGGTCAGCGGCAGGTAACGCGCCAGCGCGGCATTCGACTCCTGCTGGCTCTCCTGCTCGCCGAAGATGCGCATCGTATAGCCTTCAGGCAGCTGAATGGCACGTTGCAGCGAATCCCGCAGCGTTGCAAAGAGACGCATGGTGTTGACCCCGCGGTCGGGATCGCACTGTGCCTTCATCACCCGCTGGCGGTCGAAGCGCCGGATCACCCCCGGCCGGAAATCGAACCGGAAACCGTCGGTCGCCTGTTCGATCGAAAAGACCCGCCCCGAAGGATTGAAGATCGGAAGTGCCTGCAGGTTGGTCAGGTTATAGGCCGCGATGTTCTCGTCCTTGAGCAGAATCGGCAGGAACTGGTCGCCTTCCCGGTACTGTCCCAGCGGATAGCCCTGCGTGGCGATCGTGATGCCGCGGGCCAGCTGGCTGCGCGTAATACCGATCCGCTGGCCCTTCATCTGCGAATAGAGCGGCAGCCATGTCGGGATCCGGTTGCCCCAGCTGTTGCGGATGTTCGTCGCCCCGGGCGTCCGCCACATCACCTCCTCGGCCGCAGCGGTCAGGCGCCGCAGCGTATCGGCATTCTCCCCGATGAAGCCGAATTCGATCGCCGCATCCGGCACGGGCGAGAGTTTGAAGAGCGACGAACGCAGCCACACGTCGGGGAACGACGCCGTGACCCAGCCGTTGAAACGCTCCTCAACCGCCGATGTCGAACGGCTGTCGTGGAGTTCGACCAGCAGGTTCCCGAAATTGGGGCGCAGCGACGTGCTGCCGCTCGCCAGGTAGTAACGCGGCGGCGTGGAACCCGCCGTCCACGAGACACACTTCACCTCGGGCTGTTCGCGCAGCCAGCGCTCCATCGCCACCAGGTTCTGTTCCGTCGCACGGATGTCGTAGCCCTCGGGCAGCAGCACATCGGCCCGGAAGTAGGGTTTGTCGAGCGACGGGAAGAAATTCTGCGGCAGGCGACCCATGACGAAAAGCGAGAGGGCGAAGAGACCCGCCACGGCGGCCACGGTCATCCAGCGGTGACGGAGCAGCGCCGACAGCAGGCGGTCGAACGCACGATAGAAGCGCGTGTCGTACGGGTCGTGGGCGGAAGGGCTCACGCGCAGCAGGGATTCGCCGAAAAGCGGGGTTTGCGTCAGAGCCAGGCCCCAGCTCAGCAGCAGCGAGAGCGCCAGCACGACGAACAACGGCTTGACGATCTCGGCCACCGACGACGGAGCCAGATACAACGGCAGGAAGGAGAAGATGGCAATCAGCGTGGCGCCCAGGAGACTCCAGCGCGGGGCATTGGCCCCCTCGACCAGGGCCCGGCGGCGTGCCACCCCCCGCAGCATCGCCTGACGGGCGTTGTCCGTGACGACGATGGCGTTGTCGACGAGCATTCCCATGGCGATGATGAATCCCGCGAGCGATGTACGGTTCAGCCCCTCGCCCAGGAACTGCATCAGGAGCAGCGTCCCGCCGATCGAGAAGAGCAGCGAGCTCCCGATCAGCACCCCCGAGCGGAAACCCATCACCAGCATGATGATCGCAATGACGATCGCCACCGACTCGGCAAGATTCAACAGGAAGGTCCGGGTCGCCTCGCGGGCAATCCGGTTTTCGGGGTAGAGCACCGTGAGTTCCAGCCCCACGGGCATTCGGGCCGTCAGCGTCGAGAGCAGGGCATCGATCCGCTCCCCGGCCTTCACCACATCGACCCCCTCCTCGGTCGAGATGCCGATCCCCACGGCCCGGCGTCCGTCGACCCGCATCAACGTCCGAGGCGGTTCCGTATAGCCCCGCTCGATCCGTGCCAGGTCGCCCAGGCGGTACTGTTTGCCCGCGGAGGAGATCAGCAGCTGATTCTCCAGATTGTCGAGGCTCCGGTAGGTGCCGTCCTCGAGGATCCGCACCTGCAACTCCCCGGCCCGCTTCTCCCCGCTGTCGACGATGGCATTCTGCTGGCCGATCGTCGACACGATCGTCTCCGGGCGGATCGAAAAGTTCGCAAGCGACGCAAGGCTCACGTAGACGTTCACCACCGGCGTCTGCTCCCCGAAGAGTGTCACCTTCTGCACCCCGTCGACGGTCACCAGCGCCCGTTTCAGGCGTTGCGCCCAGTCGCGGAGTTCGGTTTCAGTGAATCCCCCGTCGGCCGACAACCCGTAATAGATGCCGTAGACATCGCCGAAATCATCCGCCACGGTGATCCGGGAGGCTCCCGAAGGGAGTTGCGGCTGGATGTCGAGTGTCTTGCGCCGC
Organism: uncultured Alistipes sp.; assembly: GCA_944320625.1. Taxonomy (GTDB): domain Bacteria; phylum Bacteroidota; class Bacteroidia; order Bacteroidales; family Rikenellaceae; genus Alistipes. Next base: position 20,774 of record CALUIG010000023.1, read on the forward strand.
AGTTCGTCCCAGAGTTGGGGGATTTCGCCCGAACGGGTCCCCGGGTCCAGTTCGACCTGGATCTTCGACAGCCCGTACCACGACTCCGAGGTGATCTTGTGCACGCGGCGCATCGACTGCACCTCGCGTTCGATCGGTTCGGTGACAAGCTCCTCAACCTCCTGCGGCGTCGCACCCGGATAGGAACAGAGCAGCATGGCACTCTTGATGACGAAGGTCGAGTCCTCCTTCTTGCCCAGTGTCGCAAAACCCGCTATCCCGCCGACAAGCAGCAGCGCGAGAAAAAACCAGACAACCCGGGCGTTGCGCAACGAATATTCCGGAAGATTCATGGCCGCATCAGTTGAGAATCCGTACCTGTTCACCCTCGCGGAGCCGGTAGACCCCCGCCGTAACAACCCGTTCGCCTGCCGAGACCCCGCTGTCGATCACCACCCGGTCGCGGCCGAACAGTTCGCCGAGTGTCACCGCACGCCGCGTGACCCGATCATCCGGTCCGACCACCCAGACATAGGTCCCGCCCTCGGCCGGGGCAAAAATCGCCGAAACGGGAAGCGACACCGCATCCGGGACCGGATCCGCACTCTGCATGGTGATCGTACACGACATGCCCGGCGAGATCCGGTAATGTCCCGGATCGGGATTTTCGAGCGTCAGCGACACCGGGAATCCCGAAGCATCGGACGACGTCTGGGCATAATCCTTCAACCGGGCGGGAATGAGCGCCCCGCGGTAGTTGTCGAAAAGAACCGAGAAACGCGTGGAGGAATCACGCAGCACCGCCAGGCCACTCTCCGGGAGGGTAAACTGCACGGTCGTCGTCGTGGGGTTGACCAACCGCAGGATCGACTGCCCGGCCTGCACCCGTTCGAAATTGTCGACATAGACCCGTTCGACTACCCCCGAGAAGGGAGCCCGCAGGCGGGTGTCGTTGAGCAGATCGAGCGTATTTTCGTAGGTCGACCGGGCCTGTGCGTAGCGCGTGGCGGCCGCCTCGGCCTCCTGGCGCGATACCGCCTCGTGGGCCAGCAGCCGCTGCATGCGCTGCTGCACCGAACGAGCCTCCTCGAAGGCCGAACGCGTCGCCGAGACCTGCAATTCGATGTCCCGCGGGTCGAGTTCCGCCAGAAGGCTCCCCTTCCCGACCTGCTGACCCTGTGATACGGGGACGTCCAGAACCTGTCCCGCCAGTTTGAAGGCCAGCGTCACGGCATCGTCCGGGGTGGCCATGCCGGCAAAATCCTTTTCGATGAGTCCCGCTCCGGAAGCCGTGGTGACCTTCACCGGGCGGATCGTCTGAGGCGCCGGAGCCTGCCGCACACAGCCGGCAACCAACACCAACAAGGTCAACAGTGGAATGATGCGCATAGGAGAGTCCGTATTTTCAGCCGACTCCCCTTCTCTTTAGGCTCCCGAAGGACCGTTTCGGACGGTTGGCAAGGCAAAACAGCCCGGGACCGAACCTCTCCGGATCACACCTCCGAAAAAAAGAAAAGTCGACTTCCGGGAGGAAGTCAACTTTCATACCATCCGCCGCACCGGCACCGCCGGATGTCCCTACGGACGAATATCGCGACAGTTCTTTTTAGAGGTGATCGTGCCGTCGTCGAGCACCACCAGGCCATTGTCGGCCCGCAGCATTGTCTTCATCGTCGAAGCATCGATGTTGTAGCAGCGCACCTCGCCCGAACCGAAGTCGTGCCATGCCACCCCGTAGAGCGGATCGGGCGTCAGGCACACCACCTCCGCACCCTCCTGGCGCGCCCGCGTCACCAGACGGGCCATCCGACGCGCACAGCCCTTCGGCAGGCGGTCGAATGCCGTGACGCAGAGCATGTAGACCCGCCCCGGTTGCGTGATCACCCGCTCCGTGGCGTCGCCCTCGGCATCGCGCAGTGCGAATTCGCTCACCAGCGGACGGATTGCCGGGACCTCGCTCGTCGTGCGCGTATCGACCCACTCCCACTTCGTATCATCCTGCCACTCCGGATCCTCCAGCGAAAACTCCCGCTCCTCGCCCGTTGCCCGGTTGCGGTAGACGAGCACCGTCTCCGATTCGCCCGGAGCCACCGACGGAGCCTGCATCGCCTCGTAGATGTTCACCCCCACCTTGTAGGGCAGGAAGTCGATGAGCGGCAGGTGGATGTAACAGTAGTAGCCCAGGTACATCGACAGCGAGAAGAAAACACACGTCAACACCACCTCCACCGGTTTGAAGGCAAAGATCTTGTCCGGACGGTAGCGCCACCACACCACCACGGCCATCGGCAGCAGGATGATGTTCTTGGCGAAGGTCTCCCACGGCGTCAGTTTCAGGGCGTCGCCGAAGCAGCCGCAATCCTCAACCGGGATCAGCGTGGCGCTCAGCAGCGTCAGCACCGTGAAGAAGCACATCGACAGCACCGCGAAGATCGAGATCAGCCGGATCCGCACCTTGAAAAGCAGCATGCA
>CALUIG010000024.1 GCA_944320625.1 uncultured Alistipes sp.
GCGGTATTCTTGCAGCCCGTCTTTTCGAGGATATTCGCCCGATGCTTGTCCACCGTCCGCTTCGAAATGAAGAGGGCATCGGCAATCTCCTGATTCGAAAGGCCCTGGCAGACGGCAACCAGAATCTCCCGCTCGCGCGACGACAACTGCTCGTCGGGAACATCCTCGCGCGTCCGCATCCGTCCCGTCAGCGACGAAAGCAGCTGCGGCGAAAAGTAGCTTCCCCCGGCCATCACTGTATCCATCGCCTCCAGCACGTCGCCGATGTCCGAATCCTTCAGCAGAAAACCCTTCGCTCCGGCCTCCACCATCCGCGAATAGTAACTCTCCTCACCGAACATCGACAGCGTGATGATCCGCAGCTCCGGACGCCGGGCCAACGCCCGCTCCGTAGTCTGGGCGCCATCCAGCCCAGGCATGGCAAAATCCATGAAGACGATGTCCGCCTCCACGCCGTCGAGCATCGCCAGGAACTCCTCGCCACTCCCCGCCTCGCCTACAACCCGGCAACCCGCACAACGTTCCAACAGGCCCCGAAGCCCGTTGCGGAAGAGCGAATGGTCGTCCACGAGGATGATCCGGCGTTCCATATCAGCGGCGGTGTTTGCGGGTTTTCTTCGCAGGGGCCGGGTCCTGCTGCGTGTTCACACGGATCGCGGCCCGCATCCCCTTGCCCTTGGACGAGGTGATGTCGAACGTCCCGCCCAGCGAGTTGATCCGCGAAGCGATGTTCGAAAGACCCATTCCGCAATCCATCATCGCCTGCGGATTGAAACCACGGCCATTGTCCGAGTAATCCAGCGCCAGCTCCGGGCCGTTCTGCGACAACGACAGGTTCACCTCCTTGCAGGCGGCATGCTTGAGCGAGTTGTTGATCAACTCGCAGATCACCCGGTAGAGAATCACCTCGATGTCCGTATCGTAGCGCTCGCCGCGCAGGTTGGTCGTGAAACGGATCTTCACGTCGTGCATCGCGGCACTTTTGTCGATGAAGTTCTGAACCCCGCGGGCCAGTCCGAAGTCGTTCAGCACATGCGGCGAAAGATTGTTCGAGATCTCCCGAAGCGAACGGATCGCTTCGTCGATCACGTAGGTCGTATTGGCGATGATCTCCTGCTGCTCGGCATCATGCTCCTCGCGCGAAAGCGCCGTGAGCGACATCTTCGCCGACGACAACAGCGGACCCAGACCGTCGTGAAGCTCCTTCGAGAAGCGAGAACGCGCCTTCTCCTCCGTACGCAGCACCGCCGTAAGGATCCGTTTGTTCAGCAGCGACCGCTGACGGTTCAGCCGGTCGATGTACTTGAAGAGCTTGTGCGCGTACATCACGCCGATCGAGAGGCACACTGAGATCACGATCCCCAGGTAGGCGAACCACCACCGCGAAATCACCTCTACGCCCGACTCCACGAGCAACTGGATCAGACGCTCCACCGAAAGCAGCGAAAAACCTACGATGAAGAGGATCCACACCGAATTGTACTTCGTCGTGCGGACCAGCCGCAGCGCATAGCCCGTGGCCACGCACTGTATGACAATCGAGATGACTAACAGGATCTGAATCAGCATAGGGGACGTATTTTATACAAAGATACGAAACTGCGCCCAATCGGCCGCACAATTTTGCCGCTATTTTCGGGTTTCGGGCTCCCCGTCCGCCGCCGAAGGGTAGAATCGACCCAGATTCCGCAGCTGCGCATAGTCCGTCAGGTCGGTCTGGACCGGGACCACAGCCACGTAGCCGTTCCGCAGGGCCCACTCGTCGGTATCACACGCTTCCGGCTCCCGGTTCACGAACGCCCCCGTAAGCCAGAAATACTCCCTGCCGCGCGGATCTTCGTGCCGGAAGAACTCCTCGCGCCAGAATCCCCGGTTCTGACGGCATAGCCGGATGCCGCGCAACTCCTCGGGACGCCCGACCGGGACATTCACGTTCAGGCACAGCGGCAGAGTGATCGGACCGGACAACAGATCGCCGAGGATCCGCTTCCCGTAGAGCACCGCCGCATCGAAATCCGCATCCGCGCCATGGTCGTCGAGCGAAAGACCCACAGCCGGACAATTGTAGAAACTCCCCTCGATCGCCGCACCCATCGTTCCCGAATAGAGCACGTTCACCGCCGAGTTCGAACCGTGGTTGATCCCCGAGATCATCAGGTCGATCCGCTCCCCGCGCAGCAGGTAGTCGAAAGCCATCTTCACACAGTCGACCGGAGTCCCCGAGAAGGAGTAGACCTCGACTCCCTCCTCCGCACGGACCTTCCGCAAATAGAGCGGATTATACATCGTAATGGCCTGGCTCATGCCGCTCTGCGGCGTCTCCGGAGCCACGGCAACGACCCGGCCGAAACTCCGGGCCACTTCGATGGCGGCCGCAAGCCCCTTCGAGGCGTAGCCGTCATCGTTCGTTACCAATATCAGTCGTTCGTTCATCTTGTTTTCGGATTTGCAGGATGTGCTGCCTCGCCGGATACCGCATCGCACAATCCGCGGCCGACCGGAAGATACAGACCGGAAGTCCCGACCGGAAACGGAGATGCGCAGAGCGGCAAGTCGCACAAAGGTACGAATAAATCGCGCTTTTTTCACGCTTTATTTGCATCGTATCGTTTTTTCTCCTTATCTTTGCATCCCCATCAGGGCGTATATCGACCTCTTTCATTGGGCGGTAGGACAAACGCGGAGGGGAGGGAGGAGAGTGGTACCGGGACGGGCAGGCAATGCCGACGCTCCGAAGCCGAATCCCTCCGATCCGCAGGATTATCGGAAAAGTCCGGTATGGTAGTCGTCCGCAGCGGGAATGTCGAGTGCGAAACTCAAAAAATTTGTTGCAACAATGAACAAAGATGCAATCATCAAGCTCGTAAACGAGCAGATGTGGCCCAAAACCGACGCCGATGTGCCGTCGTTCAAGGCCGGAGACACGATCACCGTATCCTACCGGATCATCGAGGGTAACAAGGAGCGCGTACAGAGCTTCCGCGGTGTCGTAATCCAGATCAAGGGATCGGGCAAGACCAAGATGTTCACCATCCGCAAAATCTCGAATGGCGTGGGCGTCGAGCGTATCTTCCCCCTCTACTCCCCCCACATCGACAAGATCGAGGTCAACAAGATCGGTGTCGTTCGTCGCGCCCGCATCTACTACCTCCGCGATCTGACTGGTAAGAAGGCCCGCATCAAGGAGAAGCGCATGACCCGCGCAGAGGAGAAATAATCCCTGCTCCGCGTGTCGGAAGAAAAAGGATGTCACCCCAGGTGACATCCTTTTTTATTTCAGAGGAGGAGGGGGAGGAGGGGGCTTGCGGAAAACCTTCCCGCCTCTCCGGCTCCCGCCGCAAAAAACGGAGAGGAGACCCCCTATCACCCCCCCCCAAAAAAAAACGGGGCGGAGACCCGAGTCCCCGCCCCGCATTTCGAAAATCCGCCGAAAACTAATCCACCGGAATATCCTTGTTCACATTCTTCGAGCCGAACAACGCGTAGTAAAGCAGGAAGGCCAGGCTAACGATAATAACCCAGTAGCTCGACAGATAACCTGCAATATCCGCAACATAACCCTGGATGAGCGGAAGAATACCACCGCCGCACACCATCATCATGAAGATACCGGATCCCATCGACGTATATTTGCCGATACCCTCGACCGCCAGGTTGAAGATGCCGCCCCACATCACCGACGTACACAGACCGCACAGCGTGACGAACATGATGCCGATCGGCACCTCGATCATTGCAAAGCCCGTACCCGTGAAGACCGGCATGCGGCCCGTCACCGTCGTCGGAGCGAAGATGCCCAGCAGAATGAAGATGATGGCCGCAACACATACCACCGACAGCTGAACCCGGCTCGAAACCTTGCCGCCAATCGCACCGCCGATCAGACGTCCGCACATCATCAGGAACCAATAGGTGCCCACCAGCGATCCGGCAGCTGCAGCGGCCATACCCATACCGCTCGTCGAGGCATCGGGAGCTGCCGTCAGGAAGAGGTTCATGAAGTTCGGAATACCGACCTCAATGCCCACATAGATGAAGATTGCCACCGTACCCAGCACGAAGTGACGGAACGACAGCGCACTGTATTTGTCCTTCTTCTCCGATTTTGCCTCCTGAATGGCGAACGGCTCCGGGATCTTCACGGCAAGCAGAACCACAAAGACAACGGCAAAAATACCCATGGCAATGAAGAGGGCAGGCGCCGCGTCGCTGATCGTCGCATTGGCCGCATTTCCCATCAGATAACCCACGAGTATCGGAACAATCGTTGCCGAAATCGAGTTCAGCGAACCCCCGAACTGGATCAGCTGGTTACCCTTCTTGCCGCCACCGCCCAGCGTGTTCAGCATCGGGTTCACAACCGTGTTCAACATGCACATCGAGAAGCCCGAGATGAAGGCGCCGCTCAGGTAGATCCCGAAACTCCCCGCCTCACCGGCCAGGAACTGAATACCGACTCCGATAAAGCCCACGGCAATGGCGACCAGCGCCGTCTTCTTGTAGCCGATGCGCTTGAGCATCAGACCCGCCGGAAGGCCCATGAAGGCATAGGCAATGAAGTTGGCGGCATTGCCCAGCTGCGACATCCAGTTCGCCACCGAGAACTGGTTCTTCACGATTACGCCCAGCGGGTTCGTGAGGCCCGTCACGAACGAGATCATCGCAAAGAGCGCGAACATCATGATGATGGGCAACGTGTAGTTTTTCTTCTGCGTTTGTTCCATATTGGTTTTAAAATAAATTAGGTTAATGAGTTCGAGTTATCGGTCCCGCTCCGCGATATACGCGCACAGGTTCACAAGCGCCGATCGGTACTCCGAATCCCCGTAGTCCGAAAGCATCTCCGTAGCCCGGACAATGTAACCCTGCATCACTTCGCCCGCATAGGCGAGTCCTCCCTCCCGCTCCACCGTGGAACGAAGAAACTCTACCGCACCATCATCCTCATGGCAACGCGAAAGCTGCCCGATCAGTTCATTACGACGCTCCTCCGTGGAGCGCTCAAGCACAGACAGCAGCGGAAGCGTGATCTTGCCCTCCCGAAGGTCGTTGCACGCCGGTTTGCCCGTCTGGGCCGTGGGGGTATAGTCCAGGATGTCGTCCTGGATCTGGAAGGCCATCCCAACCGCCTCGCCGAAACGGCGCATCGTCGTCACCTTGTCCCGCGTGGCGCCCACGGCAAGGGCCCCGGCCGACGAACTCACGCCAAGCAGGCATGCCGTCTTCTTGTAGATGATGTCGAGATAGGACTTCCGGCTCATCGTCCGGTTGGCGGCACACTCGTCCTGAAGCACCTCGCCCTCACACAGGGCCGCCATCGATCCGCAAATATGGGTCACCAGGTCGAACTGTCCGCTCTGAAGCCCGATACCCATGTTCCGCGCCAGAATATAATCTCCCAGAATCACCGCCTTGTGCGACTGCCAGCGCGCATTCACCGAGGCACGGCCCCGACGCATGTCCGCTTCGTCGATCACATCGTCATGGATCAGCGACGCCACGTGGATCATCTCTACCAGCATGGCGGCCAGGCAGGCCCGACGGCCCGTCGAGGCACCCTTGACCGGAGCATTCATCGCCGCCGACAACATCACGAGCGTCGGCCGGATCCCTTTCCCTCGTGCCGAAAGCGCGTAACGCAGCATGTCCGACAGCAATTCTCCCTCGGCCGTAAACTGTCGTTCGACAAATTCGTCAAACGCGGCCAACTCCGCCGTGACGGGTTTGCGGATGTCTTCAAGTGTAATCATAATCGCAAAGATAGTCATTTTTCCCAATCAAGGCACGGACTGTCACGCTTTTTTCGTACCTTTGGCCTTCGGTAAAGATTCGGTCAAATGGATTTTCGCAAAGCTAACCTCTCGAAACTGATCCCGGCACTGGTCGCATGCGTGGTGTTTTTCATCGCCGCGGCGGCCTATTTCGCCCCGCAGTTCCGCGGCGATGTGCTTCCCCAGCACGACGTGATCCAGTACGAGGGCATGACCCGTGACATCAATGTCTCGAGGGAACAAACCGGGGAAGACCCCCAGTGGACAGGCGGTATGTTCGGCGGAATGCCCGCCTACCTGATCAACGTCGCCTATCCCGCACAGATCATCAAGAACCACGTCGGGAAGATCGTCCGATGGATCGATACCCCCGCCGCATTCCTCTTCTTCGCCATGCTGGCCATGTGGCTCATGCTCCTGATCGGCGGCGTCAACCCCTGGGTCGGAATCATTCCCGCTCTCGCATACGGATTCTCCACCTATTTCCTGCTGATCATCGGGGCCGGGCACGTCACCAAAATGTGGGCCCTGGTCTATGCTCCCCTGATGATGGGCGGAGCCTGGATGGTCCTCCGGAAGAACATCTGGGCCGGAATGGCCGTCACGGCCCTCGCCACCTCCCTCGAAATCGGAGCCAACCACCCCCAGATCACCTATTACTTCCTGATCGCAATGGCCGCACTCTGGGTCAGCGAAGGAATCGTCGCATTCCGCAAAAAACAACTGAAAAACTTCGGAATCCGTACCGCAGCACTCGTTGCGGCCGGAATACTGGCCGTGGGCTCCAACTTCGCACCCCTGTGGTACACCGCCCAGCACTCCCCGGAGACCATCCGCGGAGGATCGGAACTCGCCTCGACCTCCGAAGCCGACGACCGCGGACTCGATCTCGACTATGCTACGGCCTGGAGCTACGGAAAAGCCGAGAGTTTCAACCTGCTGATCCCCGACTTCATGGGGCGCGATTCCGCAACGGCTCTCCCCGCCGACGGCGCAACCGCCGCCGAACTCACCGACATCGGACGGCAACTCGGAGCCCCGTCGCTCGGAAGCTGGGCCCAACAACTGCCCGCCTACTGGGGAGAACAACCCTATACCGGAGGTCCGACCTATCTCGGAGCCGCAGCCATATTCCTCGCCCTGTTGGGGTGCATCTGGGCCAAGGGTCGGAACAAATGGTGGATCATGGCCGTCTGCGTACTGATGCTGCTGCTGGCCTGGGGCCGGAATCTGATGGGGTTCACCGAACTGGCATTCCGCATCCTGCCCGGATACAACAAGTTCCGCACCGTCTCGATGACCCTCGTCGTCGTACAATGGGCCGTGCCCCTGCTCGGAGCCCTCGCCCTGATGCGGCTCTGGAAGGGCGGAATACCCCGCGAACAGCTGTGGAAAGGGATCGCCTGGGCCGCCGGAATCTCCGGAGGAATCTGTCTCCTGTTCGCCGTGGCCGGCGGGAGCCTCTTCGACTTCGGCCGGGCGGCCAGCGCCGACCAGATGGGCGAAACATTCCGGCAGGTGCTCTCCGCAAACGGACTCCAGTCCTACATCGACCGAGGACTGGATGTCGAGTGGGGGGACGCCGTGGCCCGGGCCATCGTCTCCGACCGCAAGGAGATGATGCAGACCGACGCATGGCGTTCGCTTGGAATGATCCTCCTGGCCGCCGGGTGTGTCGCCCTCTGGGGAATGCGCAGGATTCCCCGAGGCGTGACGATCGCGGCTCTCGCGGCCATCATGGTCCTCGACCTCGTACCCGTCGACCGGAGATTCCTCTCCGACGAGAACTTCGTATCGCCCCGGCGCATGCAGGTAACCCCCTCGGCCGCCGATCAGGCCATCCTCCAGGACAAGGAGCCCGGATACCGCGTACTGAATCTCACCGTCAGCCCCTTCAACGACGCCACGACCTCCTATTTCCACCGTTCGGTGGGCGGGTATCACGGCGCCAAGCTCGCCCGCTATCAGGATCTGATCGACCGCTATCTGAACGACCTGAACCCCGCAGTGCTCGACATGCTCAACACCCGCTACGTGATCGTCGCCGGAGAGCAGGGACAGCCCGAGGCACAGCGCCGCACGACGGCATTCGGGGCCGCGTGGTTCGTGGACTCGCTGGCCGGAGCCGCTTCGGCCCGGGAGGAGATCGAACTGCTGGAGAAGGTCAACCTCCGGACAACGGCCGTCGTGGACGACAAACTGGCCGGAAGTTCCGGACCGAAACCGATGTCCCCCGGTATCTGCACCTCGGCACGCATCGACCTTACGGAATACCGGCCCAACTACCTCCGATACGAATACGACTCGCCCGAAGAGGCCGTTGCGGTCTTCTCCGAAATCTTCTACGACAAGGGTTGGACCGCCTATCTCGACGGAGCCGAGGCTCCCTACTTCCGCGCCGACTATGTGCTGCGCGCCATGAAACTCCCCGCCGGGCAGCACGTCGTCGAATGGAGGTTCCGGGCCCCCGGATGGGGCGCCGTGGAGACCGTCACCGGAGTCTGCTCCGCACTGATTCTTCTCGGAACCCTCGCCGCAATCCTCTTCGCCCTGCGCAAGAAAAAACAGACTCACCATGAAGGATGACAAACGACTCAAGCGAAAAGTCCGCAACTCCTATATCGTCTCGACGGTCAGCATCACCCTCGTCCTCTTTCTCCTGGGCTCCGTGAGCTATCTGATGGTCGCCGCCCTGAAGGTCGCCCAGACCCTCCAGGAGAGCATCGCCGTCACCGTCGAACTCCGCAACGGGATCTCCGACGACCAGCGCACCGAAATCGAAAAACGACTCGCCGAAGAGGAGATCGTCGCGTCGATCCGCTTCTCGTCCCGCGACGAAAAGGCCGAAGATGAGGAATTCCGGAAAATGTTCGGCGCAGAATTCGAAGAGGTCCTCCACGAAAACCCCCTGCCCGACTCCTTCGAGCTCCTGCTCTCCGACGCATCCGCCGACCAGGAGCTCCTCGATGAATTCATCGCGGCCGTGGAACGGATCCCCGGCGTCGACCGCGTATCCTATCCAGCCCGCGTGGCTCAGCGGCTGCACGCCACGGTAAACAAGATCCGCCTCGTGCTGATCCTCTTCGGCGGAGCCCTGCTCGTCATCTCGCTCATCCTGCTCAGCAACACCATCCGGCTGGCCATCTTCTCGAAACGCTATCTGATCAATACCATGAAGCTCGTCGGTGCTACCAAATGGTTCATCATGAAGCCATTCCTCGGAAGCAGCATCACCCAGGGCATCCTGGCCGGAATAGCCGCCTCGGCACTCTTCGGTTTGGCCGTATACGGCCTCAACGAAGCCGTGCCCGAACTGATGACCATCGCCGAAATCCGCAAAATCGCCATCATCCTCGGAGCCATGATCCTCGGAGGTGTCGTCATCTCGGGGCTCTTCACCTTCGTGGCCCTCAACAAGTTCGTAAACATGAAGTCCAACAAGATATACCTCTATTAAATGAAAAAGAAGCAACCCGGAACCCCGGAACAGCACTCCGAAAATCCCCGGATGCCCCTCTCCCGCCGCAACTATCTCCTGCTGGCAATCGGATTCGCCATCATCCTCCTCGGATTCCTCCTCATGGCCGGAGGCGGAAGCGAATCCCCCGACGAATTCAACTATGCCATGTTCTCCTGGCGGAGAATTACCCTCGCCCCGATCCTCGTTATCGGAGGATTCGCCTTCGAGATCTACGCCATCATGAAACGTTTCGAATAGAATTCGCTCCGACCCCACACAATGGATACCTTGCAAGCCATACTCCTCGGGATCGTTCAGGGAATCACCGAATTCCTCCCCGTATCAAGCAGCGGACACCTCCAGATCGCCAAGGAGATTCTCGGCGTACAGCTCGATGAAAACCTGACCTTCGATGTCGCCCTGCACGCCGCAACCGTCCTGAGTACCATCGTCATCCTCTGGAGTGAAGTCCGGAGACTCCTCATGGGGCTCTTCTCCCGCCGATTCAACCAGGAACAGGCATATATCCTCAAGATCGTCGTCTCGATGATCCCCATCGGAATCGTCGGATTCCTGCTCAAGGACCAGATCAACGCCCTGCTCGACGCCCCCTGTATCCTCGTGGTCGTCGGGGCCATGCTCCTCCTGACCGCGGCCCTGCTCGCGTTCGCCTACTACGCCAGGCCCCGGCAGAAGGAGAATATCTCCTACCGCGATGCGTTCATCATTGGACTGGCCCAGGCCTGTGCCGCCATGCCCGGATTGTCCCGATCCGGGTCAACCATCGCCACCGGACTCCTCCTCGGGAACAAAAAGGCAGCCGTTGCCCAGTTCTCCTTCCTGATGGTCCTCGCCCCCATTCTCGGCGAGACGATCCTCGAGGCCGCAAAGGGTGAACTGACCGCCGGAGTCGCCGCAGGACCCCTCATTGCCGGATTCCTCGCAGCGTTCATAACGGGATGTCTGGCCTGCAAGTTCATGCTCGAAACAGTCAAACGCGGACGTCTGATCTGGTTCGCCGTCTATTGCGCCGTGGCCGGAATCGTCTCCATCACAAGCTACCTCCTCGGATGATGAGCCAAGACAAGGAACTGCGCGGCATCAACTTCGAAGAGGGCTACATCGCCGTGCTGGACAAGCCCCTGCGGTGGACCTCCACCGACGTCGTGCGAAAAATCAAGTTCGCACTCCGCAAAATCGGATACCGGCGTATCAAGGTCGGGCATGCCGGAACGCTCGACCCCCTGGCCACGGGCATCCTGCTCGTCTGCATCGGACGCGCCACCAAGATGGTCGACGCCCTGCAGGCCGAAGAGAAGGAGTACATCGCCGACATCCTCCTGGGTGCCACAACCCCCAGCTATGACCTCGAACACGAAATCGACCGGACCTACCCCTGGGAACACATCACCCGCGAAGCCGTCGAAAAGGCCCTCGACGACCTCTCCGGAGAACGGCTCCAGACTCCCCCCGTCTACTCGGCCAAGAAGATCGAGGGAACGCGTGCCTATGAACTGGCTCGGGCCGGCGAAGAGGTCGCCGTCCGGCAGGCCCTCATCCATATCTACGAGATGGAGATCCTCGAATGCGACCTCCCCAGACTCCGGATCCGCGTGCGATGCAGCAAGGGAACCTACATCCGCTCGCTGGCCCATGAAATCGGAATCGCCCTCGGAAGCGGAGCCCATCTGACTGCTCTCAGAAGAACCCGAAGCGGTGGATTTACCCTCGAAAATGCCTGGAATCTCGATGATTTTCTGCAAAATCTCCAAATCCTTGAAACAAAATGACACTTTTTACGTATAGAAAATAATCTGTCTTATTTTCTGAACGTCATAAAAAGCGTCTTACCTATGAAGTTATCGCAATACGGCTACGATTTCGCCCCCGAAATGCTGGCCAAATATCCGGCCGAAAATCGGGACGAATCCCGACTCATGGTCATCAACCGCGCGAAGGGAACCATCGAACACCGCATTTTCAAGGACATCATCGAGTATTTCGACGAAAAAGACCTCTTCGTTTTCAACGATACCAAGGTCTTCCCCGCACGTCTCTACGGTAACAAGGAGAAAACCGGAGCCGAAATCGAGATCTTCCTCCTCCGGGAACTCAACCGGGAACTCCGGCTCTGGGACGTCCTCGTGGACCCCGCCCGCAAAATCCGAATCGGAAACAAACTCTACTTCGGAGACGACGACCTGCTCGTCGCCGAGGTCATCGACAACACCACATCCCGCGGACGGACCCTCCGCTTCCTCTTCGACGGATCCTACGACGAATTCAAAAAGGCACTCTTCTCCCTCGGAGAGACCCCCCTCCCGAAGTGGGTCCGCGAAAAGGTCGAACCCGAAGACGCCGAACGATACCAGACCATATTCGCCCGCCACGAAGGAGCCGTCGCAGCCCCCACCGCCGGCATGCACTTCTCCAAACACCTCATGAAACGAATGGAGATCAAGGGTATCGAACGCACGTTCGTAACCCTGCACGTCGGACTCGGAAACTTCCGGACCGTCGACGTCGAGGACCTCTCCAAACACAAGATGGATTCCGAACAGTTCTTCGTCACCGAACAGGCCGCCGAAGACGTCAACCGGACCAAACGGGAAGGGCACAAGGTCGTGTCGATCGGTACGACCGTCATGAGAACCCTCGAAACCGCCGTTTCGACCAACGGGATGATCAAACCCATGGAGGGTTGGACCAACAAGTTCATCTTCGCACCATACGACTTCACCGTCGCAAACGCCCTGGTCAGCAACTTCCATCTCCCGTACTCCACCCAGCTGATGATGGTCGCGGCATTCGGCGGATACGACACCGTCATGAACGCATACAAGGTCGCCCGCGACGAGGGGTACCGCTTCGGAACTTACGGCGACGCCATGCTCATTCTTTGATTTTTTTGCACTTTTTAACTATCTTTGCAAGTACAAAACCCCAGAAACATGCCAAACAAGATTTTGTACGTGTGTCAGGAAATAGCTCCCTATCTCCCGGAATCGGAGGGCGCACGGCTTTGCCGCGCACTCTCGCAGGCCATGCAGGAACGGGGCAATGAAATCCGGACATTCATGCCGCGGTACGGGTGTATCAACGAACGCAGGCATCAGCTCCACGAAGTCATCAGACTCTCCGGCATGAATCTAATCATCGACGACAACGACCACCAACTCATCATAAAGGTCGCCTCGATCCCCGCCGCCCGCGTACAGATCTACTTCATCGACAACGACGACTACTTCTCCAGAAAAGCGGTCCTGACAGACCCCGACGGCGCCTTCTTCCCCGACAACGACGAACGTGCCATCTTCTTCGCAAGAGGAGTCCTCGAAACCGTCAAGAAACTACGATGGACTCCCTCCATCGTCCACTGTCACGGATGGTTCTCGGCCGTCGTGCCCGTCTATCTCAAGCGCGTGTTCGCCGACGACCCCATATTCCGCGACGTCAAGGTCGTCGTTTCCATCTACAACGACCGGTTCCCGGAAACCCTCGACCCCGAATTCCGGACAAAAATCGCCGGAGAGGGCGTCAAAGACAAAAATCTCGACCTTCTTGAGGTCCCGTCATACGAAAACCTCTGCCGATTCGTTATGGAATATGCCGACGGAGCGGTCGCGGCGTCCCCGGATGTCGCACCCCAGGTACTCGACATCGTCCGGAAGTCCGGAAAACCCCTGCTCGAATACCAGAACCCCGAGGCCGAGGACTTTTTCGATAATTACAACCGATTCTATGAAGCGATTCGATAACTTCCCACGCCCGCTCCGAAACGCCATCCTGGCGCTCGCAGGGGCCCTGGCGCTCGGAAGCTGCACAAAGGTGGACGACACCCTCGGCGGCAACCTCATCCCCGACAACCAGCAAATGAGGGCCGGATACCTCTCGATCGACGGGCTGAACCCCAAAAAATACGTCGAAACCCGACTCTTCAAAACCGACTCGATCGCCTGTGCGAACATCTCGTACGGCTATTTCGGCATGCAGGTCAACGATACCCTCGGTGAACGAAAGGCCGGATTCCTCTCCCAGATGGTCAGCTACTATGCCGTGCCCGAAGACTATTTCGGATACATGCCCATCTTCGACTCCGCACAGATCCTGCTCAGCATCTCAAGCTTCGGAACCGATACGCTCACCGAACAGCACTTCGCCGTCTACGAGATCCTCAGCAACGACTACATCACCGAACGCGAAAACGCGGATACCGTCTTTTACCTCAACTTCAAGCCCGACGCTTCGGTTTACGACAAGGAGAAACCCCTCTTCACCTTCACCCTCGGAGGAGAGGGGAAATACCCCTCCACAACCACCAGCGTAACCCTTACCCCCACCGACGCCGGCCGCAACTATGTCAAACGACTGATGCTTCAGGAGGGAAAGTACAAGGACAATTACACCATCTATACGGTTGACAGCCTCAAATACTTCATCGAGGAGTTCCCCGGACTCTACATCGCCCCCGACCCCGCATTCCCGGTCGTCAAGGAGGGCTCGAACACCGGAACCATCTACGCCACGTCGCTCGACGCCTCGGGACTCTCGATCTACGGCCGGAACCGGCTTGAGTCAGACCCCTCGCTCATCAAGGATACAATCGGCATGGTCTTCTACTTCTACGACTCCTATGCCGCTCACGGCAACGTTTCGGTAAACGTCGTCGACCACGACTACGCAAAGGCCACCTCCCTCGCCTTCAACGAAGAGACCAATGCCCGGGAGGAGAGCGAAAACCGGAAACCCCAGACCCAACTCCGGGTGGAGGGACTCGGCGGAGCCATCTCCGAACTGACCTTCACCCCCGGATTCTTCGCCACGCTCGAAGAGGCCATTGCCGCGGAGAATGCACGTGACGGGAAGGATTTCCAGACCCTCGCCTTCAGCCAGGCCCGCATGTCGATCTACTTCACCGGAAGCAGTTACGACTGGGGGGATCTCGATCCAAACCCCTCGGACGGAAGTATCGGATCGCCCCTCATGTCCCTCATCGAGGAGATGAACGCCGCACCGAACAGACTCGGGCTCTACACCAACTACAAGACCCTGACACCCGTTTCGGACTACGCCTATACCTATGAACAGACGTACAGCACGACGATCGACTACGGAGGATACATCAACAGGAGCCGCGGATGTTATGTGCTCAACGTCACGGGATACATGCAGCTCCTCTGGAACAACTACATCAAGACCAAAAAGGCCGCGGGCGTGGAGTACCCCGATCCGGAAGGTCCCGACTTCGACTCGAAGTATGCCGAATGGGAGGAGGCCATCGACTGGGATGGAATCTCCTACCGGAAAGTCTACATCGGACCCGAGGCATACAGTCTCTACACGACCTCGTTCGGAGTTTGCCAGGGGGCTTCCACCGACGACCAGGAGATCTCCACTCCAATCCGGTTCGACCTGGCATACAACCTGATCAAGTAATTTCCCGAAAAACATCTGGCGGAACCTAAGTCTCGGAACTTAGGTTTTCGCTTTTACAAAGCCACCAAATACAAATGCAGGACAACTTAGTTATCGTCGAGTCCCCGGCCAAGGCCAAAACCATCGAGAAATTCCTCGGCAAGGACTTCGTCGTCAAATCCAGTTTCGGGCACATCCGGGACCTCGCAAAAAAGGATCTCGGCATCAATATCGACGAGGGGTTCAAACCCGTCTACGAAATCCCCGCAGACAAGAAGAAGGTCGTAGACGAACTGGCCAAACTCGCCAAATCGAAAACCGTCTGGCTCGCATCCGATGAAGACCGCGAAGGAGAGGCGATCGCCTGGCACCTCACCGAGGTATTGGGGCTCCCCGTCGACCGGACAAAACGCATCGTCTTCCACGAAATCACCAAACGGGCCATCCTCGAAGCCATCGAGAAACCCCGCACCGTCAACATGGATCTGGTCAATGCCCAGCAGGCCCGCCGGATCCTCGACCGGCTCGTCGGATTCGAACTCTCGCCCGTGCTTTGGAAAAAGGTCCGGCCGTCGCTCTCCGCAGGACGCGTACAGTCGGTTGCCGTGCGGCTGATCGTCGAGCGCGAACGCGAGATCATCGCCTTCCACTCGGCACCCTACTTCCGCATCGTCGCACAGTTCCACGCCGCCGAAGACCCCGAAAAAACGCTCTTCAAGGCGGAACTCCCGACCCGTTTCGAGACGGCCCAGGAGGCCGAAACCTTCCTCCGGGCGTGCATCGGCGCCACGTTCACCGTCGCCAAGGCCGAGGAGAAACCCGCACAGCGCTATCCCGCCCCGCCGTTCACCACCTCCACGCTCCAGCAGGAGGCCGGACGAAAACTCGGCATGTCCGTATCAAGGACCATGTCCGTCGCCCAGCATCTCTACGAACAGGGGCTGATCACCTACATGCGTACCGACTCGGTGAACCTCTCGCAGCAGGCCCTGGCCCAGTGCAAGGAGGAGATCATCAAACTCTACGGCGAGAAATACTCCCGCTGGTTCAACTACAAGACCAAAACCAAAGGAGCACAGGAGGCACACGAGGCCATCCGACCCTCGTATATCGATCGACATGAGATCGACGGAACCCCCGAAGAGAAAAAACTCTACGACCTGATCTGGAAACGGACCGTCGCCTCGCAGATGGTCTGCGCCGAGCTCGACCGTACGACGATTACCATCGACATGTCGGGGTCGGAGCATCAGTTCGTGGCGCAGGGAGAGGTCGTCCGTTTCGACGGTTTCCTGAGGCTCTACTCCGAATCCACGGACGAGGACCAGGCTGCCGAAAACGGAGAAGGCCGGCTGCCCAAACTCGCAACCGGAGACCGGGTCCTGCCCGAACGGATTACCGCGACGGAGCGTTTCACCTCGGCGCCCGCCCGCTACAACGAGGCCTCGCTCGTCAAACGACTCGAAGAGCTGGGAATCGGGCGCCCGTCGACCTACGCTCCCACGATCACCACGATCATCAACCGCGGATATGTCGTCAAGCAGAACAGGGAGGGACAGAAACGATCCTACACCCAACTGACCCTCAAGGAGGGGAAGATTGCCCGCGAGACCCTCTCGGAAAACTTCGGGAAGGAGAAGAACAGGCTTTCACCCACCGACATCGGCATGGTCGTGAATGACTACCTCGAAGCACAGTTCGGACCGATCATCGACTACAACTTCACGGCCAATGTCGAGAAGGAGTTCGACCGCATCGCCGAGGGAGACATCACCTGGGAGAAGATGATCGGAGACTTCTACGGTCCGTTTCACAAGATGGTAGACGCCGCCATCACCACCCAGAACGCCAAGCCCCGCGAAGTCCGCATCCTGGGCAACGATCCCAAGACCGGACACCTCGTCAAGGCCCGCATCGGCCGTTACGGTCCGATGGTTGAAATCGAGGGGGAAGAGGGCGAGAAGAGCCGTTTCGCTTCGCTCAAGAAAGGTCAGCTCATCGAGTCGATCACGCTCGAAGAGGCCCTCGAACTCTTCGCACTGCCCCGCGAAGTCGGCGAACTCGACGGCGAGAAACTCGTCGTCGGACTCGGTAAATACGGACCCTATGTCCGCTACGGAAAGTCGTTCGCTTCGCTGGCCAAGGGCGACGACCCCTACACGCTCACCCACGACCGCGCCGTGGAGATCGTCCGCGAACACCAGGCCGCGGCTGCCGCAGCCAATACCCCGCTGAAAAGTTTTCAGGAGGAGCCCGACATGCTCGTCAAGAACGGTCGATACGGTGCATACATCGCCTACAAGGGAAAAAACTACCGCATTCCGAAAGGTACCAAACCCGAGGATCTGACCCTCGAAGCGTGCCTGAAGATCGTGGCCGGATCGAAAAAGTAAGCAACCCAAAAACCGAACGATACGATGAAAAACCTGCTTTTCGCCACGCTGGCACTCTGCCTCGCACTCGGGGCCGCAGCCCAGAATCCCGATTCGACCGAAGGATACCGCTTTACCGACGGCAAGATCATCCGCTCGACCCCGGTCAAGAACCAGAACCGCAGCGGAACCTGCTGGTGCTACTCCACGATGACGATGCTCGAAAGCGAGATTCTCCGCGCCGGAGGTCCCGAAATCCATCTCTCCGAAATGTGGATCGTACGCCATTCGTTCATGGACAAGGCCGTCAAGTACGTCCGCCTGCACGGAGAGCTCAACTTTGCCGAAGGCGGTGCCTCGCATGACGTCACCGAAGGAATCAAACAGCACGGAATTGTCCCCTTCGAGGTCTATCCCGGACTCAACTACGGAACCGACAAACCCGATTTCCACGAAATATCGGACGTACTGAAGGCCTATCTTGATGCCGTGATTCAAGCATCCGGAGGTTCGAAAACCCTCTCTACCGCCTGGAAACGCGGCTTCGACGCCATCCTCGATGCCTATTTCGGCCCCATGCCCGAAACTTTCACCTACGAAGGAAAGGAGTACACGCCCCATTCGTTCGCCGAATCGCTCCCGATCGACATGGACGACTATGTCGACCTCTCCTCCTTCACGCACCACCCCTTCTACGCGCCCTTCATCATCGAGGTCCCCGACAACTGGATGTGGGCCTCGGTCTGGAACGTGCCCCTCGACGAACTGATGCAGACCATCGACTACGCCCTTGAAAACGGTTATACCGTAGCCTGGGGCACCGATGTCAGCGAAAAGGGATTCAGCCGCACCAAGGGAATCGGCATCATCCCCGAGGCCAACCTCGAGGGAATGAGCGGAACAGAGGCCGAAAAGTGGGGAAAACTGACGGAAAAGGAGAAAGAGGCTGCCCTCTACAAGTTCGACAAACCCGGTAAGGAGCGTCAGATCGACCAGCAGATGCGGCAGGAGGCCTTCGACAACTACGAAACCACCGACGATCACGGAATGGTCATCGTAGGTACGGCCACGGACCAGAACGGAAACCGATACTTCAAGGTGCAGAACTCCTGGGATCTCGTTCCGCCCTACGACGGATTCTGGTATTTCTCGCGTCCCTTTGTCGAATACAAGACCATGTCCATCATGGTCAACAAAAACGCCGTACCGAAGGAGATCCGGAAAAAACTCGGATGGAAATAGACGCCTCCAGCCCCCATTTCCGGCTGTAAAGACAACGAAAACACAGAACCCTCATAAACGGAAGCAGCCCGGCTCTTTTGAGCCGGGCTGTTCCCGTTTATTAGCTTTAAGTTTTAAGTTCTTGTTTTAAAAGGGTTTACATCGTACGGTATTTGATGCTCTCACCCAACATAACCAGAGCGGTGCGTACCCACTCTCCAATTCTTGCCTTCATAGTAAATAATTTTAAATAAATATTAAAATATTTTATCATCTAAGACGGGGGCAAAGGTAAAGCACCAAAACCAAAGTTCCAAATATTTTATTAAGATTTTTTACAAAATATGTAAATTTTTTGAAGAATACCTCATTCTTCGATCTCCACACCCAACAGACGCGCCAGATCGACAGCTTGCAATGCGTTTATTTTCAAACCATTAAGTTCAAAAGAGGCGATTTCACGGACTCGGAGCCCTCGAATCTCGGAATCGGAAAACGAAATACCACGAAGGCGTGTACCGAAAAATTCAGCCTGAGAAAGGTCACAAGCCGTGAATTCGGTGTGTTCGAAACGGCAATCGCTGAAGACCGAACCGTGCAGTCTCGAGCCGGAAAAGCATACCGCCCGAAAGCGCGAAAAGGAAAAATTCACATAATCCCCCTTACAACGGTCGAAAAGCAGATGATGGCCTGTCGTTTCGGAAAGGTTCGTGCCCGAGAGCCTGCAATCCACGAACCGGACCCGGTGGAGACTGCACCCCTGGAAATCGGCATTCGAAAAGTCACAGTTCCGGAAGAGAATATCCGAGAATTGCGCCTGCGCCACTCTTCCTCCCGCAAATACACACCCCGAAAAGCGGCTGTTCCGAATCGAGAGGTGTTCCCGTCGCAGTGACGAGAAATCAGCCGCCCGGAAGGCGGCCTCCTCAATCTCCTCCGAGGTGAAAAGCCGGTCGGGGTCGGCAATCCGATCCGTTTCAGGCGGCAGTTGGGGTGCTACGATCTCCATCACAAGAATCTTTTCGGGGATTATCCAGAAAGGGTCCGGATAACGGACTGACAGCGGCAGCAGATCTCAAAGGGCAAACCGGAACGGGCCCGATCAAAAGAGTGAGGTTACCAGGCAACCGTCCATGCAACGTGCCTCAAGTTCGAGGGTGGTTCCGGCACCGATGCGGCCGGTTATTCTTCCGGCAGCAAGATCTGCCGAGACGATGCGAAGATCCTCCCGAAAATCGAGGCCCCGGCATCCGGCATATTTATAAAGGGTCTCCTTCGCACACCAGACAAAACCCGGCCAGAGCGGATCGGAGGAAAGGAGGAGTTCGGAAGGGGTTTGGATACGCTCCACGACTCGGGAAAAATCACGGTCGGCAGGCTCGATGTCCACGGCACAGCGCCACGGGGAGAGAATGACGGCCACCCGTCTCTCACAATGCGCAACCGAAAGGAAGGCCTCCCCGTCGGGAAGTACCGGAGCGCCGAGTTCGTTGTATTCGATCCGGAGATGGCGACCCAACTCCCGGCGGACGATCGCCCGCCACGTCAGGAACTCCCGACGGCGGCGTTCTCCGGAGAACGATACCGCCCGGACCAGTTCTTCGGCCGTCGCCCAGCACGCGGCCTCGTCCAGCTCCTGCAACGGCTCTATGAACAGACGGGGAATCATGGGAGATCGACACGGATCTTGTCGATCCGGTGCCCCTCCATCTCCTGAACCGTGAAGCGGATCTCGTGGGCCGTGAAGATGTCACCCTTGCGCGGAAAGTCCCGCTTCAACTCCAGCATCAGGCCCGCAAGCGTCTCGGCCTCACCCTTCACATCCGAGAAGGTCCCCTCGTCCAGCTCCAGGATCCGTTCAAAATCCCCCAGGTGCGTCTTCCCTTCGAAGAGGTAGCTCTTGGCATCCAGACGCGTATAGAAGTTCTCCTCGTTGTCGCTCTCGTCCGAGATCTCACCCACGATCTCCTCGATGATGTCCTCCAGCGACACCAGACCCAACGTCGATCCATACTCGTCGACTACGATCGCCATATGCACCTTGTTCGTCTGGAAATCGGCCAGCAGGTCGTTGATCTTCTTGTGCTCCGGGACGAAATAGGGCTTGCGCATCAGTTGCTGCCAGCCAAAATCCGGTCCGTTGTTGATGTACGGAAGCAGATCCTTCACGTAGAGCGTTCCCCGGATGTTGTCCATATCCTCTTCATAGACCGGAATGCGCGAAAATCCCGATTCGATGATCGTACGCTTCACATGGTCGTAATCGTCCGTAATGTCGAGCGCCGTCATGTCTACCCGCGGCTTCATGATCTCCTGGACCTCGGTATTGACGAAATTCACAATCCCCGAAAGCATCACGTGCTCCTCGGGGCTCGTATTCTGCGTCATATCCACGGCATCGGCCAGTTCGTCGAGCGAGATCTCGCTCTTGTGCGCCGCCTTTTCGCTGATGCGGCTGCTCGTGCGGACCAGGATATACGACAGCGGGTAGAAAATCCAGCGCAATACCACCAGCGGACGGGCCACCAGCTGCGCAAACCGCACCGGAATGGTCTGAGCCAGAACCTTCGGCATGATCTCCCCGAAGAGCAGCAGCAGGAACGTCACAAGCACCGTCTTGAAGAGGAACTCGAAACGCAGGAACGTAAACAACGAATCGATGATCCCCGCCGTGAGGATGACAATGCAGATGTTGACCAGATTGTTGATCACCAGGATGGTCGCCAGCAGCAGATCGACATCCGTCAGCAGACGAAGCACCGCCGCGGCACGACCGCTCCGGCTCTCCTGCAAACGGCGGATGTCATTGTGCGAAAGCGAAAAAAACGAAGTCTCCGCACCCGAAACCAAGGCCGAAATGCACAGCAGACAGAGCGTCACCGCACACAAAACCCCGATATGAGGCGTAAATCCGTGGAAAGCAATCCAGGAGTGAGTCTCTTCCAAATCGTCAAGTATTGGTTAGTCGAACAGTGAACCGCCCTTCGCACCTCCGGGCCGCGACGACGTATCCGCAGCATCCTCTTTCAGGACCTCCTTGCGCCCTCCGGGCATCTGGACGATGAATTTCGAATTCCGGGTCTGGTAGGCCGGCTTCGCAAGCATCGTATCGATATTGCTGTAACGGGTCGGCTTCGCGCCCAGCACCACCTGTTCCGGACGGCGGACTACCGGCTTCGGAACAACCGGCTTGATCGGCTCCAGCACCGGAGGAATCGAATCCGCCTCCGGAGCGGCCGGCGTCTCACCACCGTGTGACAAGGTGCCGATCGGCGACTTGCTCTTGCCCGAACCGCCCCCTTCGAAGCCCGTGGCAACCACAACCAGTTCGATCGCATTGCCCAACTGCGGCTTTACACTCGTTCCCCAGATGATGTTCGCACTGAGCAGGGACCCGTTCGCATCCTGTACACTCGCATGCGACTGGATGCAGGCCAGGATCTGCACGACCTCCTCGTACATCAGGGAATCGGGATTCGATACCGAAATGTTCAGCAGGATGTTCTTCGCGCCCGAAATCAGGTTGTGATCCAGCAGCGGCGAATGCAGCGACGACTCGGCAACCGCCTCGGCGCGATTGTCGCCCTCGGCCGTAGCCACGGCCATGTGGGCCCGGCCGCTGTTGCGCATCACCTTCGAAACATCCGAGAAGTCCACGTTCACCAGATCGCTCTCCACGGTGATGATCTCCGCAATACCCTTTGCCGCCGAAGCCAGGATGTCATCGGCCTTGCCAAAGGCCTGTCCCACGGAGAGACGGCCATAGATCTCCAGAATATTCTCGTTGTTGATGATCAGCAGCGAATCCACGTACTTGCGCAACTCTTCGATGCCGCGCAACGCCTGTTCGTAACGCTCGCGGCCCTCCAGAAGAAGCGGAGAGGTGACGATCGCCACCGTCAGCAACTCCATCTCCCGGGCCAGTTTCGCAATCACGGGAGATGCTCCCGTACCGGTACCGCCGCCCATACCCGCCGTAATGAACAACATCTTCGCCCCGGCCTCCTCAAGTGCCTGACGGATCTCCGGAAGCGTCTCGACGGCCTTCTGCCGTCCGACCTCCGCATCGTTTCCCGCGCCGAGGCCATCGTCGCCCAGGCAGATCTTACGCTCAACGGGGCTCTTGTCCAGCGCCTGCTGGTCGGTATTGCACACCATGAACTTCACACCCCGGATTCCGAGGTTCCACATGTGATTCACGGCATTACCGCCGGCGCCACCAACTCCAACCACCGTAATGATCGACTTGCTTTCGCTCTGAACCCTGAGCTCCGACATCAAATCGTCTGTCATATATCCGAATTCTCTGTATTATCCAAATTCAAAAAAACTTCTTTACCGCCTCCGAACGGTCGGATCGATCCGCCGGTCGGCAAGGCACGTTCCGGGCTCCGAGAAGCGTCTGAACTCGAAAAGTCCTGTCCTGGGAAACTCCCGATCCCTTAAAAAGGCTCGGCCTCCCCCAAAAACGCCCGGTCCCCGGGAAAACGCTCGGCCCCAAAAA
>CALUIG010000025.1 GCA_944320625.1 uncultured Alistipes sp.
CCGGAGTTACAAAAAAATCTCCCGGTCTGGTTGCAATGTGTTGATTATTAATGCAACCCGGAATTCCGCACTTACAAAAACGCTCCGAGAGTCACGTTTTGTCTTCCATTCGTCGTAATTTAGTCTCACCCCTTCCGGGGTATTTGCAGCACTTAACCTCAAATGAAGAACAGAATGAATGGAAAACTGAAAACGGGCATCCTGCTGATGCTGTCGTGTTGGACGGGTTCGGCGCTCGCCGCCCCTCCGGAGTTGCGATTGTGGTACCGACAACCGGCTACGGTTTTCGAGGAGAGTCTGGTCCTGGGAAACGGGCGTCTTGGCGCCTCGGTTTTCGGTGGTGCGGCCGTTGACAGCATCTATCTGAACGATGCGACTCTGTGGACCGGTACCCCCTCCACGTGCCGGACAACCTCCGGACACCAGGTTGTGCCGCTCATCCGCGCGGCCCTTGACAAGGAGCGCTACGACGTGGCCGAGGCCCTGCAACACTTTCTGCAAGGCCCCTACTCCGAGTCCTACGCACCGCTGGGGACTCTTTATATCCGTTCGGAGTCAGTCGGAGAGCCCCCTGCGGAGTACTGCCGGGATCTTTCGCTCGAACGCGCCGTGGCGACGACCCGCTTCAGGAGCGGAGCGATGACCTGCGAGCGCGAGTATTTCACGTCGCATCCCGACCGGGTCCTGGTCATCCGGTTGAAGTCCGACCGACCCCGCGGTCTCTCCTTCGACCTCGGGTTCGGGAGCCAGCTCAAGCATCGCATCCGCACCGGGAACGGTCGACTTCTTGCTTTCGGAGTCGCACCGGCCGGCGATCGTTCCGACTATGCGGGGGGACGTCACGACGATGCGGACTTCTCTGCGGATCGCGGCATTCGCTTTGCCACCGTCTGCGAGGTTGTTGCGACCGATGGCCGGAGGGTCGCCGACGGCAACGGCATCGGGGTCCGTGAAGCCTGCGAGGCCGTTGTTCTCGTGTCGGTAGCCACCAGTTTCCACGGCTTCGACCAGGATCCTGCCGCGGAGGGGGTCGACTGCCTTGCACAGGCCGAGGAGCAGCTCTCCGCGGCCCGGACGCGAAGTTATGCCGACCTGCTTCGGCGCCACACGGCGGATTACCGGGCGCTTTTCGGGCGGTTCGACCTTCAA
Organism: uncultured Alistipes sp.; assembly: GCA_944320625.1. Taxonomy (GTDB): domain Bacteria; phylum Bacteroidota; class Bacteroidia; order Bacteroidales; family Rikenellaceae; genus Alistipes. The sequence continues at coordinate 1,150 of CALUIG010000025.1, forward strand.
CTGGGCGAAGATTCTGCCTCTGATCTGCCGACCGATGAACGTCTCGAACGCTACGAGACCGGCGTTGCGGATCCCTATCTGGAACGGCTTCACGTGCAGTTCGGCCGCTACCTGCTGATCAGTTCTTCGCGCACGGAGGGTGTGCCTGCCAACTTGCAGGGAATCTGGAATCCCTACATGGAACCGCCCTGGCGCAGCAACTACACGATCAACATCAACCTTCCGGAAAACTACTGGCTGGCCGAGAAGAGCGGTCTGTCGGAGATGCACGAACCGCTGATGGGTTTCATAGCCAATGTGGCCCGCAAGGGTTCTGTCACGGCCCGGGATTTCTTCGGGACACGAGGCTGGGTGCTGTGCCACAACAGCGACATCTGGGCCATGACCCATCCTGCCGGGAACTACGGCGAGGGCCGTCCCTGCTGGGTCAACTGGTATCTGGGCGGAGTCTGGCTCTCCACGCACCTTTGGGAGCATTACCGCTATACGCTCGATACGACATTCCTCCGGGAGCGGGGTTATCCGTTGATGAAGGGTGCCGTCGACTTCTGCATGGACTGGGTCGTAAAGGACCGCGAGGGGTACTGGATCACCTCGCCGTCGACTTCGCCCGAGAACACCTATATCTCCGATACGGGTTTCCGCGGAGCTACGCTCTACGGTGCGACGGGCGATCTGGCGATGATCCGCGAACTGATGGGCCAGTATATCCGGGCTTCGGAGGTGCTTGGCTGCGATTCGACCTACCGTGAGGAGGTCCGCGGCGTGATGGAGCATCTGCGCCCCTACCGGATCGGGAAGAAGGGCAACCTGCAGGAGTGGTACCACGACTGGGAGGATGACGAACCCACCCACCGCCATACGACCCACCTGTTCGGGCTCTTCCCGGGATCGCAAATCTCCCCCGTGCGGACTCCGGAGCTGGCCGAGGCCTGCCGCCGAACGCTTGAGCTCCGCACCGACGAATCGACGGGTTGGGCGATGGGCTGGCGGATCAACCTTTGGGCCCGGCTGCTCGACGGAGAACACGCCTACCGGATGTATCGCCGGCTGCTGCGCTACGTGGCGCCCTATGACGACGGTACGGGACGCCACAACCGGGGCGGTACCTGCCCGAACCTCTTCAATGCCCATCCACCCTTCCAGATCGACGGTAATTTCGGTGCGGCATCGGGCGTCATCGAGATGCTGTTGCAGAGCTACGACGGATCCATCCACCTGCTGCCGGCCCTGCCGGAGGCGTGGTCCGAGGGTTCGTTCCGGGGAATCAAGGCCCCGGGCGACATTACGGTCGATGCCGCATGGAAGGCGGGAAAGGTCACGCGGCTGGAGCTCCGCTCGCCGGTCGGACAGCCGGTCGAACTCCTCGTAAACGGTGTGCGGAAGCCGGTTGCGCTGACAGCCGGGAAGCCCCTTGTGCTGCGCTTCTGACTCTACCTCCCTTTCCATCCGAAAACAGACGCAGGTCCCGGATTTCCGGGACCTGCGTTCGTATCAAGGGAGGCTGGAGACGGATCAACGCATCAGCCGCCTCTTCATGCGCAGCAGGGCTTCGATGTAGTAGTAATCCGCATAGGTCAACGGCTTGTCGACCTCGGAGTGCTGGGCGAAGAAGCCCACGCTGTGTTTCAGGATAAATCCGGAACATGTGCCCGGTGCCGCCAGATACCGCTCCGACGAGAGACTCCGCAGCTGTTTTTCGGCAAAGGCCAGATACCGGGAACCGTGCTCCGCATCGACATGGCCGCTCAATTCGATCAGAGCCGATGCGATGACGGCTGCGGCCGAGGCGTCGCGCAGGGCCGTCTGCGGATCCTCGACGTCGAGATCCCAGGGCGGAATTCCGTCGGACGGCATGGCCGGATGGCCGAGCAGGTAGTCGGCCACACGCACCGCCTGGCGCAGGTAACGCCGCAGTCCGGTTTCACGGTACATGCAGGTAAAACCGTACAGCGCCCAACCCTGTCCGCGGCTCCAGGCCGATTCGTCGTGCAGCCCCTGCCACGTCTCGCGTTTCTCGACCCGCCCGCGTACATCGTACGACACGACATGGTAACACGAGGCATCGTTCCGGAAATGGTTCTTCAGCGTCTTGTCGGCATGATGTACGGCGATGCGCCGGAAACGGCCGTCACCCGACGTCCGCGAGGCCCATACCAGCAGTTCGAGGTTCATCATGTTGTCGATGATGACCGGATAGTTCCAGCGGTCGCGGTTGAAGTCCCACGAACGGATCAGCCCGATGCGGGGATCGTAGCGTGTGGCCAGCGACGCGGCTCCGTTCAGCAGCACCTGCCGGTACTCCGGAAGTCCTTTCAGCCGCCAGGCATGGCCGTAACTGCACCCGAGCATGAATCCTACGTCGTGGTTGTCGGTGATGTACTGTACCTTTTCCAGCCGCCGCGTGAACCTGTCGGCATACGCCGCAATCTGTTCGTCTCCCGAATCCTCATACAGATACCACAGTACGCCGGGGAAAAATCCCGAACACCACCATCCGGGATCCGAGGTCACCAGCTTGCCGTCGTCGTCGAGGCTTTTCGGGAGCCGACCGTCCCGAGGTTCGAGTTCTCGGGCCATCAGCAGGGCCTGGCTGCGGGCCCTTCCGAGCGCCCGTTCGATCATCGCTTCGAGCGGTTCTTCGGTCTGCGCCCGGGCCACACCGGTGAGGAGCAGCGTCAAAAGCACTCCTGCAAACAGATTTTTTCGTGTCATGTGATTTGTCAGGGATTCAGTTGTGGGTCATCGAACGGTCGATCCGCAGCGGGGCTCCGCCCCACGCCCGGACCGAGGTCCAGGGCTGGCAAGGGTCGCTCCAGAAGTCACTTTCGGGGGGAAGTCCCAGCGCCGCAAAGAGCGACGTACAGAAATAGAGGCTGGCCGTGGAGATATAACCCTCGGCAATTTCGGGCTGGTGGCCGCAGAATCCCAGCTGCAACCATCCGTTCCGGAAATTCTCGCGGCGGTCGAGTTGTCTTGAAATGACAGCCGTCAGGGCACAGCGCACCTGGGCCGGAGCCGGGTATTCGGGCAGAATTCCCAATAGCGAGGCCCGTGAAAGGGCATTGAGCACCCCGAACCGATAGGCCAGCGACCGCCCGATCACCGGGTAGGTCCCTTCGGGGCTGATCATGCGTTCCAGTTGGGCGGCATGGCGTCCGAAGCGCCGTGTCTCCTCCTGCAGGAAGTCGTTGTCCCCAAGGTCGTGCCGGCAGAGGATCGTCAGAATGTCGTAGAGCAGCGGATGGATCATGATGCTGTTGTAGTAGTCGTAGTGAAAATCCTTTCCGTCGCCGTACCACGCATCGCCTTTGTACCACTCGATGTGTTTTTTGAGACCGAATTCGATGGTCTTCAGATTTCCCGTTCCGGTCTTGTCGAGCAGGAATGCCTCGATGAGGGCCGGGAACAGGAGCCAGTTGTTGACGTAGGGTTCGATTCTGACACACTCGCGCAATTCGGCATAGAGCCGTTGACGGGTTTGTTCGTCGATCCGCCCCCAGACCTGCTCCGGGGCTCGGATCAGCCCCTGGACGAGCAGTGCAGCATCGACCAGCGGCTGATGGTGATTCCGGAAATTGGCATAGTCGGGCGATTCCGGATCGAGGATCTGCTCCAGCGAACGGACTGCCAGATCGATGTAGCGGGCACGCAGACGCCCCTCCTTCGAGTTGTCGGGGCCGAGTTCCAGCCAGGGGCAGATGCCGTACATGACCCTGCCGAAGCATTCGAGGACCATCACGTCGGACAGCCGGGCACTGTCCTGCCGGTAGCGGAATTCCAGCGGCATCTGCTGCCGGAGCGTTCCGCGGCTGAGGTTTTCAAGCACGGGAGCGGAGATCCGCGTCAGGGATTCCACCCAGATTTCGCGCTCTTTCTGCGGCGAAGGTTTCGCCCAAAGCGACGGGCCGAGCAACAGTCCCAGCCATAACACAAGGTATTTCATAACGGCGAGATCATCAGATTGTCAAAACATACGGGATCGTAACTGCACCCGATTCCGGCCATTCCCGCGGCAAACGAGTTGTCATGCAGTTCTACGAGCCGCTTTCCGCCGGCAAGGGCCTCGATGCGGTCTCCCGAGAAGCGCAGTTCCAACGAGATCCAGCCTCCGGGTTGCACGGAGACCTGTCCGCGTGCCAGCGTTCCGTCGCGCCGCAGGTCGTACATTCCGAAGATGAGAGCTTCGAGGAAGAGGTTTTCCGGATCGGACTCCTCCGCCATCCGGTCGAAGAGTTTGCGCAGCTTCTCCTTCCTCCCCTCGGGCAGGGCCTGCAGCTCATCATACGACAGATGCAGACACTGGTCCCGGTCCGTAAACCGGGCATACAGTTCCGGCCAGTCGTTCTTGAAGTCGAGATGTCCGTTGAGCAGCGACGCTTCCGTCTTGCCCAGTTCCCAGCGGCCGTCGGCATGGAGCCGCAGCCAGTATCCGTTCGGGAGGGTGCGGGTATGCTGGTACATGGCCCCCACCCGCCCCATCACCAGAGCCGATGCGGTATGGTCGGGCAGCAGCACATCGACCCGTACGGCATAGTCGCGCCACGCCCGGTCGCCGACCAGGGTGTGCGGATCGGGATTGACATGGTAGAGCCACTCGATGCCGCGCTGCGGAATCGCCTGCTTCAGCACATTCCCCCGACCGGACAGTTCCACGACCTCGAAAACGCCCGACTGATCGCTCAGGTAGCGCGGCTGATGCTGCGGTTCGCTGTCTTCGAAATCGTCACGATACGGGAACGGGAAGGGCCGTGCAGCTGCCCTCTGGAGCGTTTCGTCGCCCTTTCGCTGACCGGTGGTGGTTGTCAGCGTGTAGATCGATCCCGGCTGAGCTTCGAACGAGACCCGGCCGTCTGCGGGATGCAGCGTGGCGATTTGCTCGAACGAGGCCGTGCGGTTGGTCCGCCACACGTACAGCACTTCGTCGGCAAGTCCCCGTCCGATCTCCAGTTCCAGCTGGCGGGGTGTCTCGGCGTCGACCGTCTCCAGAACGACCGAAAAGTCGTCCCCCTGCGGGTCGTAGAGCGTCACATAGCTTATTTGTTCGGACGCATCGTAGCGCGAAGCCGATTCGCAGTAGATCCATCCGGGCCGTGCGAACTGCGTGTAATGTGCCACGGTCCACAGGGCGGGTTTCAGTTCGTAGGCTCCCGACCACGGCGTCCGGGCATTGAGCAGCCCCGACTCGGGGACGGGCAGCAGGTCGTAATAGGCCCCGACGACACTCCAGACCACCTGCCGGACGATCTTTCCCTCGGTATAACCGCGGTTGAAGCGGCGGATCAGATGCTTGGCAGCCTCCCAACGGTCGGGCATTGTGGCCCCCTCCTCGCTGGCCCACAGCGGTTTGCCGGTCATCAGGGCATTTTTCGTACTACCCTGCGGCGGATAGTGCGTTCCGATCACATCGACGGCATCCATCAGTTCGGCATCCTCGCGCATTCGGTCGGCGACGCTCCAGGCACATACCTCGTCCGCCGCCACGATCTTCGTCGCAATCCCCTTGCGGCGGAACGTCGACGCCAGGGTCTTGATGTACTCCGTATCGTAGGGCGTCTCGTTCCAGATCCCCGCATAGTCGATCTTCAGCCCGTGGACCGAATCGGCACCCCGGATGAATTCGGCCACGAAATCCGCATTGTCCTGCGAATAGAACCTGCCGTTTCCGATCCATCCGGGTGCACCCCATTGCAGGATGTCGAGGGTGATCGAGGGGTTGCGACGCTTTGCCTCGCGCATCAACCACCATTCGTAGCCTCGTGTGAAATCGGGCTGTTCGTCTCGGTTCCGGCGATGGGAGGGTTCCGTGCCGCAGGTCGAGTTGACGTCGCCGCCGATCTCCACCTTCAGATGGTTGAGCGACGCTCCGTATTGGGGCTTGAAGAGGTAGTCGAGCACCTGCGAGCGGTAGGGTTCGGGATAGTCGGGCAGCAGCCGGGTCGAGGCTCCGGCACTCAGGGCCCCGATTCCCTCGTAGATCCGTCCGGGGTTGTCCCGGTTCACCAGCAGGCGGCACGGATTTCCGGCATCGGCCGAAAGCGGTAGCAGAGGCATCGCCACCGCGAGACACAGGACAAAAAACACCCTGGCGAAGGGTTTTACACCCTTCGCATAACATGCGGAAGCATTCATTTTCAGTGGATTACCTGAGAGTAAAACTTCCGGTCAGACGGATGTCGGCCGACGAGGCTCCGACGTGGACCGAGAATTCTCCCGGTTCAGCCACCCAGCGGTGTTCCCGATCGTCGTAGAACTTCAGGGCATCGGTGTCGATCGTCATGGTGACGCTCCGGGTCTCTCCGGGATTCAGGAAAACCTTTTCGAATCCCTTCAACTCCTTGATCGGGCGTTCGGAAAGCGACTCTTCGTCACCGATATAAAGCTGTACGACTTCGGCACCCGGCCGCGATCCCGTATTGGTTACATCGACCTGGAGGGAGATCGTACCGTCGGCGGTCATCCGATCGGACGAAAGCCGGAGATTCGAATAGTCGAAGGTCGTATAGCTCAGTCCGTGACCGAATGGGAACAACGGTTCGATTTCCCGGATTTCGTGCCAGCGGTATCCGACGAAGATACCTTCGTTGTAGCGTACGGAGTCTCCTCCCGGGAATTCGCCCAGCGCATGCGCCGCATTGTCCTCCAGCCGCACGGGGAAGGTGAAGGGCAGCTTGCCCGAAGGGTTCACCTTGCCGAAGAGCACGTCAGCCAGGGCATTTCCGGCTTCCGACCCCGAGAACCAGGCCTCGACGACGGCCGGAACCCGTCCGATCCACGGCATTGCCACGGCATTTCCCGAGACCAGGACCACCGCCAGCCGCGGATTCGCCTCTGCCAGAGCCTCGATCACCCGGTCCTGCGCATAGGGCAAGCCGTATTCCCGGCGGTCCGCCCCTTCGCAATCCTGGAACTCGCTCTTGTTCAGGCCACCGATGAAGATCACCCCGTCGGCTTCGCGGGCCGCCGCCACGGCATCGGCGATCAACTGTTCGGCCGACCGTGATTCGGTGAGGTCCTGACCTGTTTTCACGCCGTTGTAGGAGCCCGTCACGTCTCCCACGTAACCCCGTTCGAAGAGGACCTCGCACGTCGGTTCAGCCGCCGCACGGATCCCTTCCAGAGGCGTGCATTCGTGGCGGACCTTGAGCGACGACGAACCTCCGCCCACGGTCATCATCTTCACGGCATTCTCTCCGACCACGAGCAGTTTCTTCATCGATGCGGGATCGAACGGCAGCGTTTCAGCGTCGTTCTTGAGCAGCACCATTCCTTCCCCGGCGATCCGGCGTGCCGCCGCCAGGTGTTCCGGACTGTTGAGCGAGCCGAATGGTTTTTGCGTGTTCATTGCCGTACGGAAGATCAGGCGGAGCACCCGTCTGACTTTGTTGTCGAGGGTTGCCGTATCGGCCTCTCCGCGACGCAGCAGCTCCAGATAGGGGTTTGCCAGGTAATAGTTGTCGTAGGCGTTGCTCGAACCCTGGTTGAGCCCGTTTGTCCACGATCCGTATTCCAGGTCCAGTCCGTTTTCGATAGCCTGCTTGGTGTCGTGCGTTCCACCCCAGTCGGAGATGACCGCGCCGTCGAAGTTCCATTCACCTTTCAGGATTCCGTTCAGCAGGTAATCGTTGTGGCAGCAGTACTCGCCGCGGTATTTGTTGTAGGCCCCCATCACGGCCCAGGCACCCCCCTCCACGACTGCGGCCCGGAAAGCCGGCAGGTAGATTTCGCGCAGGGCCCGGTCCTCCACTACGACATTCACGCCGTGGCGCCGCGTCTCCTGGTTGTTCAGGGCGAAGTGCTTCACGCAGGCCGCCACGCCATTCTGCTGAACCCCCTGCACGTAGGGTACGACCATCCGCACCGCCAGATAGGGATCTTCACCCATGTATTCGAAGTTTCGTCCGTTGAGCGGCGAGCGGTAGATGTTCACTCCGGGTCCCAGCAGGACGTCCTTTTCACGGTAGCGGGCCTCCTCTCCGATCGACTTGCCGTAGAGAGCCGCCATTTCGGGATTCCAGGTTGCGGCCAGACAGGTCAGGGCGGGGAATGCCGTACAGGAGTCGTTCGTCCAGCCGGCCTGGTCCCACTCGTCCCACAGCACCTCGGGGCGGATTCCGTGGGGTCCGTCCGTACACCACAATTCGGGAATCCCCAGTCGCGGAACGCCTGCAGACGAGAATTTCGACTGGGCATGCAGTACGGCCACCTTTTCCTCGAGTGTCATACGGCTCAAGGCGTCTTCGACCCGTTCTTCGATCGGGCGCGTCTCGTCCCGGTAGACCGGGAGCGTCCCTTCCCGGGACGCAGGCCCCGAACACGACACCGCGGCGATCAGACCGACCCATGCCGAAAGGGCACAACAGATAGTTTTCATGCGTATTTTTTTTGAGGTTTGCCGAAGAGGGAGTGCACCTTGCGGCGCACTCCCTGTTTTTTGTTCGGATTATTTTTTGACAAAGATAATAATTGGATTGTTATTTCCGTTCGTCACGTCGACCGTAAGTTCATAGGTAGCCCCCTCTTCGAGCGTGATTTCCGGATTGATCTCCAGATTATTGCCATTCGGATTAATCCACAGGAACTCTTCGGTCCCGGGTGCCAGGGTCATCGGGGTGATTCCGTCCCAGTTGCGTCCCTTGAAGAACTTGCCGCTCCATTCGCTCACGCGGAAGCGCTGTCCGGGCACCGTACTACCCTTCTGTCCGGCCTGCGCCGTGATCTTGTAGATCTGCGGGGCATACTCCGGGATACAGATCCCCTTTTCGGTGGTCCAGGCGGGTTCATTTGCCGCGGCCGGCGAACCGATTCCGTACCCGATGTAGTAGATGGCGCCGTGTCCGTCGTCCGAAAGCGTTGCCAATCCCGATCCGTCGGCCTTGAGCACCAGGGCGTCGACGATCTGCGAGGCCCGGTTCACCGTGATTCGGTACTTGCCGCTTACGGGAACCAGCCGCGGAGTCTGCGACACGTCATCGAAGAAGTCGGGATTGCACCACACGGGGTCGAACATGTCAGCCCCCGAGAAGAGAATCTCCTCTCCCTGCACGAGATCCAGATCGATCGAATAGTTGTCCAGATCGGTCTGCGTCATGGCCTGACCGTTGACCCGGATGTCGGCAGCCGGCAGTTCGCCTTCGATCTCCTCGACGGAGAGTACGGCTGTCGACAGTTTCGTGTCGGATGCGTCGGGTGTGACGTCGAGCGTGAAGCGGTAGATGTTGCCCGCGGTGAGAGTCTTTCCGGTTGCCAGTCTGATGTTGCCGTCCGTTTCTCCGGCCACGAACAGATCGCTCGTAGAGGTGATTTTCCCGCCACCGAATTCCCCGCCCCAGGTTTTCTGATGGAAGAACTTGAAGTCTACGGACTTCGTGTCGATCGAGATGCCTCCGACCAGAGTCAGCTGGTATCTTGTCGAACCGACGCGCGCCAGACACAGACCACCGCTTTCGGGTTTCCAGTCGAAGGCGTTTCTCAGCGAGGGCTTGCCCACCGACGTGCCGCCGATGGCCCATACCGCACCCGAACCGTCGCCGTTGAGTACGGCCAGCTCCGTTGCGGACTTCATGGCTTCGATTTTCAGGTAGTTGTGCTTGAAGTTGGCCGTTACCTTGTACTGTCCGGACATCGGCAGGAAGGTCAGCAGTTCGGGCCGGGAGTCGTCCTTGCGTTCGAAGAAGTCGCAGTCTACATCCCATGTGAGGAAGTCGGGAATTCCCGAGAGTTCGTATTCGAGTCCCTGCGTGAGCATGGTCACGACCGCATAGTTGTCGTTGTCGACCATGGTCATCTCTTCGCCGTTGAAGAGTAGCTTGGTGAAGGGCGAAGCCGCAAAGGTCTTTGTGTTGAACGAGATCGTGTACTCTCCGGCGTTTGATTGCGAGAAGGGGATTTCGGTCGTACTTCCGGCAATCACCTGGTTGACGTCCCAGCCGAAGGTGATGGAGCGGCCGCTCTCGAAGGCCGGAGTTTCGATGTATCCCTTGGCCTTCTGCGGGAAGTCGGCCGTAACGGCATATTCATACTCGGCGATGCGTTCCATGCGGTACTCGGCCTCCTCCATGACAAAGGTCAGGTGGTCGAAATCCGGACGCACGACCTCGACCTTGTAGCTTTGTCGGGTTTCGCCGAAGCGGATGTTGCGTCCCGTGACCAGGAGTGTTGCCCGGCCGTCCGGGATCTCCTTGTAGAAGGGCACGGATAACGTGTCCCGGTATGTTCCGTTGGTTTTGACGCGGAGCGAGCGCGAGGCTACGAGGTCGTTGTCGAAATAGAGTTCGGCCTCGAGAGTCGAGAGCGGCAGGGGGTCGGAGAGGCGGAATTCATAGGTGATGATGTCGCCCATCGAGGCCCGTTCGTCGAGTGCGATCTTCTCCATGACCGGACCCACGTCGGTGGTTTCGAATTCGGGGTCTTTGCTGCACGAGATTGCGGTCCCGGCCAGGAGTCCCCACCAGATGTATCTCAGGAATGTTTTCATCTTGCAAATCGTTAAGGGGTGGTTATTCGGTTTTTCCCCAGCGGAACGATGCGATCGCATTGCCCGGGAGATCGTAGGAGAAGTGACGGATGCCGTCGTTGATGGTCAGTTTCCGGCTGTCGCTGCCGCGGTTGACAGCCACGAAGGCATAGGAACCGTCGGGGTTTTCGAAGGCCATGTACTTTACGTCGGTGATCTCCGTGTCGTTCGTGGCGATGCGCACGGCGCCCTGTTTGATGACCTTCGAGCAGTGTGCCAGGTCGTAGTACTGACTGTTCCGTTCGATCGACTCGTAGGCGTAGTTCTTCGAGGAGATGTCCACCACGCCGAAGCAGGTCTGGCAGCCGCCCGGGCGGTTCGGGGCACCGTTTTCGTCGAGCATCAGGTTCCAGAGCGTGACACCTCGTCCGCCGCGCGACATCGTTCCGAGGAAGATGCTTTCGAACTCGCCGAGGGTATTGTTGGAGAAGTTGTATCCCCACGAACCGATCGATGCTTCGGTGAAATAGATCTCCTTCTGCGGGAAGAGCGTCCGGATGTTGTCGAGTTCGCTGACGTTTCCGCCGTAGTTGTGCCAGGCCGACCCGGCAATCCACTGTGCAGCCTCCTGGTCGCCGAAGAGTTTGACGACATAATTCTCCTGCCCGGCCACGTTGTCATAGTTGTAGTTGTGGTCGTAGCAGAGGATTTTGGTCTTGAGTCCGCGAGCCTGCATTTTCGGACCGAGGACCTTGATGAATGCGGCCTGATCCTCCCACGGCATGTAGAGAGACATGGAGTTGCCCTTGTTGAGCGGTTCGTTCTGTACCGTGATGGCGTAGATCGGGAATCCTTCGGTCTCCATCGTTTCGATCCACATCACGAAATATTCGGCATAATCCTCATAGCAGGCGGGATTGAGCCGGCCGCTGGTCCAGCCGTTATAGGCGCTGCTGCCGTCGAGTCCGACCTTCATCCAGCGGGGACACGACCAGGGAGTTCCGATGATCTTCACGTCGGGATTGATCTCCAGGATCTCCTTCAGGACGGGGAATACGTCGCGGCGGTCGTAGGGATGTACGTCGAAGAAGTCGATTCCCTCCTGATCGCACCAGGTGTATTCCCCGAGAGTGAAGTCGCTGCCGCCGATCGAGATGCGTACAAGGCTGAATCCCAGGCCCTCTTCGGTGTCGAAGCACTCCCGGAGGATCTTTTCCCGGTATTCGGCGGTCATTTTCTGGAGGTTGTATCCCGTCGATCCGGTGATGGCGGGTCCGAATCCGACGATCTCCTGATAGCGCGTATCGGGATCGATCCGGATCTCGTAAGGCGACATGGGGTCATTCTCGCAATAATCGAGCGGGAGCTGTTTGAAGAGCATGGATTTGTGTCCGGTTGTCACGTAGAGCTCCACGTCCGAGTCGACGGGCCGTGACGGGGCGCCGTTCTCGGGATCGGCGCTGCCTACGGAGTCGTTGTTGCAACACATGAAGCCCAGGCCGATGAAGAAGAGAGCTCCAGTAAATATATTCAGATGTTTCATGGCGAAATGGGATGTTTGAAGGTTTAATAACCGGGGTTCTGGGTCAGGTTCTGATTGTTGTCGATCTGGGTGGTCGGTACGGGTAGGAGGACCGTTTCCTGCGACATCGGGCGTCGTGTCGGGACGTAGGAGTCATACGAAGCCGACCCCTGGATGTTTGCACCGTCGCAGACCTCCGCCGCCTTTCCGAAGCGGACCAGATCGAAGAATCGATGACCTTCGAAGGCCAGTTCGAGCCGTCGTTCGTGCAATACCTTGTTGCGCATATCCTCGACCGATGCGATGTCCGTGCGCTTGTATTCGGGGAGTTTTGCGCGTTTGCGGATTTTGTTCAGCCAGATCAGGGCTCCGTCGATGTCGTCCTGGAAGGCCAGCGCTTCGGCGTGGAGCAGGTATATTTCGCCCAGCCGCATCAGGATGTAGCTCGACGCGTTGGTCGGACACTTGTGCATGAAGGCGTAGTTGTTGCTCGGATAGTAGTTGCTCCAGGCGCACTCGTCGAAGATGATCGAAGCCTCGTAGCGCTCCGTATCACCTTCGGCCTCATAGGCGGCGATCAGGTTGCGCGACGGTGTGCACCATTTTGCCCAGGTGTAGCTGTCGTCGGGGTTGTAGGCATTGCGGTGGAACATCATCCAGACCCAGTTTCCGGAGGTCCGGGTCCATGTCACCTCAAAAATCGACTCCGAGGTGTTTCTCACGGCGTCGTTGTCGTCATAGGCCCACATGTCGCCGTAATTCTCCGTCAGTTCGTAGTTGAGTTTTTCGACCTCCTCGCAGTATTGAACGACCTTGCCGTAGTCCTGGATGTGGGGTTCGGCGTAGACGCGGGCCAGCATGCCGTATGCGAAACCCTTGGTGAGCCGGAACTTGTCCGCGGGATCCACGTCCGGGGCGTATGTTGCGGCGAATTCGAGATCGGCCAGGATGCTTTCGAATACCTTGTCGAGGTTTTCGCGTCCGGGATAGTACATCGGATATACCTCTTCGACATTGTCCGAGGTGATGGCGGGGGGAACGCTGTTCACGATGGGGATTTCACCCCACAGGCGCGACATGTTGTACCACATGAACGCCCTCCAGCACATCGCTTCGGCCTTCCACTCACGTCGTTCCTCTTCGGAGAGGCTCGGGTCCTGGATGTCGTCGATGAAGCAGATCACCTGGTTTGCGGCTCCGACCTGGTTCATGTAGAAGTTCCAGTCCCGGGCGATGTTCGGATTGCTGCCGTCCATGGTGTTGGAGGCGATCTGTGAAAGTTCGAGTCCGGCGGTACCTCCGTATGCGTTGTCGGCCCGCACTTCGGTATATATCAGGTGGTCGGAGTATCCGCTCTCCTGGATGTTGCCCCGGATTCCGCTGTAAAGAGCGTCGAGCTGAGCCTTGATGTCTTCACGGGTTTTGTACTGTGCTCCGCTGTCGTTTTCGGCATCGGGGTCGCTGTAGTTCATCTCGTGGTAACTCATTTCGGGGTATTTGTCCAGCGAGCACGACACGCCGGCAGCCAGCAGACCCAGCGAAGAGAGAAACAGGATGTATCTTTTCATGGCAGGATGTTTTAGGGATTGGTTAGAAAATCACGTTCACGCCGAAAACGACGGTCTTCACATTGGGATAGGTGCCCCAGTCGACTCCCATGCTTGTCGCCGAGCTGTACTGGCTCACTTCGGGATCGTAGCCCGAATAGTCGGTGAAGGTGAAGAAGTTCTGCAGCGTCACATAAGGCTGGATCTTGGAGATGTTGATCTTCATGAGTTTCGGGGATCGGATGTCGTAGGAGAGCGTGATGTTCTTGATCTTGATGTAGGATCCGTCTTCGATCCATCGGGTCGAGGTGAGGTTGTTCGTAGCCGATCCGGCCCGCGGGATGTCGGTGATCTGTCCCGGGATGCGCCAGCGGCGCAGTACATCGGTGATCTGGTTGCCTCCGCCGTTCATACCCACCATTTCGATTTTCGAGGCGTTGAAAATATCGTTTCCGTAGGATCCCGTGAGCAGGACATTCAGGTTGAGCCCCTTCCACGAGAAGTTGTTGGTCATGCCGAATGTGAATTTCGGGTTGGCGTTGCCGATATACCGCTTGTCCTTGTCCGACGGGTTTAGTGTCGGGTTTCCGTCGGCATCCTCGTAGAACATATTACCCGTTTCGGGGTCAACGCCCAGGGCCTTGTAGCCCCAGAACATCGAGAGCGGCTGTCCGGGCGTCATGCGTACGGCGTAGTCCTTGACCGATTCGGAGGTCTGCGTGTAATAGTAGACCTGCTGGAGCTGGAGTTTTTCGAGTCGGTTGCGGTTGAGCGAGAGGTTGAAGTCGGTCGACCATTCGAATCCGTGCTTGACGATGTTGCGCGACGAGATGACCACTTCGAATCCCTTGTTCGACATCTCACCCTCGTTGCGATAGATCGAGGGGTTTGGCGACGGCAGCGGCACGCTCATGAGCATGTCCTTCGTATATTTGTAGTAGGCGTCGAGGCTCACGGTGAGGCGACCCTTCAGGACCGTGAGGTCGATTCCGACATTGGTCTGGGTGGTGGTTTCCCAGGTCAGATCCTCGTTTTTCAGATTGGAGCGCGAACCTACCGTAGGCGTAGCATCCACATATTTCGAATCGGTCCAGTCGTAGTAGTTCGTGTTGTACTTCTGGAGATAGGCATAGTCGTCCAGTCCGCTCTGGTTACCGGTTTGTCCCCATCCGGCTCGGATTTTCAGGTCGTCGAGCCACTCGACCCCGCGCAGGAATTCTTCGCCCGAGAGCCTCCATGCCGCGGAGAACGAGGGGAAGTATCCCCAGCGGTGTTTTGGTGCGAGTTTCGAGGATCCGTCTGCGCGGAAGTTTGCCGTCACAAGGTATTTGTCGTCGAAATTGTAGGACACGCGCCCCAGATAGGACATGATCACCCACTCGGATTTGCTCTGGCTTTGTCCGCGCAGTCCGCCGTTGTTACCGCCGTTCAGGCCGATGATTGCGTTGTCGTAATCGGGCGAGAAATAGGATCTGCTTCCCGAGAGCTCCTCCCAGACGGAGGTTGTCGCCGATGTTCCGGCCATCACTTCGAGGTGATGCCGTCCGCCGAACGTATTCCGATAGGTCAGGATGTTGTCGTAGATCATGCGCATGTCGTCCGAGCGGGTATCCGAAGCCGATCCGTGTGTGGTACGTCCGTGCGAGGTCTTGATCGGGTCGAGGAACGAGAAGGAGTGTACCCAGCGCCGGTCCATCGAGACCGTCGACTTGAATTCCAGGTTTTTGTGGAATTTCAGGGTGACGTTTCCGCTCAGGATCAGCCGGTCGGTCTGGGTTTTGTCGTTTTCGGTCCGGGCGAGGTTTTCGGCCGGGGTTGTGATGTTGGCGCCGTAGAACTTGGTCCAGTACCAGTCGGGGTTGTCCTCGTCCCAGACCTTCGCATAGGTAGGTGTATTGATGATCGAGAGCACGACGCCGGCACGGTTCGAGCCGGCACCCGAGATGATCCCGTTCCCGGCATATCGGGAGTAGGTTGTCGAGGCCCCGACGGAGATCCACTTGAAGAGTTCCGACTCGATTCCGACCTTCACGTTGTAACGCTGGCTGTATGCCACGGGCAGGACACCGGTCTCCTTGTTGTATCCGCCTCCGATGTTGTAGGACGTCTTGCCGTTCCCGTTCGAGACGGAGAAGTGGTAGTTCTGGTTGACTCCGGTGCGGTAGGTTTCGTCGAACCAGTCGGTTTCATCCTTGAGGTCGACGGGAAGGCCCTTCACGGCTCCGGTCTCTTCCATCAGTTCGCGGTATTGCTGGTAGTTTAACACGTCGTAGGTTTTCGCCACGCGCGAGATTCCGACCATCGAGGTGACACTGATCTGCGGTTTGTTAGAACCTTTACCCTGCTTGGTGGTGATGAGTACGACTCCGTTAGCGGCACGGGATCCGTAGATGGCGGCCGATGAGGCGTCCTTGAGGACCTGGATTGTTTCGATGTCGTTTGGCGAGAGGTATTCGATGGCGTAGTTGCCCTCCCCGACGGGCACGCCGTCGACCACATAGAGGGGGTCATTGCTTGAGGAGATGGACGAGGCGCCTCGCACGCGGACGATCATTCCCGATCCGGGCTGTCCGTTTGGCTGAACGACCTGCACGCCTGCGGCCTTGCCCTGCAGGGCCGCCGAAGCGGATGAGATCGGTCGGGTATCGAGGTCTTCGGTCGAGACGATCGACACGGCCGTTGTCAGATCCTTCTGCCGGACGGACCCGTATCCGATTGCGACGACGGCATCGAGCGAGATGGCATCCTCCTTGAGAGTTACGTCGAGCCGAGTCTGCCCCTTTCCGAGGGTGAACTCCTGTGAGGCGTACCCGATTGACTGGAAGATCAGCACCGGGTTGTCCCCGCGCAACGGAATGGAGTAGGTTCCGTCCGTCGCTGATGACGTTCCGTTGGTGGTACCCTTTTCGATCACCGTGACACCGACCAGCGGGTTTCCGTTCTGGTCCCGGATGACGCCCTTCAGGAGGGGAGTTTGGGCGTAGGCGCCGAGAGATCCGCACCACAGTGCCAGCAGCACCAGCAGTTTTGCTACGCTCTGACCATACTTTGGGTAGAATCTTGCCATAAGTAAGTTCATTTGCTTGAATTTTTAGGTTTCACATCAGCGGGGTGGCATCGCGCGACTGCCGTTCCGCTCCGGTTCAAAAGTAGTGAGGCCGGGAGTCATTCGGAAACCGATGTAGCCGAATTGTAAATCGGTTTGAAACGTTTGCTGCTGACAATCAGTTGAATGACCTGGAACGTCCGGGTCGTATTTATAAATTCAAATAAATTAAAAACCCGGGGACAAGGCTCTGAATACCTGTTTGAAGATAGGTAAATTTTTCCGGAATGTGAACATTTTGTTTTATCTTTGTGAAAACCCAAACGACCGATCGCACGATGAAACCGACCCATTTCGCCGCATTCATGCTGTTGTTCTTCTCTACCCTGCCGTTCGGGGCCCGTTCCCAGACCGACATTCTGGAGCAGGAGATTGCGAACGTGGACGCCAAGCTGAAACAGCGAGACGAATACATCGAGAAGAAGGAGGATCGTCTTCGGGCGCTGAAGGAGATGCTGACGCGATCCGGGATGACGGACCGTCGCCTCTACGGGATCAACCGGGAGTTGGCTGCGGAGTACCGCCCCTACCAGTTCGATTCTGCGATCGTCTATCTGAACCGGAACATCGAGATTGCGCGTCGTCTCGGCGACCGGGATCTGCGCAACGAGAGCCACCTGACCCTCGCCTACCTCTATTGTACGTCGGGACTCTACCTCGAGGCCCACAACGCGCTCACCCACGAGATCGATTCCACCCGGCTCAACCGTCCCCAGCTTGAGAGTTACTACCTGGCCCAGCGGAAACTCAACGACGAATTGTCGCTCTATTCGCTCGACGAGGAGACCCGACAGGCCGCTTCCCGCCGCCGAGACTACTACGAGCAGCGCCTGCTTGAAACGATGGAGAAGGGTTCGACCACCCGCATGGAGTTCGAGACGACCCAGGCGATCAAGGCCCGGGACTACAACCGCGCGGAGAAGATTGCACTGATGCGCCTGGAGCGTTACACGCCTTCGGATCACGAGTATGCCAAGGCGGCCTACATGCTGGCGCTGATAGCGGAGATGCAGGAGAATCCGGTGAAGATGATGATCTGGCAGGCGCGGTCGGCATGTACGGACATCGAACTTGCGGTGCGAGACAACATATCGCTCAACAAATTGGCCCACAGTCTATTGACCTATTACGGGGATGCGGAGCGGTCGATGCGTTACATGCGGATCGTGGTGGATGACACGAAGTTTTTCAATTCGCGTCTGCGGCCGTGGCAGGATGCCCGAGCCCTGGCCGACATCGAACAGGCCTACAATTCGCACAAGAGCCGTCTGGATCGTCTGAACCGAATCGTGACGCTGCTTGTCATCGGCATTGTCCTGGTCCTTTCGGGGGTTGTGGTCTACATATCGCGTCAGCGGAACCGTCTTGCCGCCGCCCGGACAGCCCTTCAGAGTGCCAACGAGGAGTTGCGGGTCTCGAACGGCCGGTTGGCGGAGACCAACGCACAGCTGCGGGATCTGAACAGCCGGCTGATCGATTCGGACCGTGTCAAGGAGGAGTATATCGGGACCTTTCTGATGCTTTGTTCGGAGCACATCGACCGGATGAACGAGAGCCGCCGCCATGTGAAGCGGCTGTTGCGTGACGGCAAGATCGAGGAGTTGCGCCGGGAGTACGCTTCGACGGAGAATCAGCAGGCGACGCTGTCGGAGTTCTACAATCTGTTTGACACGACGTTTCTGCACCTTTATCCGACGTTTGTCGAGGAGTTCAACGCGCTGTTGGAGGAGGATGCCCGGATCGAGCCGCGCAAGGGCGAGTTGCTGACCACGGAGTTGCGGATCTATGCCCTGATCCGTCTGGGCATTACGGATTCTACGAAGATCTCGACGTTTCTGCGTTATTCGATGAGTACGATTTACAACTACCGCTCCAAGATCCGGAATCGGGCCCGGTGTGCCCGGCACGAGTTCGAGGAGCGGGTCCGAAACATCGCCATCACGCATTGAGGCCCCCTCCCGCGGGTTGCGGCGGAGTTGAACGGAGCTTTCTCTCTTCTGCGGCAGGAACCTGCGGAAAATCGGGTGCGGAACCTGTGAAATCTCCGGCGAAATCGTATCTTTGCGGCGATGAAAAATGCTGTTTCCCTCTTTTCCGAACTGGGCGCCCGACTCCGGGAATTCGGTGATGATGATGCCACCCGGCGCGTTGTTGCGGCGGCCCATGCGGCGAACGGCTGGTTCCTTCCGGAGGAGATTGTCCGGGCGGTCCGGACGCTTGCCGACGGGATGTTGCGCCGCGAGCGGCTCGAAGCATGGCTCGGGGCCTACCCTGCTCTGCGCACCCGGATCATCCCCCGCCGCGTGCTGGTTGTCATGGCCGGCAATATTCCGCTGGTCGGTTTTTTCGACCTGTTGTGTGTCCTCGCCGGCGGCCACCGTTGCCTGATCAAACCCTCGGCCAAGGATCGCGTGCTGATGGAGTATGTGGTGCGGCAGTTGCGGGAGCTCGACCCTTCGGTCCCGATTGAATACTACGAACCGGGAAGTCCGGTCGATGCCGTGATCGCCACGGGCAGCGACAATGCCAACCGCTATTTCAGAACGCATTATGCCGGTATTCCCTCGCTGTTGCGGGGCAGCCGCCAGTCGGTTGCGGTGCTTTCGGGGGCTGAAACTCCGGAACAGTGGGCCGCCCTGTCGGACGACATCTGGGCCTATTCCGGACTGGGATGCCGGAGTGTGTCTTTGCTCTTCCTGCCCCGAGGCGCAGAACCGATACTTGAGATGCCGCCTGTAAATAACAAATATAAAAACAATTACATCCAGCAGAAGGCGCTGCTGGAGATGCAGGGCCGGCCCTTTGTCGATCTGGGTTCGGCGCTTCTAATCGAACAGCGAGCCTTCCCCAACGCTCTGAGTTGCATAGCCTTTACATACTACGATGCCCTGGAGGAGGTTTCGTCCTGGCTTTCGGAACACGATGCCGAATTGCAGTGTGTCGTCTCGGAATGCCTGGTCCACAGCCGCCGGGTCGCTTTCGGATGCGCCCAGGCGCCGGAACTGACCGATTATCCCGACGACCGCGATGTGCTTGCATGGTTGGCGACGCTGAATGGATAAAAAAAGTTATCTTTGTCAAGGATTGAAAAAATTACTGCGATGTCGATGGTTTTCCGTTTCCGGATGTTGAGCGACGAAAACGACAGTTTCGTGCGCGATTACGAGGTGTTGTACGACAGTACGCTGCTTGATTTTCACCGTTTTATTCTGCAATCGCTCGAATATGAGGAGTGCATGGCTTCGTTTTTCACGGCTGACGAGCGTTGGGAAAAGCTGCGTGAATTTACGTTGATGGATATGGGCGACGGCTCGGCCGAAGCTCCCGAAACGATGGATCGGGTGACGCTCGGACAGTTGATTCACCGCCATCGGGACCGGTTGATCTACCTGTTTGATCTTTTTGGCGACCGGGCCTATTACCTGGAGCTTTCGGGGGTTTACGAGGCCGATCCCGGGGCCTCCTATCCGCGGGAGATCTTCGCCCGGGCGGAAGCTCCCGATCAGTACGATCCCTCGAAGAATCGCGGGGAGGAGGAAGGTTCGGCCTTCGACGAGGTGATGGACGAGTTTCGGGATTTCGAAGGTGACGACTCCTACGACGATGAATACTAAACGGTTGCTGGTGATTGTCGGACCGACGGGTTCGGGAAAGACGGATCTGAGCATTCGTCTGGCGCGTCACTACGGGGCCCCGATCCTTTCGACCGATTCCCGCCAGGTCTACCGGGGCATGCCGATCGGTACGGCACAACCTGATTCGGATCAGCTTCAAGCCGTTGAACATCATTTTATTGCCTCGCATGATATAAAGGACTACTTGAGCTGCGGAGAATATGCTGTCCAGGCCTTGTCATGCCTGGATCGGCTTTTTGCCGATCACGATTGGGTGGTAGCGGTCGGAGGTTCCGGGCTTTACGTGAAGGCCTTGTGCGAAGGACTGGATGACCTTCCTGCGGCGGATCCGGCGCTGCGTGCCGAACTGACCCGGCGGCTTGAGGCCGAAGGGGTGGATGCTCTGGCCGCGGAACTCCGACGACTCGATCCGCAGTACTATGAGGAGGTGGACCGTCGAAATCCGGCCCGGGTTGTCCGGGCCCTGGAGGTCTGTTTGCAGACGGGACGCCCCTACTCCGAACAGCGGAGCGGGACGCGTCGGCTTCGTCCATTTGGAATCGTGAAGATCGGAATCGATCTGCCGCGCGAGGAGCTTTATGCGCGGATTGACCGCCGGGTGGATCAGATGGTGGCAGACGGTTTGGAGGCGGAAGCGCGTGCGCTCTACCCCTATCGGATGCTGAATGCCTTGCAGACGGTGGGTTACCGGGAGTTTTTTGACTATTTCGAGGGTCGGACGAGCTATGTTGAAGCCGTGGAGTTGATCAAGCGGAATTCGCGTCGTTATGCCAAGCGGCAATTGACGTGGTTTCGGCGGGATAAGGAGATTCGCTGGTTCGGTCCGACGGAGGATGCGGCGATGATTGCATATATCGAAGCCTCGACGCGTTAAAAGCGGATTGATTTTGGCAAATCGCAAATAAATGTTTATTTTTGCGGACGTCTTTCCGCAAGGGAGGAGCGCCCGGATGGTGGAATCGGTAGACACGCCGGACTTAAAATCCTGTGGCCAGTAATGGCCGTGCCGGTTCGATCCCGGCTCCGGGTAC
>CALUIG010000026.1 GCA_944320625.1 uncultured Alistipes sp.
TGGCAAGGCCCATCCGGGAATTGAAAATCCGCCCCTGCCGGTTATGCCGGCAGGGGCGGATCGTCTGGTTACGATGTCGGATCCGCCTACTCCATGTTGTCGGTCTTGGGACGCAGGATGCTGATCTGCAGGATCAGCGCCACGCCCAGGATGACGGCCATCAGGGCAAATCCCAGTCCGAGGTTTCCGCCCTCGGCCCAGTTGCCCAGCACCTTGGTGATGAGGGCTCCGGCAAATACGCCGGTCATGTTCATCACGCCGTGGGCCGTGGCGCGCTGACGGGCCGGGACGAACTGGCAGAGAATCGGCATGTTGTTGGCATCGAACATGCCGTATCCCACACCGAAGAAGAGTCCGGCACTTACTGCCGCAACCATGCCGTCGCCGATTCCCAGCAGCACGAGGGCCGGAATCATCATGGCCAGGCCGATGGCACTGGTGTAGACCCTGCCGCGCAGGTTCCGGCGTACCCATCGGTCGGAGATCGGACCGCCGATCATCACGCCCAGGAACGACGAGAAGGCGATGGTGATGGTCGAGATGGGCCCGGCCTGCGACATGGGGATGCCGAGGCTCTCGGCGAAGAGCGTCGGGAGCCAGTTTTTCGTGGCCCAGCCGGGGAGCGACGACGAAGCGAAGAAGAAGAGAATCGTCCAGAAGGCGATGTTGGAGAAGATCAGCAGGAAGCTCTTCCAGACCGGTTCTGAAGCGGTTTTTGGCTGCTGTTCCGTGCGGACGGCGGAGTCCCGCCGCTTTTCATGCAGGAGCAGCATCAGCACCAGGGCATAGGCGATGCCGATGATTCCGAACCAGTGGAAGGTGGTCTGCCAGGAGAAGGCTGCAGCCACGGTGGCACCGAATCCGCCGACGGCCTGCCCCAGGTAGAGTCCGGTCATGTGGATACCGATGGCCAGACTGCGGGTCGTACCGGTGAAGTAGTCGGCGATAAGCGACAGGGCGGCCGGGATGTAGAGGGCCTCGCTGACCCCCATCAGCGCACGCAGCCAGTAGATCTGGTTGAACGACGAGGAGTAGCCCATGAGCAGTGTCACCGCGGACCAAACGCCGAGCGAGGCGATGATGAGCCATTTGCGGCTGATCCGGTCGGCCACGGCTCCCGCCAGGGGGCTCATGAGTCCATAGATCCAGAGGAAGATGGCCATCAGACGTCCGAAGTTGATGGCCGATTCGAGTTCGGCGATGTCGAACTGCATGGCTTCGCGCATGGTGGAGAGCATCTGGCGGTCCATGTAGTTCAGCAGGGCCACGACCCACAGCAGCCCGACGACGAGCCACGGATAGTATTTCGATCGAGTCAGTATTTTCATGGAGTTTCAGGTTTTTGGGGAATCCGGCCGGAAGATCGGGCTTCCGGCCGGATCGGGTCGTTACTGACGTTGGAGGTGGGTGCGTTGCGGGTTCTGACCCTTCATCGGCCAGGCCGAATCGGCATACCCGGTAGCGCCCGTATCGAGGCAGATGACGTAGGACTTCGCATCGGCATCCTCGACGGCGATGCAGACCTTCCCTTCGGCGTTCATCACGGGCGAAGCGAAGGATTTTGCACCGAGCGACTTCTGACCGTAGAGCAAACCTTCGTCGGTGACGACGTAGTAGGTACCCTTGTCGGTGATGAAGTGGACATATCCGCGGTTGTCGACCAGCGGAACGCAGTTGGTGACATTCTCCTCGGTTGCGAAGTTCCATTTGAGCGTTCCGTCCGCATTCAGGGCGACGACACCGCCGCGCTCGCCGCCGTTGGCGAAGATCGTTCCGTCGGCGCCGATTACCACACCTCCGTAGGAGGCGGCACCCGGAAGGGCATACTCCCATTTCTGGGTGCCGGATGTCGGGTTGACGGCTGCGACCAGTGCACTTGCCGAACCGGCAATGACGGTGTAGACCGTACCGTCGGCGCCGATGGTGATGTCACCGCCCGTGGTCGATACGTTCGTGTTGTACTGCCAGTTCATCGATTTGCTGGCTGCACCGTAACTGTACATTCCGTTCTTGCCCGTGGAGCAGAAGTAGACGTTTCCGCTGCGGTCGAGCGAGATGCCCGAGCGGACGCCCACCGAGAGCGGAATGGCATTCAGCTTGCTGCCGGTTGTCGGGTCGAGCACGGCGATTTCGAAGGGCGAATTGGTCAGGTGTCCGACATAGATCTTTCCTTCTGCGTCGACAGCCGGGGTCATGTAGTTGAAGTTGGCGTCGATACCGAAGGCATAGTGCCAGCGCTTCGTACCGTCGGCCTTCACGGCATAGAGGTAGGACTTGCGGGCCGCACCGCTGTTCTTCAGGTCGCGGGCGCAGATGTAGATGTCGCCGTTGGGACCCACTGCGGGGCTGGCGAATACCTGACGCACTCCGCCTCCGGGATTCTGCTGTGCGAAGTCGGCATTGATGTCGAAGGTCCATTTCTCGGCTCCGGTCTCCACGTCATAGGCTTTGAGTGCCGTGTCATAGGCATCGGAAGCGGTCTGGTCGGCCCACATGTAAACGGTCTTTCCGTCGGGTGACATGGCGGGCGAGAGGGTATTCTGGACGGCACCCAGCAGCGGTTTCTGCCAGAGGATGCTTACCAGGTCGGCGGGATCCATGACCAGCAGGTCATGCGAGGCCGAGGAGGTATTTCCCTTGCTGTCGGTGATTTTCAGCGTCACGGTGAAGCTGCCGCTCGTCGAGTAGGTGTAGCTGGGATTCTGCTCCGCGGAGACCGACTCTTCGTTCTCGCCGAAATCCCATTCCCATTGGGCGATGGAGGCCCCTTCGGCGGGTTCCGAACGATCGGTGAAAGAGATTGCTTCGCCGATGGTGGCCTTTTCGGTCGAGATGTCGAATGCGGCGTGAGCCAGTTCGCTGTAAGGGGTCTCGACCGTGATGGTCTTCATCACGGAGGCGAAGGCGCCTTGGGAGTCGGTTACGACAAGCCGCACGGTGAAGGTGCCGGTCCGGTCATAGGCATAGGTGGGGTTCTGTTCCGCGGAGACGGCCGAGGTGTTCTCATCGTTTCCGAAGTCGAAGTTCCAGGCCCATTCCACGATCTGTGTACCGTCCAAGGGTACGGAGCGGTCGGTGAAGCGGACCGTTTCTCCGCGCTCCACGGTGGTGGCGCTCATCTCGAAGTCCGGTTCCGGGGCCGTTTTGTAGATGGTTTCGTCGGGACTGCACGCCACGGTGGCGGCCAGAGCCGATGCAATCAAAAATCCGAACAGGGTTTTCAGTTTCATATCGAATAGCAGTTTTTTTGATTTTTTGTTACAAGTCCATTCCGTGCACGCCCAGTGAGGGACCTCCGCCGGCGGTGTATCCGTAGCTGCGCCCATCCTCGAAGCGGGAGATCCAGAAGGCGTAGAGTTCGCACGCCTCGGTTACGAAGCGGATCCGGATCGTTTGACCTTCGAGTTCGGCGAGCGAGTCGTTGTCCGTCCAGGAGATCCGCAGGGCGGTACCGTCGCCCGTGAGGGGCCGGCAGTCGTCGGCTTTGAACCCTTCGATCGGGTTGCCCGAACTGTCGAGGATCTCGGCCCGCAGCGAGGTTCCGATCTTTGCGTTGACGTAGAGGTATTTGCCGGAGAATTTCAGCGGTTCGGTGATCAGTTCGCCGGAACCGTTCATCGAGGCGAATCCGTCGCGGCGGAGCGTGGCGAGTCCCGTGGAGACGATCTCCTTGCCGTCGTTGCCGAAGCGCCGTCCGCTCAGGTAGAAGTAGAGCCTGTCGCCGACGATCAGCGGGGATCCGACGGCCGATTGCAGGTTCCCGAAGTTCCAGTCGGCGGCGTTGTCGCTCACCGCGCAGAAGGGTTCGAAATCCTCGCGGTGCCAGCTCCAACCGTCACGGCTGTATCCGAGGAGCAGTTGGTTGCGCTTGATCACGCCGTCCCGCGTGCAGATGTCGTTCTCGGGTCCCGACCAGACGGAGAAGGTCCCCAGCAGGATGCTTTCGTAGGCAATGGCGTCGAGGTTGTAGATCGCAGGCCGGACGTCGGAATAGACGGGGTGAACGGGTTCCGAAGGCCAGGGTCCGAACCAGAAGTCCTCCAGGTCTGCCGTTGCGGTCCGGTTGCCGGCGGCGGGGTCTGCATTTTCGACGTAGTCCCGGGCCCGTACGAGATTCGAGGCATCGACCCGTACGTTGTGGCGCATCGACCATACCCATACGCCGCGGAACGGATTGTGGAAGACCGTCGAGCGGTCGGCCACCGATCCCGACTCGTTCTGTTCGCGCCAGGCTTTGCCGTCCGAAGAGGTGAGGTAGTGGTATTTCCAGTTTCCGGCGCCTCCGTAGACGTTGAACATGCGGTAGCGCTGCGATTCGTTGTCGGTCTGCTTGTCGATCCAGACCGAGTTGGAGTCGCGCTCCTTGCCGCGGTGTACGATGTTCGTGCCGGCAACGACATTGAGCGAGGGCCGGGTCCAGACGATTCCGTCCGTCGATTCGGCGTAGCACGTCACGATGTTGCCGTCGCCGTAGGTTTTTCCGCCGGCCATGTACCACATCTTGAACTTCGCGTCGCGTTCGTCGTACCAGACTCCGTCGCTGAACGGAGCGGCCGAACCGCCGCCTGCGGCATAGAACTCCCACTCCTTTTCGGGCGTCAGTACGGGGTTGGCTGCGTGGTATTCCGCACGGTGCCATTGCCGTTGCAGGGAGGTCGAAGCGATGAGGAAGTCGTCGACGAAGAGCTGCCGTCCCAGAGAGATGTCGATGACGGCGGGCTTCTGGTCCAGATAGAAGGGCGACATGCCGTCGTAGACCTGTGAGGTCGGAACCTTCGGGGGCCATACTGCGGGCAGTTCGATGCCGTTGTAGAGCAGCCGTGCTTCCGGATCGGGAACCGGAAGATCGGGAGTATCCTCCGAGGGGGGAGTCACCCCGGGTTCGGGCCCGGGGGTCTCTTTCCCGTCGTCGCTGCCGCCGCAGGCGAATGCGAGGATCGCCATGCAGCCAATCGCTATCTTCTTGTAGTCGATCATGTTGTCTGCGGTTTTATTGTTCCAGGGGAATGTCCACACCGGAGGGCGAGAGTCCGGGACCTCCTCCGGCGGTGTAGCCGCGGCTTTCCCCGCTTTCCCAGGGTGAGACCCAGAAGGCGTAGAGATCGCCGTCGGTCATGGTGAAGCGGAGCCGGACGGGTTTCCCGCACCATTTTTTCAGGTCGCCGACGTAACGCTTCGTGGCGTTCTCCGCAACGATCTGCGGCAGTCCGGCCTCAAGGACCCGGTCGTTGGCGTCGAGCACCTCGATGCGGAGCGAACCCCGTATGTCGGCGTTGACGAAGAGATGTCGGCCGTCGAAACGGATGAGTTCGGTGGTCAGCGTACGGGGCTCCTCTCCGGCCCGGCGCGAGACGAATCCGTCGCGGCGGAGTGTGGCCAGCCCCGTGGAGGTGTAGCTGTCCCACATGATCTTGTTCAGTCTCCGTCCGCTGGCATAGAAGTAGAGCGAATCGTCGACAATCAGCGGCACGCCGCCTACGGACTGCATGTTGCCCCAGTTCCAGGCGCCTTCGGTCGGATTGACGGCCAGGAACGGCTCATGCGAGGGTCGGGCGAAGTGGAAACCGTCGCGGGAGTATCCGAGCAGGATCTCGTTTCGTTTCTGAATGCCGAGTTGTCCGCAGATATGGTTCTCGGGGCCCTGCCAGACGGAATACTGTCCCAGGAGGATGCTTTCGTAGGCGATGCAGTCGAAGTTGTAGATGCCGGGATCGACCTCCGGGAACTCCGGATGCCGGGGTTCGAGGTTGTCGGGCGTGAACCAGAAGACGACGTTCCGGTCGGGAGTACCCTTGCGGACCCGGTGTGCCATCGATACGGCTACCTCCGGATCTGCGGCTTCGAGATAGGCCCGCGAGCGGGACGACACCGGCGTGCTGTACCGCATGCTCAGGCACCAGACCTTCCGGAACGGGTTGTAGAAGACCGAAGAGCGGTCGTAGAGATCACCCGACTGTGCGACGCCTTCCGACCAGCGGATTCCGTCGGGGGAGTATTTGAGAATGAACTGCCAGCGGCGGTCGGTCGGGCGGCGCTCCACGTTGAAGAGCTTGTAACGCTTTGCGGGATCCTTCTCGGTGCGGTCGAGCCAGATCGTCGCGGCATCGCGGTTGCAGGTGTCGACGACGTTCGTCCCGGGCAGGATGTCGAACGTGGGCTTGTGCCACGTGCGTCCGTCCTCCGACTCGGCGTAGGCCGTGTAGAAGGTCTGCTTGTCCTGCTTGTGGATCGTCCCGGCCCCGGCCAGATACCACATCTTGAATTTGCCCTCCAGTTCATCGTACCAGACTCCGTCGCTGAACGGCGAGGCGTAGGGGGCTCCTTCGATCGTGTTTTCCCAGGCGGCCGTCGGTTCGAGGACCGGATTTCCTGCATAGTAGTGCGGTTTGTGGAAGACGGTCTCCATGTCGCTCTCGCGGACGAGGAAGTCGTCGACGAAGAGCTGCCGTCCGAGATCCACGCGGATCACTTCGGGCTTCTTCTCGAGATAGGGGACCGGCATGAGCGCCGCTTCGGAGGGCTCTTCATAACGCGGCGGCCATACGTCGGGCAGTTCGATGCCGTTGTAGAGCACGTTCTGCGCGGTCGGATGCTCCTCCTGGGTGCAGGCCGCGAGCAGGCCTGCGAGGAGCGGAAGGATATATCGGATGTTTTTCATGGGAGATCAGTATCCGGGGTTCTGCTTGATGTTGGGGTTCGACTCGATCTCGTCGATCGGAATCGGGAGCCATTCGTGCTTGTTGACGGTGAATCCCTGGTAGTCGACGTCGGAGATCAGCCTCTTGAAGTTCGGGTCGGCAGCCTCCAGTTCCTGAAAACGCTTGGCCAGTTCACCCCAGCGGAGCAGGTCGAAGAAGCGGTGGCCTTCCAGGGCGAATTCCAGTACGCGCTCGGCCTTGATGTCGGCCAGCGTCACGGATCCTTTTGTGGACATGTTCGCCCGGTCGCGGACCTGGTTGTAGGCGTCGGCGGCGGAGATGACACCTGCCGTTCCACCGTTGAGCACCGCCTCGGCATACATCAGCAGCACGTCGGCATAACGGATATAGCGCCAGTTGACGCCGTGGGCACGCGGCTGGTTGTAGATGTACTCCTGGACTCCGGCGCCGACTCCGGTGATGTTCTGCGGATCGTTGTTGCGCATCGGCATCGAGAGGTCCATTCCCTTCAGGAAAGCAGCCTTGTAGAGGTGGGTGCGGGCATTTCCGGCCGAGGAGAAGTCCCCTTTCGGATAGTACTCCTCGAAGTGGTATCCCCCGGGTCCCGTGAGGCGCTGTCCGGGTCGGAGCTTGATTTCGGGCGCCTGGTCGTTGAAGAACAGGGTCGAGAACATGCGGATGTCGGTGTACCCGTCCTTGTCGATCGAGGCGGCAAAGGCGTCGTAGAGCCAGTCGTGTACGACCCCTTCGTATCCGGTTCCGGTTCCGGGGAGCATGATGCCGCGCGTATCGAAGGCCAGTCCGGAGGTAGCCGATCCGGGGTTGAACGTCGTGTTGATGACATCGCCGAGGAACTGCATCTCGAAGATCGACTCGTCGTTGTTCTCATGTGCCACGTCGAAGTTCCAGCCGTATTCGACCAGCGAATAGGTTCCGTAGTCGCCGCGGATGATTTCGTTGAACTCGGCGGCCGCCTCGTTGTAGAAGGTCCGGGTGTCGGTGCCGTAGAGGGGTTCGATGCCGCTGCGGTAGAGGTAGCACTTTCCGCGCAGGGCGGCAGCGGCCGCTGCGGTGATGCGTCCGGCCTTGTCACCGGTCCAGTAGCCTTTCTTGGGGAGCAGGCTCTTTGCCTGGGCGAGGTCCTCGGCGATGAAGTCCCAGACCTGTTCCGGAGCTTCGGTCTCCCGGACGTAGTCCGAGGCATCGACCGGACAGTGGCGGATGGGTGCGACCTGTCGGTAGGAGATCAGCAGATAGTAGTGGGCGAATGCTCTCCAGAAGTAGGCTTCCCCCTTGTATGCGTTTTTCAGCTGTTCGTCGGAGAACTCGATGGCATCGATATTCTCGATGACGAACGAAGCCTGGGAGGCCGTCGTGTAGAGCAGACCGAATGGCTGCATGAGGGTATAGTAGCTTGAATTGAGGTCTGCACCGTACATGCCGGGTTTTCCGTAGTCGGAGTTGCTGGAAGCCTCGTCCGAGCGGATGATCTGCGTTTTGGAGGCCGATGCCCCGAAGCAGCGCTGGGTCTGCATGTATCCGTAGCAGGTCATGACAGCTTCATTGGCCGCTTCGGGCGTGGTGAAGTAGCTGTCCATACTGGGTTGATTGGGGTTGATGGCCAATTCGTCGAAGACACCGTCGCAGCCGGTGGTGCAGCATGCCAGCGCTCCGAGAGCCAGGAATTTTATCAGTCGTTTCATGAAAGCCAGTTTTTGGGGGTTAGAAAGAGAGGTTGAGTCCTACGGTGTAGATCCGGGCGTTGGGGTAGGAGTTCTGGTCCACGCCGCGGGAGAAGAGCGTATTGGAACTTACTTCGGGGTCGTAGCCCGAGTATTTGGTCAGCGTGAAGGCGTTCTGGACGCTCAGATAGACGCGCAGCCGTTGGATGAAGGCCTTTTTCGACAACTCGACGGGCAGCGTGTAGCCCAGCTGGATGTTTTTCAGCCGCAGATAGGATCCATCCTCGATGTAGAATTCGCTCGGCAGGGAGTTTCCTCCGGAGCTGTTGGTGACTTTGGCCACGGGCACCGAGGTGGTGGTGTTGGTCGGGGTCCAGGAGTTGAGGACGTCGACGACCATGTTGTTCGCATAGTTGAAGTAGTATTCGTACTTGCGGGCGTTGAAGATCTTGTTTCCGTAAACTCCGTTGAAGAAGAGCGAGAGGTCGAAGTTCTTCCAGTTGAGGTCGATGTTCAGACCATAGGAGAAGTCGGGGATGGCGTCTCCGAGGACATACTTGTCGTCTGCGGTGATGTTTCCGTCTCCGTTCTTGTCGTGGAAGGCGAAGTTACCCTCGCTGTCGAATCCGTCGATCTTGTATCCGTAGAACGAACCGATGGCATATCCCGGCATGGTGATCGTCGCGGCATCGTTGAACGACGAGGAGTAGGTTCCCGAGGTGATCGGCTGGACGTTCTGACCGAGAGCCAGGACCTTGTTCTTGAGCGTGGAGAGGTTGGCCGAGACTCCGAAGTAGAGGTCCGGCGTGAGTTGTTTGCGGTAGTGTGCCATGAATTCCCAACCCTTGTTCTCGACGGAGGCGGTGTTGACATAGGGGGTCTCGTTCGAGGTGTTGATCTCGAAGATCTGACCCGAGGAGAGGTTCAGGTTGATGGGAGCCAGCAGGTCGATGTTCTTCTTGTAGAAGTAGTTGGCCTGGAATGTGAGGCTGTTGTTGAGGAATCCGATTTCAAGTCCGATGTCCGTGGTCCGGGAGGTTTCCCATTTCAGGCTTTCGGTTTTCAGATAGGCCGCGCGGCCGTCGGAGTAGCGGATGCCGCCGGTGGTGTAGACGATCGGTCCGAAGGCGATGTTGTCGAAATTGTAGGGTTCGAGGAAGTTGGCACCCAGTTCTCCGTAGGATGCCGTGATCTTCAGCAGGCTGACGACCTTGTTCTGGAACCACTTTTCGTTGTGGACGTTCCATCCGGCCGATACGGCGGGGAAGTATCCCACGCGGTAGTCCTTGGCAAACTTCGAGGACTCGTCACGACGGATGCTGAACGAGAAGAGGTAACGGTTGTCGAAGTCGTAGTTCACGCGGCCGAAGAAGGAGAGCAGGGCGGTATTCTGTTCGCTGGCCGAGATCTTGCCCTCGACGTTGCTCACCCCGACGATGTTCGGCGCCCCGACGTCGTCGATGGTCGAATAGGACTGTACGCGGTAGAATTCGCGCATCCAGCTGTGTCCGAGCGTGGCCTGAATGGTGTGACGGCCGAACGTGCGGTCGAAGTTGATGACGTTGTCCCAGGTGAAGTTCGAGGTGACGCCGCGCGATTCGGAGAGCGAGTTCTGGTTGTTTCCGTAGTCGTCGTCGGGGGTTCCGTCGTCGTTCCACTTGGTATAGTAGACCGGGGTGTGGGTATAGGAGTGGGCTCCGGTGTAGTTTCCGCTGAAGGACATGGTGTAGGTCAGGCCGTCGATGATGTGTACTCCGGCATTTACGCCACCCATGACGTCGAAGTTGCGCGTGTACTGGTCCACGGCGTAGAGTCCGGTGAAGGGGTTGTTGCGCCGGGCGTCCTCGGTTTCGATGTAGTAGTCGGTACCCCAGGATGCGTAGCGGCCCAGTTCATCGGTGACGGGGAGTGTGGGCATTCCGATGTTGAAGGTCGAGGTGGGTGTTTTGTCGCGGTAGACGAGCGAGACGTTCTCCGAGACGAAGAACCGGCCGAAGTTCCACGACGAATTGGCCCGGGCGTTGTATTTCTTGTAACCGGATTTGAGCGTCAGACCGGTCTGGTCGAGATACCCGAGGCTGAAGGCATAGGTTCCGATGTCGGATCCGCCCGAGATGCTGACGTCGGCGTTGTAGATCGGGGCATATTGGAGCCACTCCTTTGCCCAGTCGGTGTCGACCGAGGGGTCCGAGGGGTTGACGTTCTCGGGGGCGCGGGCCAGTCCGCTGTTGTCGGAGACCATGTTGGCGAATTCACGCCATTGCGAGGCGTTCAGGAAGTCGGGAATATTGGTCACCTGCTGGACGCTGTACGAGACGTTCGCGTCGACATGCACAGCTCCTTTCTTGCCCTTCTTGGTGGTGATCAGCACGACGCCGTTTGCGGCACGGGATCCGTAGATGGCCGCTGCGGCACCATCCTTCATGATTTCGATGGACTCGATGTCGGAGGGGTTGATGGTGGTCAGGCCGTTGTTCGTGAAGACACCGTCGACGACGTAGAGGGGTTCGGTTGCGGTGAGCGATGCGGCTCCGCGCACCACGATGTTGACGTCGGCACCGGCGATTCCGCCCTGCTGGACGACATCGACACCGGCGGCACGCCCTTGCAGGGCGGATGCGACGTTCTGCGAGGTCTGTTTCATCACGTCCTTGGGGGATACGGATGCGATCGAGGAGGTCATCGTGGAGCGTTTCTGTACGCCGTATCCGATTACGACCACTTCGTTGAGCATGGCGGCATCCTCTTTCAGCTGAATGTCGATCCGGGGTTGCGACCCGACGACGACGGTCTGGCTTGCATAGCCGATACAGCTGAACGTGAGCGATTTGTTTTTCTCGACACGGAGCGTGTAGTTTCCGTCGATGTCGGTGGAGACACCGTTTGTCGTTCCGGTTTCGATGACCGTGACACCGACCATCGGCAAGCCGTCGGCATCGGTAACGGTCCCTGACACCTCCCGAATCTGAGCCCACAGCGGAGCCGCGAGCAGCAGACCGAAGATCAAAGCGTAAATTCTTTTCATGAGTTAGCAGTTAAAGGTTATAGGAAAGGTTTAAGAATTGAGGATTTCCGAACAGAGACCTGCGGCGAGGATCATCATGCGGGGGATGTGGAACGGCCCCTTGAAGATATTTCCTTTGGCGGGTTGTGCGACGGACCCGTCGCGGTGGAGGTATCCGTACCATTCGCCGAACTCCGGGTCGGGGAAGAACCGGTAGGCGTATTCGTGTGCCTGTCGGTGGATTTCGAGGAAGCGCTCCTGGCCCGTGGCCCGGAAGGCGTAGAGTCCGGCGAGGATCGTTTCGCACTGGGGCCACCAGAACTTCATGTCCTGGGAGTAGTCCTGCGGCGGGAAATTGCGGCAGTCCCGGAAGTTGATCATGCCGCCGTAGGGTTCATCCCAGCCCCATTTCCAGGCCCAGTCGATGATCTGGACCCCGGTTTTGACCAGTTCGGGGTCGTTGTTCCGGGATCGGGCGGCTTCGAGGAGGAACCAGCCGGTCTCCATGCAGTGCCCGGGGTTGATTGTCCGTCCGGCACAGGTGTCGATGAACTCTCCGTCGGGTCCCACCGTCTCCAGCAGGCTTTCGAATTCGGGATGCATGAACTTTTCGCGGAGCAACCGGACCGACTCGTCGATCTGCCGGTCCAGTTCCGGAGCCTGGATTACGCGCCGGACGGTCAGAGCCACGTTGATGAGCATCATGGTGATCGAGTGTCCGAGGGCGGGTGTTGCGGTTTTGGGCGGGAGGAATCCCGGCGTTGCGAGCATCCGGAGCGTACGGCGGAAGAGTTCGAGGGCCTTTTCGGCATAGGCGGGATCTGCAGCCGCACGGGCGTATTCGGCCATGGCCATGATGGCGAAACACTCCGAGAAGACATAGCGCCGTTTCTGTACGGGGGCACCTTCGGCCGTAACGGTGAAGAACATGTGCCCGTCGGAGTCGAAGCAATGTCGTTCGAGGAAGTCGATGCAGGATTTCGAGGCTGCGAGCCAGGCGGGATCGGGTTTTACGTGGAGGTAGGCTGCGGCGCAGACATACCCGAACCGTCCCTGGAACCACACCGATTTGGTGGAATCCATGCGTGTGCCGTCGCGGTCGAGACAGGTGTAGACGCCTCCGTTCACGGGATCGAGACCGTGTTCGAGCCAGAAGGGCAGGATGTCGTCCACCAGGTCGTCGAGATAGCGTTTGCGGCAACTTTCGAGGAATGAGCGTTGTTCAGAGGTCATAATCGGCATTTTTTGCGTTTGGATTTCATCCCTTGAGGGGATTTTCTGTGTGCGGATCAGAACCGGTTGCAGCGTTCGAAGAATCCGATGGCATCGAGTTCGGCCTTCATGGCGCGCTCCTCCTCGTCGGTCATGTTGCGGAACGGCACGCGGTTGGGGCCGAGGTCGAGTCCGATGAGTTTCATGATGCGCTTTCCGCCGACGATATTGCCGCGGTAGTTGCAGATGACGTTGATGACTGCCTGGGAGAAGTTCTGTTTTTCGCGTGCCGTTTCCAGGTCTCCGCGTTCCCAGGCCTCGATGATGCCCACGAGTTCACGACCGTTGTAGTTTGTCGTTCCTCCGATTCCGCCCTGTGCGCCACCCTGTGCCAGCGAGGGGAGGATCGTTTCGTCCTGGCCGTGGAGCATGTCGAACTTGCCGTCGTCATAGAGTCGGCACTGGTTGTATTCGTAGAGGCTCTCGAAGGTGTACTTGATTCCCGCGAAGTTGGGAATCCGGCCGTCGACGGCCTTCAGCAACTCGATCATCGGGAGGAATGCGCCGTTGAAGGCGGGGATGTGGTAATAATAATAAGGCAGTTGGGGCGCAGCCGAAGCGATGGCTTCGCAATACTTGACCAGCTCTTCGATTCGCCCGATTTTCGGGAAGGGAGGGGCCATGGCACCGATTCCCCAGGCACCGATTTCTGCGGCATGGGCGGCGAGTCGGGCGCTTTCGCGCAGGCAGCAGCTGCCGACGTGGACAATGACCTTGAAGCCCTGCGGAGCGGCTTCGATCCATTTTTCGGCAAGCATCATGCGCTCGTCGGTTGTGAGCATGTATCCCTCGCCCGAGGAGCCGTTGATGAAGACTCCCTTCAGGCCGTTTTTCGCCAGCATGGCGGCGTAGGCGGGGATCGGTTCGGGATTGACGTCGCCGTTGGCGAGCATCGGGGTGAACGGGGCATCGATCAGCCCTTTGATTTTCTCCATGACAGTAGTAGTTTTTAGGATTCATCTCAAAATTAGGCGCGATTCCGCTCCGGGCCAAGGAATTGATGGTGAATTGGAAATTGTCCAATCAAGTTGGATAAATAAATCCCGTCCGGAGATTTTCTGCTGATGGGATAATTGGCTGATTATCATTAACAAATAGGGTGTCGTTGATTTGCCAAATCCGCTTCGACAAATGGGCGTCTTTTTATCCAACAAGGTTTGATAAATACTCCTCGGCTGCCGGATATTACCCTGGAAATATTAAATTTGCACAGTCAACAAAGCAAGTGATTATGGCACTCGGTTTTCAGGATCAGGGAGCGAAGCGTTCGGTCATGGACGCCATCATCTCGCACAGGCAGTTTACGATACCGGAGATCTCGCGGATCTCCGGGCTGAGCATGACGACGGTATCCAAATATGTCTCCGATTTGTACGACAAACGGGTTGTGGAGGTTCTGGATTCCCAGCATCCGAAGCAGAAGGGCCGGCAGCCGGTTGTCTACCAGTTGCGTTCCGACTACTGTTATTTTCTGGGCGTGGATGTGAAGCCTTTCGAGCTGCATCTCGGGTTGATGAACCTCACGGGGGATCTGGTTGCCGTGGAGCACTTTCCCGAGTTCCGGTTTGAGAACACCTACGGCAAGGTGAATGAAATCTGTCTGTGTGTCCGGGAGTTTCTCTCCGAGCACCAGGGCTGCGGGGATGTGGTTCGGGTGAATTTCAATTTCGGCGGTCGTGTGAACTCCCGTCTGGGGACGAGTGCCTCGATCTTCAACTTCGAGGATACGCAGGAGATTCCGTTGTCGGTTCTGCTGAGTGAACACCTGGGCCTTCCGGTCTTCATCGAGAACGACACCAAGGCGATGAGCTACGGGGATTATCTCCGCTGTGGGAATCCCGAGTGGCGGAATGTGCTCTATGTGAACATGGGTTGGGGATTGGGCCTGGGGATCATCATCGACGGCCGGATCTATTACGGTCATGACGGTTATTCCGGGGAGTTCGGACACATCCGGACCTATGACAACGAGATCATGTGCCATTGCGGCCGGAAGGGATGTATCGAGACCGAAGTTTCGGGACGGGCCATTTTCCGCAAATTGCGCGACCGGGTCATATATCGCCATGAGCCGACGCTTTTGAGTAAGAAAATCTGGGAAAACAAAACCGTCACGACCCTGGATCTGGTTCAGGCCGTGGAGCAGGGCGACAAGCTCTGCATCGAACTGGTGTCGTCCGTGGGCCGCGAACTCGGATCCCATGTTGCGGGGCTGATCAATCTGTTCAATCCCGACTGCATCATTGTCGGAGGGCCTATTTCTCAGGTCCCGGCGAGCTATTTTCTGGAGCCGCTCAAGCAGGAGATCCGCAAGAACTCCTTTCTGCTGATGACGCGTTCGCTGCCGGTGGTCACTTCGCCGCTGGGGACCGATGCCGGGGTTGTGGGCGCCTGTCTGATTGCCCGCAACGAGACTTTGCGGACCCTGTTCTGAAAAAGGATCTCGCCGCCGGGAGTCGGGTCTGCGGCGGACGTGGCGGATGGGCGTACTGCCGGGACTTCACCGTGTTGCTTGTTCCGGAGGATCCGGGACCGAAAAGCCGGCACCTGCATGCAGGTACCGGCTTTTTGCTTACGTTTTGTGCAGCGCGTCGTGGAGCTGGAACAGAATTGCGGCCTTCGAGGCGATCCATTCGTATCCCGTTCGGGCAATCCGGGCCACTTCGTAGACCGTTTCGGCCCGGGCCCGGATGCGCTCGACGCTCTCCCGGATCGCCAGCAGATAGATCAGGGCGGCCAGGACGGCGAAAAATCCGCCCAGAATCAAGGTCGAGGCGATGAACGACCCCGTGATCTCTGAAAGCCATACCACCAGGGCTGCCAGGAGCAGCAGGATGGCAATGGCAACGGTCGTTCCGAAGATCAGGAAGGCGACCACGAACCGACCTCCGGAGCGTTCTCTCTCTTTCATGATCGGTCTGGGGACTACTCCTCGTTGCAGCGGCAACGGGCCTCTTCGA
The DNA here is from genome assembly GCA_944320625.1 of uncultured Alistipes sp. GTDB lineage: Bacteria > Bacteroidota > Bacteroidia > Bacteroidales > Rikenellaceae > Alistipes. Next base: position 15,578 of record CALUIG010000026.1, read on the forward strand.
TCTGCTGTTCGACTTCCGAGAGTTTGTTTTTGACCCGTTCGATTTCGTCGTCGAGGGTCTCCTTGATTTTCCGGCGCAGTTCGGGCCCCGACTGGGGCGTGAAGAGCATGGTGAGGGCCGATCCGATGATCAGGCCGCCGACGAGCGAGACAATGACGATACCCGTGTTTTTCATGGTTGCTGAAGTTTTTGAATTCAGCGTCGAGAGTTGCAAAGTCCGCGCCAAAGACGTATCTTTGAGGGTATGATTCTCAATCCCCGGACCTGTGTGGCATTCACGGGCCATCGTACCTATCGGGACGAGGCCTGCGAGGCGTTGTCGTTGACGCTCGAGGACCTTTATGCCCGGGGATTCCGGACATTTCTGAGCGGTATGGCCGCGGGTTTCGACCTGGCGGCGGCCGAAGCGGTCCTGGCGCTGCGGGCCCGCCATCCCGATGTACGGTTGATTGCGGTGATTCCCTTCCAGGGTCAGGAGCGGTATTTCCGTGCTCCCATACGGGAGCGTTATCTTCGGGTGCTGGCCGCGGCCGATGATGCGGAGACGCTTGCTCCGGCCTATCATCAAGGCTGCTATGCCCGTCGGAACGATTTTCTGGTGGATCATGCCCGGGTAGTGGTGGCGTGGTACGACGGTTCGCCGGGCGGCACGCACTATACCGTCGAACGGGCTCTGCGGCGTGGACTTGAGATCCTTGGCCTCCATCCTCGGGCCCCGCGACTGCCGACTCCGGACACCTGCCCGACACTTTTCTGAGGCATGCCGATCGTCTGCCGCCTTTTGTCTCTTTTTCGGGCGGCCTCCGTTATCGTCTGTCTTCTGCGAATACGAAAAATCCCGAAGTCTTACGACTCCGGGATCATTTTTAATCGGTCAGGAAGCCTATTTCCAGTTGAGAATCTTGTGGAAATCGAACTCCTCGGGATTGGCGACATACTTTTTGGCAGCCTCGTAGTCGGCCGGTGTGATGGCGTTGAGGATGTTCTCGACCACCGACTTGAACTTGTCCGAGGTGATGTCCACCAGCCGGGGCGGGATCTTTCCCGTTGCGGGATCCTGCAGATCCTTCAGGTAGAGCGGCGAGACGTTGCCTTCGGAGTCCACATAGACCATGCACCCGGTCTTGCCCTCGGCGAAGAGTTTGTGTACGCCGATACCCAGCTCCGAGCAGTAGGTCAGGTCGTAGGCGATGGGGGTCTGGCAGCGGATCTCGTATCCCAGTTCCACGGGACGGCTCTTGACCTTGATACCCAGCTCCTTGAGGCGTTTTTCGATCATCTCGTTGAAGATGTGGGCCTTCGAGACCTTCCCCAGTTCGGGGTGTCCGTGTTCGTCATAGGTGAAGTGTACGCCGCTCTTGCGGATCTCCTCGTCCGAGAGGGCGTGGAAGACCCCTTCCGAAATGACGGCGGCACCGTAGTCCATGCCCATGATCTTACGCTTGATGATCGACGAGATCACGAGGTTGACGATCTTGTCTACCGTGATTTCGGTTTTGTCGAACATCTCGGGGATGACGATCATCGGGTAGTGGCAAGCCTCGCCGATACCGAATGCGAGGTGTCCGGCCGAACGGCCCATTGCAGCCAGGACGAACCAGTTTCCGCTGGTGCGTGCATCGACATAGACGGCGCGGGCGATGACGGCCCCCTTGTCCTTAGCCGACTCGTATCCGAACGTCGGGGTACCTTTCGGCAGCGGGAGGTCGTTGTCGATGGTCTTCGGGACGTGGATATTGGCGATGGGGTATTTCTTGGCCTCGAGGAATTTGGCGATACGGTTTGCCGTGGAAGCCGTATCATCTCCGCCGACGGTCACGAGGAGTTTCACGTTGTTGTCGGTGAAGAATGCGAGGTTGAAGTTGTTTTCGAAATCGGCGTCGGTAGGTTTGAACCGGCTCATCTGGAGGAACGAACCGCCCTGGTTGAAGATACCGTCGGCCATGGGGTAGTCGATGTCGACGGTTCTGGGCGAGGGGTTGAAGAGCCCGGTGTATCCTTCGTGGAGTCCGATGACGCGGTATCCCTTGCGGAGGAAGGTTTTGGCGACGCTGCCAACTACGGTGTTCATGCCGGGAGCGGGGCCTCCGCCGGTGAGAATTGCGATAGCTTCTTTCATGATTTGAACGGTTTTATGATTTTAAAAAAATCTTCATGTTCGATTTCAGTCGCCCAAAAGTACGATTATTTTTTCAATCGGGCAAGAAAAAAAGGACGTCTGCGAGGCAGACGTCCCGGAATCCGCGGGAAATGCGGTTTGAGGGATCCGAAGTTGTCGGTAGGTTATGGTTTACTCGACAACGGTCACATTGACGGCCTGTTCGCCCTTGGCCCCGTTGCCGATTTCGAACTCGACCTTCTGGCCTTCGTTGAGCGACTTGAAACCTTCCTTCACGATGCCCGAGAAATGCACGAAGATCTCCTTGCCGTCCTCCGTCGTAATGAATCCGTAGCCTTTCTTGCTATCGAACCATTTCACTTTGCCTGTCATAAAAAAAGAATTAGAGTGTTAAGGTTGCGACAAAGTAACGTAAAAAACCTTGGGATTCAAAACTTTTTGGCCTGTTTTTTCGGGGAGGGCGAAAAATTCGTATATTTGTTGCAGTCAAACAAACGGCTGGAAGTATGAAGAACAGAAAGTGGAAACTGGCATTGGCAGCCTTGTTGGGCTTTTCGGCGGCGTGTTCGACGCTCCGGCAGGCGCCGCAGGAGAAGCCGGGCCCGGCGGAGAACCGGGAGCCGCAGCCTGTCGATACGACTCAGGTCAAGGAAGGGCAGGTTCCGCCGCGTATTGTACTGATGTATGGCGTTCGTCCGCCCTTGTCGGACAGTGTGCGCAGCAAGCGTCTGGAGCGGCAGCGTCCGGATTCGCTGCCTCCAGTGGCCGAAACACCCTCCGAGGAGGATCCTTCGGTCGAGTAGCCGGTGCGGCGGAGGGGAGGCGACGGCGATGTCGAAGCGCAGAATCGGATTCCGCAAGAGGCTTGCACTGGGGATCTTCTCGGATCTGTATGCCTCGAAGGTGGTTGAACACCGTCTTGATACGCTTTTTTGGGAGTGTACGTTGCGGTGCAATCTGTCGTGCCGTCATTGCGGGAGCGACTGCCGGGTCGATCCGGGAGTGGCGGACATGCCGTTATCGGATTTTCTGCGGGTGCTCGATGAGGAGATCACGCCGCACGTGGATCCTGCCGATGTCCTGATCATCTTTTCGGGCGGCGAGGTACTTGTCCGCGAGGATCTGGAGGAGGCCGGCCGTGAGGTGACGCGCCGGGGATACCCCTGGGGCATGGTGACCAACGGCATGGCGCTGACCGAGCGACGGTTCCGTGACCTGCTGGATGCGGGACTGCGTTCGGTGTCGGTGAGCCTCGACGGCTTCGAGCGGGAACACAACCACCTTCGCGGGAATCCGCACAGTTACGACCGGGCGTTGCAGGCCGTGCGGATGATCGTCCGGGAACCGACGCTCTCGTACGATGTGGTGACCTGCGTGACGGGGGCGATGGTTCCCCAGTTGGAGTCGTTCCGCGAGATGCTCATTGCCGAAGGGGTGGAGCATTGGCGGCTGTTTTCGATCTTTCCGATGGGTCGTGCGAAGCATGATCCGACGCTGCGAATGACCGATGAAGAGTTCCGGACGCTGCTGGAGTTCATCCGCCGTACGCGCCGCGAAGGTCGGATCGATGCCAGCTATGCGTGCGAGGGGTTTCTGGGGGGCTACGAAGCCGAAGTCCGGGACCATTTCTATCAATGTGCGGCCGGGGTTTCTGTGGCCTCGATCCGGGTTGACGGGGCCATTTCGGGATGTACGTCGATCCGTGCGAATTTCAATCAGGGAAATATCTATCGGGACCGTTTCTGGGAGGTGTGGGAGCAGCGTTTCGAACCTTTCCGCAACCGGGAGTGGGCCCGTAAAGGGGAATGTGCCGATTGCCGGATGTTCCGCTACTGCCTGGGCGGCGGGATGCACCTGCACGACGATGACGGTTCGCTGCTCTATTGCCACTACAAACGGTTGTAACCGCCTGCCTGGCTCGAGGTGTTACTGCTGATCCGGCTGCCCGTCGGGCGTTCCGCCGAATGATCACCCATCTTCCTCTTCCTCTTCCTCTTCCTCTTCCTCTTCCTCTTCTTTCTTTTGTCCCTCTCCCTTTTCCTCGCGGTCAAAATACAAAAATCCCCCTGCAAAAGCAGAGGGACCCTTGCATAATCGTCGGGGAGACTGGATTCGAACCAGCGACCTCCAACTCCCGAAGCTGGCGCGCTAACCGGACTGCGCTACACCCCGAACGAGACTCTTATCTTTCTAAGAGCGCACAAAGATAACCCTAAAAATTGAAATCACAAAACAAAACGCGAAAAAAATGTGCTGTTCATCCACTTCTCGTTCCTGGGTCCGGTATCTTACTTTTTGTTTGGCAGGAGCATCCCGATCTTTTGATCCGGGCATTCGATTGGCTTCAGCGGAGCGGACCCGGAACAGGACATGCGGGCCAGTTTTTGCAAGTTTTTTGCAAGTGGGTCTGTAATGACAATGCGACCAATGCCGCCATAATGCGTTATATAAGGTGATCAATTGGGCGAAGAAAAACAGGATATGGCGAAAATAAAAGCACTTACAGAGTTGTAAGTGCTTGATTTTCATTTGGTCGGGGTAACAGGATTCGAACCTGTGACCCCCTGCTCCCAAAGCAGGTGCGCTAACCGGACTGCGCTACACCCCGATACCCGTGCCGAAACGGCTCCTTCGGTGACAAGTGGTGCAAAGATAGCGGCTTTTTCCCGTTTCGGCAAATTTTGCGCGTGAAATTCACCGGAAGCCCCTTGCCGGCGGACGGTTCACGGCCTTGTATGGGGGCTGAAAGACTCCCGGTATGCTCCTTTCGATTCCGATTTTTCAGTTCAGGAAGTTGCTCTTCGTATTTGGCGGTAACAAATGCATATTCAAGAGACCCTTCGACAGGGGTGGCATATTTTCAACGTCGCTCCTCCGGTAATGTCATAAGTTGTTCATAGGGAATGGCTGCACGCTTCGTGTCTCGGTTTGTCGCGGCTTACGGCCGCCCCACGCTGTCGAGCAGGTGTCCGAAATCCTCACCCGGGGCGGGTTTGTAGACCGCAAAACCGAGCGTCTGTGCCGTGTCGACATTCTTCTGTCCGTCGTCGATGAAGAGCGTGCGCTCGGGGAGCATCCCGCTGTCGGCGATCATCTTGCGGAAAATCGCCTCCGAGGGTTTCAGTTCGCGCATTTCGTACGAGAGGTAGATTTTGTCGAAATAGGCCTCCATCGGCTTGCCGTCGGCCTGGAACAGCCGCCGGATATGCCCCATGGCCGAGGGGTTGTTGTTCGAGAGGACGTAGGTGCGGATACCGCGTTCGCGCAGACGGTCGATCTGGCGGAGTTTTGCCACCGGAATCCCGAGGTGGAATGCGCCGTATGCCCGGTCAATCTCGTCGTCGGTAACGTCCGGAGTCCCGGCCAACTGCCGCATCCGGTCGCAGGCTTCGTGGAACGAGATGAGACCGTGTTCGAGCAGTCCGATCATCTCGGCCGGGTAGTAGGGTTGGATGATTTCGGCCACGGCGTCCATCCCGAGGCGTCGGAATGCGGCGCGGCAGCGTTCGATGTCGAGGTCCACGAGGACGCCTCCGAGGTCGAAGACCACATTTTCGATCTGTTCCATAGTCAAGCGTGAGGTGGTTGTCCGGAATTCCGGTTTTTATTTCTGAAATTGCATGGTGAACCGGCGTATGGGTCGCAGGATCCACATCGGGAGGATCTTGCAGAGGGGGATCCACGCACGGTTCCACCAGTCGGGAACGATCGACCGACGTCCGCGCCACAGGGCCCGCAATCCTTTCCGGGCGCAATGGTCGGCGGAGATCAGTACACCGAGGCGTAGCCCGATCCGCTGCCAGCGGGGTGTCAGGCCGTAGAGGTCGGTGGCCACCCCGGCCGGAGAGACCGACGTGACGCGAATCCCCACCTCGCGGACCTCCTTGGCGAAGGCCACGGAGAAGGTGCGCAGATAGGCTTTCGAGGCGGCGTAGAGGGCCAGCCCCGGGAAGGGCATCCACTGTGAGTAGGAGGACATGTTGAGGATGTATCCTCCGTGTCCTCGGCGGGCCATGTCGGTGGCATAGAGGCGGCAGAGCTGCGTGTTGGTCAGGTCATGCAGCAGGATGATGCGTTCGATCCGCTCCTCGGGGGTTTGGAGGATGTCGCGGAAGGAGAACATCCCGGCGTTGTTGATCAGCACGTCGATCGCAAGACCGTCGGCCTGCGTGCGGTCGAAGACTTCGCGGGCAGCCTCCACGCGGGCCAGGTCGCACGTGATGATGCGGATGTCGCATGTCGGGAATTCTTCGGCGATCTCCGTGCGGACTGTTTCGAGGGGCTGTCGGTTGTTCCCGACGAGTACGAGGTTGTACCCCAGCGCGGCGAGCCGCCGGGCATAACAGCGTCCGATACCCGACCCGGCACCGCTGACCAGGGCCCA
>CALUIG010000027.1 GCA_944320625.1 uncultured Alistipes sp.
AAACGGTCCGGGAAGTCGCTGAAAAAAGGACTTCCCGGGCCTGTTCATAAAAACCGTAAAAACGAATACCGATGGGTTATCAGGAAGAAAAACAACACCAACTCGACCTGCGCTATCTCCGCATGGCGCGTATCTGGGCCGAAAACTCATACTGTGTCCGCCGCAAGGTCGGAGCTCTGATCGTCAAGAACAAGATGATCATCTCCGACGGCTACAACGGTACGCCCTCGGGGTTCGAAAACATCTGCGAGGACGAAACCGGGAAAACCAAATCCTACGTCCTCCACGCCGAAGCCAACGCCATCACCAAGGTCGCAAAATCCGCAAACAACTGCGACGGTTCGACCCTCTACATCACCGCGGCACCCTGCATCGAGTGTTCGAAACTCATCATCCAGGCCGGAATCCGCCGCGTAGTCTATTCGGACGACTACCGTTCGGAAGAGGGTCTCGATCTCCTGCGCCGCGTTGGGATCGAATGCGTGCAGTACCGCCTCGACGAAAAAGAGTAATTCGAGTCCCCGGTCAGCGACTCCCGGAGGAGTGTTGCAAATCCCGAAAAGATCTCCTATCTTGTCGCTGCAAACCAAAACCTGTTCGTCATGAAACGGATCGTCATCGCAGGAGCAACGTCCGGAATCGGACTCGAAACCGCACGTCTCTGCATCCGCGAAGGTTGGAGGGTCGGGGCTGCAGGCCGGCGCCTCGAGGCCCTCGAAGCGCTTCGCGCCGAAGCACCCGGACAGGTCGAAATCGAACCCCTGGACATTACCCGCGACGACGCTACCGAACACCTCGCCCGACTCATCGATCGACTCGGCGGCATGGACATCTATCTCCATTCGTCGGGCATCGGAAGCCAGAATACCGTCCTGAGACCCGACATCGAACTGCAAACCCTGCGAACCAACGGAGAGGGATTCGTCCGGATGGTCACGGCGGCCTTCAGATACTTCCGGAAACAAGGCTACGGGCACCTGGCCGTCATCAGTTCGATCGCCGGAACCAAAGGGCTCGGTGCCGCTCCCGCCTATTCGGCCACCAAACGCATGCAGAACACCTACATCGACGCCCTCGCACAACTCGCCCGCATGGAGAATGTCCCAATCCGGTTCACGGACATCCGCCCCGGATTTGTCGCAACACCCCTGCTCGCACAAGGCGGGAACTACCCGATGCGGATGAAGACCGAAAAGGTTGCCCGAAGAATCCTGCAGGTGTTGCGCAGACCCCGCCGGAGGGTGGTGATCGACCGCCGCTATGCCTGGCTCGTTTTCGGGTGGAAATTGATTCCCCAGTGGCTGTGGGAGCGGCTGAAGGTGAGGACCAAGGAGTAAATGGGACGGAAAAGACATACCCATCGGGAACGGCTGCTCGTCACGGGCAGTCTCCTGCTCGTACTGCTTGTCGCCGGCATTTTCGTCACGGGACGAATCATCAACCGCCGCGCCGGGCAGATGAGTGACCACATCGTCATCCAGATCAGCGAATACCACTGCCAGTTGCTGCAGGCCGAATTCGACCGTACGGAGGAGCTCCTCCAGGCTTCGGCCGACTTCCTCCGGGAGCATTCCGAACCCTCGGAAACCGAACTGCACGTATTGACCCGGACTCTCCTCAGGGTCGATCCCAAAGCCGGATGTATCTGGTTTGCAGAGTGCGGAGGCTCCTCCATCCGCAGGTATCCCCGCAAAGGAGAGTCCGAAACGGAACCTTTCCGGGATACCCTGCACATGCTGCCCGCAAAGAACCCGACACATCAGGCAACCCGCAGTTTTGTCATCAACGATCACGGGAAACGCATCTGGACACTCGCTTGTGCCGTAACCGATGCGGCCGGAAAGCCCAGAATCTGCGGCATCGACTATCCCCTTCCGGAGCTCCACGCCTATATGTCCGGGCTCAACCCGCGCAGCCGAAGCTCCGCCATGCTGCTCGATCCCAATGGGGTGATCGTCTATCATCCCGACACGCTGAAACTGGGCCTGCAGACTCCCGACTCCCTGGAAATCGCCGCATTCCGGACTGTGACCGAAACCGGACGCAGGCTCGTCACAAACGTATTCTCCGACTACCTCGGAGTCGACGAACAACGCATCTACTACCCGATTCGGCTGGCCGGGCAGAGATGGGTCGCCGGCATCGGAATCCCGAGACTCATCATCGAACAGGAGATCGACGACTTCCATTTCTATACCGTACTCACGGCCGTCATCGCCGTGCTGCTCTTCGCCGCACTGCTCATCGTCGCACAACGGCGCTGGAGACGGGAATACACCCTGCGGAAACTCTCCGAACAGGAGTCCGCACAACTCCAGCTCCAACAGCTGCTCGAACAGATCGACCCCCATTTTCTCTTCAACTCGCTCAACTCGCTCTACGCACTGATCCGCTGCAACCCCGAGCAGGCCCGGGAATTCACCCTCACCCTCGCCCGCGTCTACCGGCGCGTGCTCGAACGGCGCAAACAGATCCTCTCGACCCTGGCCGAGGAGATCGAATTCACCGGACAATACTACTCGCTCCAGAAAATCCGCTTCGGAGAGAGCCTCGAACTGTCCACGGCCATCGACCCCGCCCTGCGCAACCGCAGGATCCCCTCGATGAGCCTGCAGACCCTGGTCGAAAACGCCGTCAAACACAACCGGATCTCGGCCCGGGAGCCCCTCCACATCCGCATCCGGACCGAAGGCGAAAGCATCCTGATCGAAAACAACTGCACCCCGCGGGACAACGACTCGTCCGAATCCCTCGGCGTGGGGCTCGAACGGATCCGATCCGTATATCGGTTCCATACCGACGAGAACATCTCCACATCGATCGACGACGGGATGTTCAAATGCCGGATGCCGCTCCTCCCCGCAGAAGAGTAATCCGCCTTTTTCCGCCATTCACTCCCCCGATCCGGGCATTCGGCGCCCGGGATTTTTCCAAATGAAAGATATATTTTATTATTGCATCGTGCGGATTCTGTACCTCCGTACGAAAATGACTTTACACGATGACGAACACCAAAGGATTCATCCGGTCGGCAATCGTCCTGGCGGCTCTCTTCCTCCTCGCGGCGGCGCCGGCCGAGGCCCGGAAAAAAGAGACGCGCCGGACGAAGAAGAACGACGCGGTCGAATCGGCCGATTCGACCCGAAAGGAGAAGAAGGATTATGCGGAGTTGCTCAAGGATGCTTCGACGGTCAAGGGCCTCTTCGACGTGCACCGAAAAGGAACCGATCTCTGGTTCGAGATCCCCGACTCGCTGCTCGGAAGAGACATCCTGGTCGTCAACAAGATCTCCGGAGTCCCCTATGCACTCAACGACGCCGGAATCAACAAGGGAATGGGATTCGGCGAAAAAATCATCCGCTTCCAAAAGGATACACTTTATAAAAAGGTATGGGTCGTGACCTTCGACCCCCGGATCTCGGTCCCCGAAAACGACCGCATCGCACGCTCCGTACACGACAACTACCGGGAAACGATCATCGAACAGTTCCCGATCGAGGCCTGGAATCCCGATTCCACCTCGGTGGTCGTCAAGGTCAACAAGGTATTCGACGGCAGCCAGAAGAGTTTCAACAACCTCTTCGGCGCCCTGCAGGCGGGAAGTGCAAACCGGGAACTCTCCAAAATCGGGGAGGTCAAGGCATTCCCCGAAAACATCATCGTCAAGTCGATCCTCACGAACAACCGATCCGGAGACGAGGCCGGGGAGATGAAATCCATGACCGTGGAGATCACCTCCAACCTCGTCCTGCTCGACAAGGTCCCGATGAAGCCCCGGTTCTCCGACGACCGGGTCGGATACTTCGAAATCGGACACCTCTACTTCAACGACAAGCAGCAGAAGGCCGAAGAGAGAGCCTTCATCAACCGCTGGCGGCTCGAACCCCGGCCCGAAGATGTCGAACGCTACAAACGGGGAGAACTGGTCGAACCCCGCAAACCCATCGTCCTGTGGATCGATCCCGCCACCCCGCCCGTCTGGGTACCCTATATCAAGCAGGGTATTGAGGAGTGGCAGGCGGCTTTCGAGGAGGCGGGATTCAAAAATGCCATCCTCGCCCGGGAAGTCGACCCCGAAGAGGAGCCGGATTTCGACATCGACGACGTCCGATACTCCGTGGTGACATACGCCGCCTCGGAACTGGCCAATGCCATGGGCCCCTCGGTCATCGATCCCCGCAGCGGCGAAATCATCGAGGCCGACATCATCTGGTGGCACAACGTCATGAGCATCCTCCACACCTGGATCCGACTCCAGACCGGTGCCGTGGATCCTCAGGCCCGCAAGAACGTCCTGCCGACCGAAGTCATGGGAAATGCCGTGCGGTTCGTCTCCTCGCACGAACTGGGGCACAGCCTCGGCCTGAAACACAACTTCGGAGCTTCGTTCTCCGTGCCGGTCGACTCGCTCCGCTCGAAAACGTACACCGATGCCAACGGTACGGCCAGTTCCATCATGGATTATGCCCGGTTCAACTACGTGGCTCAGCCCGAGGACGGCGTCACCCAGCTCACACCCGGAATCGGACCCTACGACAAACATGCGATCAACTGGGGATACCGCTGGCTCGACGTCGAGGATCCCCACGAAGAGCTGCCCACGCTCAACAGCTGGCTCCGGGAACGGGAAAACGATCCCCAATACTGGTACGGAGAGCAGTCCCGCGAAGGAATCGACCCCCGCTCGCAGGCGGAAGATCTCGGTGACGACGCCGTGAAGGCAAGTCGCTACGGCCTGGCAAACCTCCGCAGGATCATCCCCCACGTCTCGGAATGGACCGACCAACTCGGGGAACTCCAGTATGAAAGCGGACGATTCCTCATGTCGATCGTCTTCCAGTGGCTCGCCTATGCCGACCACGTGAAGACAAACGTCGGCGGATTCTACATCAACAAGGTCGTCGCCGGTCACGACATCGACCGTTATGTCCCGGTCCCGGCCGAGATGCAGCGCCGCAGTGTCCGCTACCTCATCGACGAGGTATTCATACTCCCCCAGTGGCTCTTCGGAGCCGAAGCCTGGGACAAAAGCTACCCCCACCGCTCCTCGCCCTTCGGGCAGATGGAGTATGCGCCCTACAACCTGGCCCGGGAACTCCAGTACAAGGTCTACTACGAGCTCCTCGCCGATCAGCGCATGGTCCGCATGTACGAAGTTGAGGCACGGCAGGGACGCGGCAGCCAGACCTATTCCCCCGAGGAGATGCTCGACGATATTTCCCGGGCCATCTTCATCCAGCCCGGGAATCGGGCCCTTACCCTCTACGAACGCATGAGCCAGAAAAACTACATCGATGCCCTGATCGTCTCGTCGAACATCACCATGGTGAAGACCACCAAGTTGGGCGATACGCTCCACGACAGTGAAAAATGCGCGTGCTGCAACCTGATGACCGAGGCCCCCGAGGTGCGGCTGGAACACATCCCCCGGCCCGAAGAGTTGCACATACAGACCCAGCGCAACTACGAACTCATGCAGCGGGTCAGCGAAACCACCTCGGCCAAACGAGCCGAAATGCGCAGGTTGCTGGCCATCGTCCAGTCCCGGCTCCGGAATGCAGACACCCCAACCCGAAACCATTACCACGACCTCGAACTGAGACTCAAAGAGGCATTGAGAATGTTATGACAACCAAGCCGCAAAGCCGTCTTCCCCTCCGGAAAGACGGCTTTGCCCAACTTCGGGGGAATCCCGAACCAATTACAATCCGGAGCAGATTATCTGTTTTCAGTTCCGATCGTACAAAAAAAACAACGTTTCACTTATACTCTCTCAACTCATGAAAAGGCTTCTACCGCTACTTCTGCTGATTCTCCCGGCGCTCGCCTTCGCGCAGCAGACCCGGAAGATCTCCGGCCAGGTCCTCGATCGGGCGGACGGTTCGCCCCTCATCGGCGCCACCGTATTCATCGCCCCCGACCAGACGCAGGCCAAAGACTACAACCCGCAGGGAACCATCGCCTATGAACAGGGACGGTTCGAATTCACACTCCCCGTCAGTGTCGGGAAAGTCGTCATCAGTTACCTCGGATACGAGTCGCAAACCATCGACATCACCGGAAAAAGCAACTTCACCGTCTACCTCTCGACCTCGGAAAACCGGGTCGATGCCGTCGTCGTGACCGGATACCAGCGCATCGAAAAACGAAAACTGACCTCCTCGATCTCCAACGTCAAGATGTCCGACATCACGCGGGACGGCGTGGCCAGCGTCGACGAAATGCTCGCCGGATCCATCGCCGGACTCACCTCCGCTCCCACGACCGGAGCTCCCGGGGCCGCCAGCAAGATCAAGATCCGAAGCACCGTTACCCTCAACGGCAGCACGGATCCCCTCTGGGTACTCGACGGAATCCCCCTCGAAGGAAACGACATCCCCTCCGACTGGTCCTCGAAGGAGAATATCGACAACCTCTACAACATGTCCATCGCCGGACTGAACCCCTCCGACATCGAGGACATCACCGTCCTGAAGGATGCCGCGGCGACTGCCATATACGGCGCCCGGGCCGCAAACGGCGTGATTATTATCACCACCAAGAAGGGGGCCCGCAACCAACCGACCCGCGTCAACGTATCCGCCTCGCTCTTCATCACAGACCGGCCCAATCTCGGGAAACTGAATCTGATGAACGCCTCGCAGAAGGTCGACTTCGAGCTCGGAATCGCCGCAAACGGAAGGCTCGACTACCTCTCCGCCATGGGTGGCGTGGCCCGGATCCTCGACAAGGCCGGAGAACGGACGGCCTTCCGGGAAGGAGGATTCGACGCCCTCTCGGACAAAACCCGTACGGCCATCAATATCCTCCGCAGGGACAAAACCGACTGGGGAAAGGAGATCTACCAGGTGGCACTCAACCAACAGTACAGTTTCAGCGTATCCGGAGGCGGAAACCGCGCCAGCTACTACCTCTCGGGAGGATACTACAACGAGCAGGGTACGACCGTCGGAACCGGATTCGAACGCCTGAACCTCACGATGAAGACCGACTACGACCTGCTCAAGAACCTCCGGTTCGGAGCTTCGGTATTCATCGGGCAGAACCGCAACGACTCCTATGTCTCGGATACCGATGTCATGGCAAACCCCTCGCGCTACAGCCGCAGCGTGAACCCCTATTTCAGCGCATACAACATCGACGGAAGCTATGCCTATGACCCCGACATGAACGTCTATCAGGGCAACAACGACAATGTCGTCGCATTCAACCTCCTCGAAGAGCGCGAAAACACCGAATACACGCTCAAGACCCGCTCGATCAAGAGCATCTTCGACCTCGATTTCCGGCCCGTGAAAGGGCTGCGGGTCTATACCCAGTTCGGACTCCAGGTCGACAACTCCATGACCGAAAAAATGGCGCGGGAGGATACCTACTTCACGCGCAAGTATGCCCTCTATTCGGTGGTGGACGGGGTCACCTACATGCCCCAGGGCGGTATCATCCAGAACTGGAACGCCGACCTCTCGCAGTACACCTGGAAAGCCCAGGCCGAATATGCGGGGACCTTCGCCGAAAAACACGAACTCGACTTCATGGCCGGACTGGAGATGCGGGGAACCACCAGCACCACCGTCCACACCAAAGGCTTCGGCTACGATCCCCGGACCATGACCAACGAGCCCATGGTATTCCCCGCCGGAGACGACGGGGCCGACCTGGCCAACAGCTCCTACTTCAAGCAGTATCAGAAGTCGTTCTACGAAAACCGGTACCTCTCCTACTTCGTCACCGCGTCCTACACCTACGACAACCGGTACACCCTCTTCGGATCGGCCCGTTACGACGGAACAAACCTCTTCGGTGTCGATCCCAAATACAAGTTCAACCCCATGTGGTCGATCTCCGGAGCCTGGAACATCAACCGCGAAAAATTCCTCCGCGAGGTCCGCTGGCTGGACAACCTCCGGCTGCGCCTCTCCTACGGTGCCCAGGGAAACATCGACCGAACCACATCGCCCTACATCCTCGGAACATGGGCCATCCGGACCCCCGGAGGGGTGAACGAGGATGCCATCAACGTCTCCTCGCCCCCCAACCAGAACCTCCGCTGGGAGACAACCTACTCCTGGAACACCGCTCTCGACTTCGCGGCCCTCGAGAACCGAATCGGATTCACTTTCGAGGTGTACGGACGGCGCAGCAAGGACCTCATCACCTCGCGTACGATCCCTTCCGAAACCGGATTCACCGTCACGTCGAGCAACTTCGGAGAAATCTCAAGCCGCGGTATCGAGTTCTCGCTCAACACCGTGAACATCCGCACGCGCGACTTCCGCTGGGAAACCCAGATCAACGTCGCACACAACACCGACCGCGTGGAAAAGATCCTCGTCGACGACAACGCCTGGACCCCCTCCGTCCAGGGATACTCCGCAAGCGCCGTCTTCGCGCTCCGCACGGCCGGACTCGACGAATATGGAATCCCGATGTTCTGGAAGGACGGAAAGAAGGTATCCCTCCAGGAATTCGTCAACTTCCGAATCGAAGAGACCGATCCGTTCGGACTCGGAATCCCCGACTTCTTCGAGTACGGACCCGCCATGGATCAAACCTACGCCGACGTCCGGAGCCGGTTCTCCTACATCGGTTCGCTCAATCCCGACCTCACCGGAGGTTTCAACAACCGGTTCTACTTCAAGGGATTCGACCTGACCGTCTCGTGCAACTTCGTATTCGGGCAGCTGGTCAAGCAGACGCCCTTCTACGCGCCCCACAAAACCTCGCCCGGACAGAACAACACCACCGACGTGCTGAAAATCTGGTCCCCGACCAATACCGCCGGCATCTACCCCGCACTCACCGGAAGCCTCCAGGCGGACGGATCCGCATGGGACGGATGGGACGAAAACCCTGACCCCTATCGCGTCTACTACTGGATCCTGGACATGTCCGACACTTGGGGCGGCAGCTCCATCTTCGAGAACCTCGACATCTGGTACAAGAAGATCAACTACTTCCGCGTGAACAGCATCCGGCTCGGATACACCTTCCCCGAGAAGATCACGCGCAAACTCCACATGTCGGGACTCCGCATTCACTTCGAGGCCCGGAACCCCTTCGTCATCGCCTCGAACTACGACGGGTACTTCGATCCCGAAACCTTCGGGAACATCTACACGCAGCCCATGGCCCGAACCTATTCCGTCGGTCTGAACATCACCTTCTAAACCATGCGAACCATGAAAAAATCTGCATATATCCTCCTTGCGGCATGCGGTCTCGCAGCCTGCAACTACCTTGAAATCGAGCCCGTCGGGCAGGTTATCCCCCACAAGACTTCCGAGTTCCGGGCCCTGCTGACCACCGGATATTACGCCTATCCCTTCAGCGAAGCCCAGAGCTACACCTGTCTGCTCGCAGACGAGGTCGGAACGATCGACGCCAGCGCCTTCTGGAATGCCAGTGATGCCGTACCCATCGGATACAACTACACCTGGCAGTACGGGACTCAGATGCTGGAGTACCCCTATCAGTATTTCTATCAGTCGCTATTCTATGCCAACGCCGTGATCGAAAACATCCGGGACGCCGATGTCGACGATGCCGACGAACCCTGGGAACAGATCCTCGGAGAAGCCTATGCCCTGAGAGCCTACAACCACTTCCAGCTGGTGAACCTCTACGGACAGCCCTACAACCCGAACACCGCCGATCAGGACCGCGGCATCGCACTCTCGAATCTCATCGACATCGAGCAGAAATACCGCCCGACCAACGTCGCGGCCGTCTATGCGCTGATCCTCGAGGACATCGCCGAGGCCGAGCGTCTGATGAGCGTCGAACGGCAGCCCGACAACACGCGCAACTACCGATTCTCGATCAACGCCCTGGCGGCCTTCAAGGCCCGGGTACTCCTCTACATGCAGCGGTGGCAGGAGGCATACGACACCGCCGTGGCCCTGATCCCGAAGTACGAACTCCTGGATCTCAATACCGCGACCGAGGAGACCGCACTGCCCTGGCAGGCCGCATCGTGCGAAGCAATTCTGGCCATGGACCGACCCTTCAGCGGTTCGGGTGGTGACCTCCGGAATGCCTGCGTCCTCGCGGAGTCTCTCCTCGGGCTCTTCGATAAGGAAAACGACCTCCGGTTCAATTACCTCAAGGAGATCAACACCTACGATGAGTTCTGGACTCCCACACTGCTGGGATACGGCGTCGACCGCTCCTCGTCGGACAAAATATCGATCCGTGCGGCCGAAATCTATCTGATTGCCGCCGAGGCCGGGTCATACCTCCCCGCGGAACTCCCCGCGGCCCGCCAATACCTGCTCGACCTGCAGGCCAAACGGCTCAAGGCCGAAGCCATGGAGGCCCAGCAGCGCAAAATCGAGGGCATGGGGGCCGAAGAACTCCGCGTCGAGGTGGCCAATGAACGCGCCCGCGAATTCCTGATGGAGGGACATCGGTGGATGGACCTGCGCCGAACGACCCGGCCGTCCATCACCAAGAGCTACAACGGATCGGTCTACACGCTCAACGCCAACGATTCGCGCTACACGCTTCCCTTCCCGCAGTCGGCCATCGCCAGCAACCCCGAGCTGAACAACTGATTGTACGCAGGACAGCGGGCCCGGAGAGAACCCGGGCCCGACTCAAGAAGGGTCGACGGATCCATCTCCGAAAAAGTCGCCCTAAAAGATTCGAAAAAGAGTCCGGTTTTTGCTCCGGACTCTTTTTTTTGTAATTTTACCCGCATGAAAGCCATTATCATCGAGGACGAACCGTTGTCGGTGACCGAGCTCCGCAACACGCTCGCCGAGGTCGCCCCGCATATCGAGGTCGTAGCCACCGCATCGTCGGTGGCCGAAGCCGCCGAAGTCGTGGCCCGGGTCGGACACGACCTGATCTTCATGGACATTCACCTCGGAGATGGAACCGGTTTCGACATCTTCCGCCAGGTCGAAATCAACGTCCCCGTGATCTTCATCACCGCATACGACTCCTATGCCCTGAAGGCCTTCGAAAACAAGGGGATCGACTATCTGCTCAAGCCCTTCGGACGCGAGGACCTGCAACGCGCCATCGACAAGCTCGGACTCCTGGCCGGAGCGGGAACAATCCCCTCCGCAGAGAGCATCGAACCCGGAAATCCCGTCCCGGAAATCCGCTATCAGGAGCGGTTCCTGGTGCAGATCGGCGCCCGGATGCGTTCGGTCGCCATCGCCGAGGTCGCCTACTTCCGGGCCGACGGAAAGTATCTCCATCTGGTGACTCTCGACGGCAAGGACTATATCCTCGACCGGACGCTCGCAGACCTCGCGGAAAAACTGCCGCCCAACCGCTTCTTCCGCATCAACCGCCGCCTGATCATCTCGTTCGAGGCCATTCGGGAGATGATCCGCTACTCGGGCAGCCGCATCAAGGTGGTGCTTGATCCGCCCCTGCCCGAAGGCGAGGAGGCGCTGGTCAGCACCGACCGTGTGCCGGATTTCCGCCAATGGCTCAACCGTTGAACCTCCGCCGGCCATCCGCTTTTTCAACCCGGGCCGTCATTCCCGGACATGAAAACACCCCGATCCGAAACCGGACCGGGGTGACAGGCTGTGCGGAACGTATCGCCGGTCAGAACGGAAGATCGTCCGGATCTTCCACGGGAGTTGCCGGCTGCTGCGGTTGAGCCGACGGGGAAACGCCCGGCTGAGGTACCCCCGATTGGTTGCTCCCCTGCTGGTAGCCTCCTTGTTGGTAACTCCCCTGCTGATAACCTCCCTGCTGGTAGCCCCCTTGCTGGTAGCCCCCCTGCTGATAAGGAGCCGACGGGACACTCTCCGAAGCCGGATTGTCCGAACGACGACCCAGCAGGTTCATCACATCGGCCAGAATCTCCGTCGTATAGCGTTTGTTGTTGTCCTTGTCCATCCACTCCCGGGTACGCAAGCGCCCCTCGACATAGATCTGCGTGCCTTTACGCACGTAACGGTCCACCACATCGGCCAGACCCCGCCACAGCGTGATCGTATGCCACTCGGTGTGTTCCTTCGTTTCGTTCGACTGTCGGTCGTACAACCGTTCGGTCGTCGCCAAACGCACGCGGGCAACCTTCGCCCCGCCTTCCAACGTGCGGACCTCCGGGTCCATGCCCACGTTGCCGACCAAAATCACCTTGTTTACCATTCCCTTATTTCAGATTTTCGATCATCCGTTTGAAGAGCTGCTCCATCTTTACGCCGGCCTTCCTGCCCTGGCGCTGGACATCCTCGTGGTCGCCGACCTCCTCCGAAAGTCCGCAGTTCGTGATCACCGAGACCCCGAAGACCGGAATCGACATGTGGCGCGCAACGATCACCTCCGGAACCGTCGACATCCCCGCCGCGTCTCCGCCGATCGCCTTGAAATAGCGGTATTCGGCCTGCGTCTCAAACGTCGGGCCCGTACCGCCCACATAGACACCGTACTGCAGTTTGATATTCTCCTCCTCGGCGATGCGGGTTGCCGCGGCAATCAGATCCCGGTCGTAGCAGTTGTGCATGTCCGGGAAGCGGGGACCCAGTTCGGCAAGGTTCCGGCCGATCAGCGGATTGGGCATCAGGTTGATATGGTCCGTGATGACCATCAGGTCGCCCACCCGGAACGAAGGGTTGATCCCGCCCGAGGCGTTCGACACGAAAAGATAACGGATGCCCAACTGTTGCATCACCCGGATCGGGAAGGTCACCTGCTGCATCGTATAACCCTCGTAATAGTGGAAGCGGCCCTGCATGGCAACAACCCTGCGGCCGCCGATCTCTCCGAAGATCAGGCGACCCTTGTGTCCCTCGACCGTCGAAACCGGGAAACCCGGAATATCCTTGTAATCAAGCGTGTGGGCCGTGGCAATCGCATCCGCGAAGCCCCCGAGACCCGTGCCGAGCACAATGCCCACTTCGGGCGCGTAATTCTCCGTATGCTCCTTGATGAAGGCTGCGGTTCGTTTAATTTCCTCTAACATCTTCTTCCAGTTTTTGCAGAAAATCCGTCGCCGAATCCTCTATGAATGAAATATTGATCGGTTGGTAGTAAAGGGCGCGGCGGACCTCCGCCGGAATCTTCGCCCGATTGGTCAGTTTCACGGCATCCTTCTCCGTGGTGACGATCTTCGCCCCCGGATATTTTTTCAATAGCGACGTCAACGCACTCATGTCACGAACCTTGTAGACATGGTGGTCGTCCAGGGTCATCTCCGCAACCACCTCGTAACGCTCGCGCAACGACCGTACGAACGGGGCCGGATTCCCGATCCCCGACAGGGCAATGACCGGACGGCCCGCAGTCAGCGGATCGGCCGCAGCCTCGTCGGCATAGAGCGGCTGCGGAACAAAACTCTCGAACCGCGTGAAATAGACGCGCTGGTAGGCAACCTGGATCAGTACCTTGCGAAGGATCCGGCGCTCGATCGGAGCCATGTGCTCGGGGCACTTCGTCACCACAAAGTAATGGGCACGGTGCAACACCTCCGGAAGATCCCGCAAAGTCCCCATCGGAAGCATCCGGTCGTGCTGGACCGGACGCGTCGAGTCGATCATCACCACGTTGATCTTCGGATCCACGTAGCGGTGCTGAAATCCGTCGTCCATGATGATGAGATCCACCTCGGGATGCTCGGATCGAATCCGGCGGATCCCCTCCACCCGTTTCTCGCATACGGCAACCACCGTCTCCGGAAACTTGAACTTGATCTGAAGCGGTTCATCCCCCACGTCCCGGTAGTGTGAGTCGGTCCGCACCTCCAGGTAGCCCTTCGTCCGGCGGCCGTAGCCCCGCGAAAGCAACGCAACACGGTGCATCTGCGACATGTAGGCGATCAGCATCTCGGCCATCGGGGTCTTGCCCGTGCCGCCCACGGTGATGTTCCCGATGCAGATGATCGGAATGTCGAACTTCTCGCTCTTGAGAATGCCCCAGTCGAAGAGGCGGTGACGGAACGTCACCCCCATCCTGTAAAGGAAGGCCGCAGGCGCGAGCAGGCATTTCAACATCTTTCTACCGCTTTGAACAGATAATGTTCAAAGGTAACAATTATTCCCCGGATTGCCAAACCAAACTCCGCAAATCTACCCTCCACCCGCAAAATGCAGGCCGATTCCGGATTTCGGAGATACCAAAAAAACAAAAGACCCGTTTTTGTACCATACACAGCAATTTTTTCACCCCGTACCCGAAAAGCCGCCATCCCGAATCCCCGCATACCGTTTTTTTTACTACCTTTGCTCTTGACTATGAAAAATCTGAAAACTGCCATATCCGTGCTGCTCCTGCTCGGAGCCGCCGCATGCGGCCCGAAGGCCGCCTCCGATACCGACACCCCAGAAGCGGAAACACCTGAAAACCTCCTCTACGGAATCAACGTCGACAACTACCGAACCGAAACCGGAGAGGTGGCAAACGGCGAAACCATGGGTGGAATCCTAAACCGGTTCGGCATCCCGGCCCTCGTGGTCGACCGGCTGGACAAGGCTTCCAAAGAGATATTCCCCCTGCGGAACATTCGCGCCGGACACAAATACACGGCCTTCATCCACGAGGATTCACTCTATGCCCCTCACCTCGACTGGCTCGTCTACGAAACATCCGTAACCGACTATGTCGTCTTCGGATTCCACAACGCCGACTCCGTCTCGATCCGCAAGGACTGCAAGGAGTACACCCTCCGCCGTACGAAAAAGAGTGCCGTGATCAACTCCTCGCTCTGGGGGGCCATCATGGAACAGCAACTCCCCTACGCCCTCGCCGCCGAACTCGAAGAGATCTACCAGTGGACCGTCGACTTCTTCGGTATTCAGAAGGGAGACCGTTTCACGGTCATCTACGACGAACGCTTCATCGACGACAGCGTCTCGGTCGGAATCGGACGAATCTGGGGCGCCAAGTTCGTCCAGAGCGGCAAGGAGTTCTACGCCATTCCGTTCCGCCAGGGCGGAAAGATCCAGTACTGGGAGGCCGACGGCGGAAGCCTGCGCAAACAGATGCTCAAGGCTCCATTGAAGTATTCACGCATCAGTTCGCGCTTCACCTACGCCCGGAAACATCCCATCTACAAGGTCTACCGGCCCCATACCGGTGTCGACTACGCCGCACCGAAAGGTACGCCCGTACATGCCGTGGCAGACGGCGTGGTGATCTTCAAGGGCTGGGGCGGCGGCGGTGGAAACACCCTCAAGATCAAGCATCCGGGCAATCTCCAGACCGGATACCTCCATCTGAGCGGCTATGCCAAGGGAATCTCGAAGGGAACGCGGGTCTCGCAGGGACAGCTGATCGGATACGTCGGGTCGACCGGCGCATCGACGGGGCCGCACCTCGACTACCGCGTCTGGAAGAACGGTACACCCATCGACCCGTTGAAGATCCCTTCGGAGCCCGCAGAACCCATCTCCAAGGAGAACCGCGCAGGGTTCGAATTCGTCCGCGACCGCATCATGGCCGAACTCAACGGCGACGTGAAACCCGAGGAGCGCATCACCCAGCTCGACTCGCTGACGCTGCCCGACGCAACGACGGCCCCGGTTGCCGAAAGTCAGAAATAGGCCGCCCATGGAACGCATCGCAGTCATCATCGTGGCCGGAGGCAGCGGCCGCCGCATGGGAGAAGGACTCCCCAAACAGTTCCGGCTGCTGGGAGGACAACCCGTCCTGGCCCGCACGATCGGAGCCTTTGCCGCGGCGTTGCCCGGAGCCGAAATCGTCGTCGTGCTCCCCGAAAAGCATATCCCCTTCTGGGAGAATCTAAAGGCACGGTTCGACGTCGCGCCACACCGCATCGCAGCCGGAGGGGAAGAGCGGTTCGACTCGGTCAGGTGCGGGCTGAAGGCCCTGGCTTCCAACCCGGAGCTGATTGCCGTGCAGGACGGGGTTCGGCCATTGGGCTCCCCGGAGATGATCCGGCGTGTGGTCGAGGCCGCAGCCCGGGACGGAGCCGCCATTCCCGTCGTGGAGCCCGTCGATTCGTTCCGAATGACCGGCGGACCCGGTCGCGGAACGGCTGAAAACCCGGAAACAGCGGATACCGAGGCTTCGCACCCCATAGACCGCAGCCGTCTGAGGATCGTCCAGACACCGCAGGTATTCCGGGCCGACATCCTGCAAAAGGCCTATGCCGTGGAGTTCCGAAGGGAGTTCACCGACGACGCCTCGGTCGTGGAGGCCGCCGGGCACTCCGTACGGCTCGTCCCCGGCGAACGCACAAACCTCAAACTCACCACGCCCGAAGACTTCATCGTCGCCGAAGCCCTTCTCTCGGCACGCGAAGAGACCGAAACGGACGGGCCGGCATCCTCCCGACAACACGACTGACCTCCCCATGCAGAGCGTCTACAAATACCGCTTCTCACGCCGCACGATCTACATGTCGATCGTCTACCTGGCCGTCTTCGCATTGCTGGGATGGGCGCTCTATCATCTCTATGAGGGCGGGTATCTCTCGGCCTGGTTCACCTCGTTCATCGTCGCGCTCATCGCCCTGATGGCCCTCTCGATCCCCCGCAAGATCGTCGTCTCGGAGGACCGCGTCGAGGTGCGCTGTCTGCTGGACATCACCGAGATCCGCCGCGATGAGATCGCTTCGGTACGCCGGGTCGAAACGCGCCGCATGAAGTGGTTCTTCCCCATCTTCGGAGGATACGGCTTCTTCGGATATTACGGACACTTCATCGACCTGAGAAGGCTCGACCGCGTAAAGATCTACGCCTCGGAATGGCGGAATTTCGTCGAAATCACCAACATCTACGAAGACCGGCTCTATGTCTCGTGCACCGAGGCCGACCGCCTGGTCGCCGAACTCACCCCACCCGGCGGGAACCGTCCCGACGAGGATGACGTGGAGGAAGAGGACGACGTGGAGAATGATGAGAACGAACCGGAAGAGGCACATCCGGGAAAGGAGAACGCGGAAAAGGGGCTTCCGGAGCGAGAAAGCGGCAGGAATGACGAAACAAGGCCCGAAGCAGAAGGCGCTGCCCCGGAAAAGAATCGGGAAAATCCGAAAAACAGACCGGAATGATTCCGGCAATTCATTTGCATATCGAAAAGGAGATTCACCCTTTATTAATCAAAACACGAAAAAGATGAAAAAGTATCGTTGTGTAGTCTGCGATTGGGTTTACGACCCCGCAGTCGGCGATCCCGATGGTGGCATCGCCCCCGGAACCGCTTTCGAGGAGATTCCCGAAGACTGGGTTTGCCCCGTCTGCGGCGTCGGCAAGGACCAGTTCGAAGAGGTCGCCGAATAATCCTCCGGAAATCGGAACTTTCGGGACGCACTCCTGGACAGGGGTGCGTCCCCTTTTTTTGCGGGAAGGCGGTCCCGAGTCGGCCATTGCCCGGGCGGGATTCCGGGTACAAAAGAGGGCCGTGCTTCCGCACAGCCCTCTTTGCCACTTTTCGCCCGCCGCGTCAGTTGACGTTCGGCAGGTAGGAGTAATCCTTCGAGTAATGGAGCATCTGCTCGACGTAATTGGCCGGGTAGCTGATCTTCACGTCGACCACCTTGCCGTCCTGCTCAACCAACTCATACTCCGGGTTCACGAAGCCCCCGTAAGGTTCGATGTTCAGGGCCGCGTAGCGCTCCAGCACCTCGTTATGCAGCGTCGGGTCCACCTGCACGCCGTAACGCTCGACAAGCGTCTTGCCCGCTTCGTAGTCACCCTCCGACTTGATGCGCTGCACCTCGCGCAGCAGTTCCCCGAACAGCCCGCGCAACTTCTCGAAGTCGTTCACCACGACATACGTCTTGCCGTTCTCCTTGACCAGTTCGATCACCTTCTCGGCCTTGCCCCGCTCGTAGCACCACTCCGCAATCAGTTTGCGGTTGCGCATGTGCGACTCCTCGATGTTCTTGCCCGGCTCGATGCGCGCCAGCTGCGTCATCAGACCGTTCATCACGTAGTCCGCATAGCCCGCCTGCGCCACTTCGAACGACGGAACAAGCCCCAGTTCGACGAGTTTCGGATCGCCCAGGTAGTAGAGTCCGAAGAGGTCGGCACGCGCCTCCTCCAGCGTCGAGCCGTAGCTGCGCAGCTCCGAGCCCGTCACGCCCGGTGCCAGCTGGCCCGAACCGTGGCCCAGGCACTCGTGCAGGTCCGTATGCAGGTCGTCGGCCAGCTTGCCGTACTTGTCCATCCGCGCGCGGTCCTCGGCGCGAAGCACGAACTCCTCGTTGAAGCCGTTGCCGTGCGCCGCACGGTCGTAGGCGTAGGTGATGTTGTCGATCGTCACCGATTTCGAACCGTACTCCTTACGGATCCAGTCGGCGTTCGGAAGGTTGATGCCGATCGGCGTCGAGGGGTAGCAGTCCCCGCCCAGCATCGCCACGGTGATGACCTTGGCCGAGACGCCCTTCACCTCCTTCTTGCGGTACTGCGGGTCGACGGGCGAGTGGTCCTCGAACCACTGCGCATTCGACGAGATCGCCTCCGTACGGTGGCAGGCCGCCGAATCCACAAAATTTACGATCGACTCCCACGACGCCTTGAAGCCCAGCGGATCGCCGTAGGTCTCGATGAAGCCGTTCACGAAATCGACGTTCGAGACCGTATCCCGCACCCAGCCGATGTTATAGCGGTCAAACTCCTTCAGGTCGCCGCTCCTGTAGTAGGCGATCAGCGCCGCGATGTTCGACTTCTGCGGCTCCTGCGCTACCGACTCGGCCTTTTCGAGCCAATAGACGATCCGTTCGATGGCGGCAGAATACAGTCCGCCGACCCGCCACGTCCGCTCGACCAGTTTCCCGGTCTCGTCCTTCGTCAACTGGCTGTTCAGGCCGTAGGAGACCGGCTCGGGGTCCTTGGCGTCGGCCGCCGCCATTCCGGCGTAGAAACTCTCGGCCTCCGACTGAGATACGCCCCGGTAGTAGTTGCTCGACGAGGTCAGCAGCAGGTCGTCGCCCGCACGCTGGTTCAGACGCGTGGGATAGGCCGCCGGGTCGAAGATCGCCACGCAGACATCCCGCCGAAGGGAGTTCAGTTCGCCGAACTTCTCCTCGGGGATCGTCTCGATCACGTCCAGCAGGTAGCCCTCCGTAAACTCGGGGGTAAATTTGTCGTTCGAATAGTGGTGGTGGATGCCGTTGGCGAACCATACCTTTTTCAGGTATTTCTCCAGGGCCTTCCATTCGGGCGTCGTGCGATCCCCGGCATAGTTCTCGTAGACCGTCTCAAGGGTCCGCCGGACCGGCAGGTTCACCTCGCAGTTCTGGTCGAAAAGAATGTCCCGGCCGCACTTCGCAGCCTCCGAAAGATAGTAGATCAACTCCTTCTGTTCGAGCGGTAGCATCTCGAAGCCAGGAACTTCGTAACGGATGACCTTGATGTCGTCGAATCGGTCGACAATCCACGGGGCCTCGCCCTGCGAAGCCTCGCCGCACCCGGTCATGGCGGTAATCGTAAAAGTCATGGATACAATCGTAAAAAGCCTTTTCATGCTTGTGCAAACGTTAGTTTCCGCCAAAGATAGTGCATTTTTTGTGATTTTCCTTCGTTATGTCTGCGGGAATTTCTACCTTTGCCCCCGCAACTCGGTAATCTTACAGAGATGAAAGTATTTACAAGCGTCAATGAGCTTCGCGCCGAACTCGATCGCACGGAGCAATCCGGGATCGGATTCGTCCCCACGATGGGTGCCCTCCATGCGGGACACCGCTCGCTCGTGGAGCGCGCCCGGCGTGAAAACCCCACCGTCGTCGTGAGCGTATTCGTAAACCCCACGCAGTTCAATGACAAGAACGACCTGAAGCACTATCCCCGGACCCCGGAAGCCGATGCCCGCCTGCTCGAAGAGGCCGGAGCCGATTTCGTCCTGATGCCTTCCGTCGAGGAGATCTATCCCGAACCCGACACCCGCATCTTCGACTTCGGGCAGATCGACAAGGTCATGGAGGGGGCAACCCGCCCCGGACACTTCAACGGGGTAGCACAGGTCGTCAGCCGGCTCTTCGACATCGTGCGACCCGCCCGCGCCTACTTCGGCGAGAAGGATTTCCAGCAGATCGCCGTCATCCGGGCCATGGTCGATCAACTCAACCTCCCGGTCGAGATCGTCGACTGCCCCATCGTCCGCGGAGAGGACGGACTGGCCCTCTCCTCGCGCAACCAGCTCCTCGACGCGCCGCACCGCGCCGCAGCCCCGCACATCTACGCCACGCTGCTCCGCGCCGTCGAAAAGTCACACGAACTCGACCCCGAAGCCCTGAAGGCCTGGGTCGTCAGGGAGGTCGAAAGCAACCCCCTGCTCAAAGTCATCTACTATCAGTCGGTCGACGCACGCTCGATGCAGGAGGTCCGTGCGTGGAGCGATGCCGACCGCATCCAGGGCTGCATCGCCGTGCAGGCCGGAGAGATCCGTTTAATCGACAACATCCGTATCCGATAATGAAATTCCAGATCGAAGTCATCAAATCGAAGATCCACCGCGTGACGGTCACCCAGGCCGATCTCAACTACGTGGGAAGCATCACCATCGACGAGGCGCTGCTCGAAGCCGCCAACATGATCGAAGGCGAAAAGGTTCAAATCATGGACATCAACAACGGCGAACGCTTCGAAACCTACATCATCAAGGGCCAGCGAGGCAGCGGGTGTATCTGCCTCAACGGGGCCGCCGCCCGAAAAGTCCAGGTCGGAGACGTCATCATCATCGCATCCTATGCCCTGATGGACTTCGAGGATGCCAAGCAGTTCCACCCCTGGGTCATCTTCCCAGACACGGCAACAAACCGGCTCATCGAGTAAACCCGGATCGGATCCACCAAGGGTGAAAACCCCAAAAATCTCCTCCCAAAAGGAGATTTTTTCATATAAATGCCTATCTTTGTCCCGGTTGACTACCAGCCCTCTCTTATGGATATTCTGCTCGCAACAAGCGCTTTCCTGCTCGCCCTGCTCGGCATTGCCGGATGTATCGTCCCGGCACTCCCCGGAACCCTCCTCTCCTACGGAGCTCTCCTCTGCGCCTACTTCACCTCCTACTCCCAGATGAGTGCCGCGGCTCTCTGGATCTGGCTCGCCGTATGTATCGCCGTCAGCGTCGCAGACTACTTCCTCCCGGCCTGGATGACCAAACGATTCGGAGGTTCCCGAGCCGGATCCATCGGAGCTACCATCGGCGTATTCGTCGGATTCTTCTTCCTCCCGCCCGTCGGGATCATCCTCGGACCCTTCCTCGGGGCCGTCATCGGGGAACTCGTCCACGACCGCAGAGACGCCGCCAAAGCGCTCGTCGTGGGAGTCGGATCGTTCCTCTCGTTCATCGTCGGAACCGGAATCAAACTCATCGTGTCGATCGGAATCCTCGTCCACATCGCAGCCGATGCCTGGCCCGCACTCCGAAACTGGTTCGCAACTGTTTTCTAAAAATATCCCGCTATGAAAAAATTGCTGGCTCTGACCGTCATTACCCTCACCCTACTCGCATCCGCGTGCAGCAGGTACAAGTATGAAACGGTCCCAGGGGATCCGATGAATACCCGGATCTACACCCTTCCGAACGGCCTGAAGGTCTACATGAGCGTCAACAAGCAGACGCCCCGCATCCAGACCTATATCGCCGTACGCGTCGGCGGCAAGAACGACCCCGCCGAAACAACCGGTCTGGCCCACTACTTCGAACACCTCATGTTCAAAGGTACGCCCAATTTCGGGACTTCGGACTACACGGCTGAAAAACCCCTGCTCGACGAGATCGAACAGCTCTTCGAGGTCTACCGCAAAACCACCGACGAAGCCGAGCGTGCCGCCATCTACCACCGCATCGACTCGATCAGTTTCGAAGCCTCGAAATTCGCCATCCCGAACGAGTATGACAAGCTGATGGCCGCCATCGGCGCCAACGGAACCAACGCCTACACCTCGCAGGACATGACCGTCTATGTCGAGGACATTCCGGCCAACGAGGTCGAGAACTGGGCGAAGATCGAGGCCGACCGCTTCCGCAACCCCGTGATCCGCGGCTTCCACACCGA
>CALUIG010000028.1 GCA_944320625.1 uncultured Alistipes sp.
AGGTTTTCGAGCACTTCGAGCGGCGCACCCGAACGAACCGCATAGTCAATCAACTCGTCTTTTGTTGCGGGCCAGGGAGCATCCTCGAGCTTCGAGGCCAGTTCAAGCGTCCAATACATAGTTATAAGATTTTAAGTTTTTAACAATCAGCAGTTTGGCCGCTCATAAGGAGCCATCTCCCTATGATCGATTTGCAAAAGTATAAAAAAAACGAGAAAAACAAAGAAAAATTGCAGTTTCTTGAAATCGGAGGGGAAAATCGGACAGAAAAGGTTCGAAACCCGAACTTGAATACCCCTCCCTGGCGGTTATTTCGAGGCTACGAAGAAGAGATCGTAACACCCCTCGGCCACGGGCCCGATGTGATAGTCTTCCATTCGGATCGAGGTGGTGAGTTCCGAGTTTTCGCGGAGGAGTTTCCGACGGTTGAGGCGGTTGAGCAGGTCGTAGGGGATCTGGAGCATCCAGCGTGGCAGCCGGTGCTGGAGGTCGAGCAGGTCGAATCGGGTAATCCGCTCCACGCCGCGCCGGTTTTTCTCGTAATAGGCCGAGACCTGCTCGTTTCCGAAGACCCCGAGCGCCTCGACCGAGGCGAAACAACTCCCGAGCAGTTCCCGGAGTTCGTCTGCGGTGTATTCTCGCACGTGCCAGGGGTTCCTGGTCAGCGACATCGGGGCATTGGGTGTGGTGACGATAAAACGGCCTCCGGGCCGCAGTACGCGGTGGATTTCGCGGACGAACTTTCTGTCGTTGCGGATGTGCTCGATGACCTGGAACGAGATTACGCAATCGAACGATGCGTCGGGGAACTCCAGGGGAGGCACGACCGCCTGATGGAATTCGACATCGGGCCGGGAGATTAGTTCAGCGGCCGGAGTGTGCTTGTCGAGGGTGACGAATTTCCGGGCCTTGGGCGCCACCACTTCGATTCCGTATCCGGCTCCGGTTCCGATTTCGAGGACATCTCCGGTGATGCGTTCCGCTGCGGCGTGGTAGGCCAGCAGCGAGCGCTGGAAAACGAAATTGTCGGACGTCTCGCGGGAGACCCGTTCGGCGGTATTGATTTTGGCCATCTTCCCGATCCTTTCTGTTATTTATAAGGTATTTTCCTTTTTGAGTTTCGTTCCGTTTGTTCCGGTTTCGACGATGCCGCGTTTGAGGAGCATTCCGAGGGATCGTTTGAAAACCTTTTTGCTCATCCGGGTTAGGCGTCTGATTTCTTCGGGGGAACTGTCGTCATGCAGGGGGATGATGCCACCGTTTTCGTGGAGCAGACGCAGGAGCACTTCGGCGGAGTCCCGGACCTGTGCGAAGCCGGACTGCTGGAGCGAGATGTCGATACGGTTGTCGTCGGTGATGCGGGCGACATATCCGACCAGACGGTCTCCGACGGCCACGGGCTGAAAGATCTGATTCCGATAAATCATGCCCCAGTGACGGTTGTTGACGATAACGCGGAATCCGATAGGGCTCTCCGAGGCGACGAGGATAGCGACCTCTTCACGGGGTTTCACGCTGATGAGTTCGTTGTTGACGAAAGCCTTGAGTTTTTCGGTGGCGACACACCGGCCCGTGATGGAGTCCTCATAGAGGTAGACGAGGTATTCGTGTCCGACGAGTACGCCACCCTGCTGGTTGCGGTTGGGGAGGAAGAGATCTTTGCCGTGGAGTCCCCAGTCGAGGAAGGCGCCGTGCGGTGTTTTGTCGACGACGCGCAGGAATCCGGCCTCTCCGGCCTGGAGGAGCGGGGTTTCGGTTGTTGCCACGAGCCGGTCTTCGGAGTCGTGGTAGATGAAGACCTCTTTGCGGTCTCCGATTTTGTCGGAGAGGGAGGTATATCGGTTGGGGAGCAGGATCTCCTGCTGCTCCTCGTCCGCGAGGTAGATTCCGTGATCCGAGATACGGCTTACGGTAAGGGTTTCGGTACGTCCGGCTCTGAGCATTTCGTCGTCGAGATTAGATCCGGTGCAAAAGTACGTTTTTTTCGTGTGTTTTCAAATTTCGGAGTCGGGGGAGCGAGGATTTCCGGGTCCGGGTTTTGCCGATCTGCGCAGAAAACCGTATCTTTATGGGGCTCCGGGGCCGTTGCTCCGGAGTATGTCAAAACGATAGGCAGGATGGATTCCCGAACAGGTCTTGAATTGAGTTTTCTGCAACTGGACGCCGGCATGGTCCGTTACCGTCCTCTTTCCGATTTGGGTAACGTGGTGGAACGCGCTCCGGGGGATGTGGTGCTTCTTCCGGAGATGTTTGCCACGGGTTTTCGGACCGATGCCCGAGGCGTGTCCCAGCCGCTGTCCGGAGAGATCGTCCGTACGATGGAGCGCTGGGCGGTCGGGAGTGGGAAGGCCGTGGTGGGGAGTGTTGCGGTGAGCGAGGGGGAGACCTTCCGCAACCGGCTGATCTTCGCGCGTCCCACGGGCGAGAAGTCGTGGTACGACAAGCGGCATCTTTTCCGTCCGGGCGGGGAGGCGGAGGAGTTCGTCCGCGGGACGCGGCGCACGGTGATCGAATACCGGGGAGTCCGGTTCCTGCCGCTGCTCTGCTATGACCTCCGGTTTCCGGTCTGGAGCCGTTGCCGGGGCGATTACGACGTGATTCTTTGCAGTGCGGCGTGGCCGCTTTCGCGTGCTGCGGCATGGCGGACGCTGCTGTGTGCCCGGGCGCTGGAGAACCAGGCGTGGGTCGTGGGTGCGAACTTCTGCGGCGAGGATGCCGCGGGGCGTTATGCGGGCGGTTCGGCGATCATCGACTGTTTCGGGCGTTTTCGTGCGGAGGCTCCGGTTGCGGAGGAAACGGTCCGCACGGTGCGTTTTCTGCCGGAGGAGCAGCACTCCTTCCGGGAGCGGTTTCCGACGTGGCGCGAGGCGGACGACTTTGCATTGAAACTATAAAATGCGGAAAAATATCGTATCTTTGCACGATTCCCCGCAGAGATCGGGGACCCGGTGATCACTCTCCGCTTCGGGGAGTGTCGCGGTAAGAATTGATTCCGATATGGAGGATACGATCAAGATAGAGGGCGCGCGGGTCCACAACCTGAAGAATGTGGATCTGGAGATTCCGCGCCGCAAGCTGGTGGTAATCACGGGACTTTCGGGTTCCGGGAAGTCGTCGCTGGCCTTCGACACCATCTACGCCGAGGGACAGCGCCGCTATATGGAGACGCTGTCGACCTACGCGCGTCAGTTCGTGGGGACGATGGAGCGTCCCGATGTGGACAAGATCACGGGCCTGAGTCCGGTTGTGGCCATCGAGCAGAAGACCACGAACAAGAATCCGCGCTCGACGGTGGGGACCGTGACGGAGATCAACGATTTTCTGCGCCTGCTCTACGCGCGGGCATCGCGGGCCTACTCGCCGGTGACGGGCGAGGAGATGGTCCACTACACGGACGACCGGATCGTGGAGCTGATTCTCGAAGGCTTCGCGGGGCGTCGCATAGCGCTGATGGCCCCGGTGGTGAAGGGCCGCAAGGGGCACTACCGCGAACTGTTCGAGTCGCTGGCCCGGAAAGGCTATATCTACGCGCGGATCGACGGCGAGATCCGGGAGATTTCGTCGGGAATGCGGCTGGACCGTTACCGGATCCATACGATCGATCTGGTTGTCGACCGCCTGGTGGTGGGGGAGGAGTCGCGCGAGCGGCTGATGACCTCGCTCAAGGAGTCGATGCGGCAGGGGAAGGGGACGATGGCGGTCTACGACTACGGGACCGAACAGCAGCGCTTCTATTCGCGGCATTTGATGTGCCCGACGACGGGTCTTGCATTCGAGGACCCGGCGCCTCACACCTTTTCGTTCAATTCGCCGAAGGGAGCCTGCCCGCACTGCAACGGACTGGGCGAGGAGGCGGTCTTCGACCTGGGCAAGATCATTCCCGACACACACCTTTCGCTGCGGGAGGGGGCCGTTGAGCCGCTGGGCAAATACCGCAACAACATGCTCTTTGCGACGCTGGAGATGCTGGGCCGTCGCTACGACTTCACGCTGGACGACCCGCTGGAGAGTTTTTCGGAGGAGGCGCTCAATGCCGTTCTCTACGGGGATTCGGAACCGCTGACGGTGGATCTGACGGAGTTCAGCTCTTCGGGCGGCCGGCAGTTCCTCACGTGGGAGGGCGTCGCGGAGTACATCGGCCGCACGGAGGATGACGATTCGAAACGGGGCCAGAAGTGGCGCGACCAGTTTCTCGTCTACCGCAAATGTTCGGTCTGCGGGGGTACGCGCCTGAAGAAGGAGGCGTTGCAGTTCCGCATTGCGGGCAAGAACATTGCGGAGGTTTCGGCGATGTCGATTTCGGAGTTTTCGGAGTGGGTTCCGACGCTGCGGGAGTCGATGAGCGAGAAGGAGTGGCGCATTGCGCAGGAGATCGTCAAGGAGATCTCCGAACGGCTTCGCTTCCTGATGGACGTGGGGCTGGGTTACCTGTCTCTGGCTCGGTCGTCGCGTTCGCTGTCGGGAGGCGAGAGCCAGCGGATCCGGCTGGCGACGCAGATCGGTTCGAAACTGGTGAACGTACTCTACATCCTGGACGAGCCCTCGATCGGTCTGCACCAGCGGGACAACCGGCGTCTGATCCGGAGCCTTGAAGAGCTGCGCGACGCGGGGAACTCGGTGATTGTCGTGGAGCACGACGAGGAGATGATGCGTGCCGCGGACTTCATCGTGGACGTGGGTCCGAAGGCGGGGCGTCGCGGCGGGAACATCGTTGCCGCGGGGACGTTCGCCGACATCGTGAAGACGAATACGATCACGGCCGACTACCTGACGGGTCGTCGCCGGATCGAGATCCCGGAGACGCTGCGCCCGGGCACGGGCGAGTCGATCACGATCCGGGGAGCCCGGGGCAACAACCTGAAAAACGTCACGGTGCGCTTTCCGCTGGGGAAACTCATCTGTGTGACGGGCGTGAGCGGTTCGGGCAAGTCGACGCTGGTGAACGAGACGCTGCGTCCGATTCTTTCGAAGGCGCTTTACCGGTCGTTGGATCAACCGCTGGAATACGACTCGATCGAGGGGATCGAGCACATCGACAAACTGGTTGTCGTGGACCAGTCACCGATCGGCCGCACGCCGCGGTCGAATCCGGCGACCTACTCGAATGTCTTCGCGGAGATCCGCAAACTCTTTGAGATGACCCCCGACGCGCAGATCCGGGGATTCAAGGCGGGGCGCTTTTCGTTCAACGTGAAGGGGGGCCGGTGCGAGGAGTGCCGGGGCGCTGGGGTGCAGACCATTGAGATGAACTTCCTGCCGGACGTCTACGTGCGCTGCAAGGCGTGCGGCGGGCACCGCTACAACCGCGAGACGCTGGAAGTGCGCTACAAGGGGAAGAACATCGACGACGTGCTGAACATGACGGTGAACATGGCGGTGGATTTTTTCGAGAACATCCCGTCGATCCACCAGAAACTGAAGGCGATCCAGGATGTCGGTCTGGGTTATCTGACGCTGGGCCAACCCTGCACGACGCTTTCGGGGGGCGAGAGCCAGCGGATCAAGCTCTCTGCGGAGTTGTCGAAGCGCGATACGGGCCGTACGCTCTATATCCTGGACGAACCGACGACGGGACTCCATTTCGAGGACATCCGGCTGCTGCTTGACGTGCTGAACAAGCTGGTTGACCGGGGGAATACGGTGATCGTGATCGAGCACAACCTGGATGTGGTGAAGGTTGCCGACCACCTGATCGACATCGGTCCGGAGGGCGGGGCTGCCGGGGGTGAGATCATCGCCGAGGGCACGCCGCACGACGTGGCACAATGCGAACGGAGCTATACGGGCCAATTTTTGAAACAGATGGGCCTTTGATTTCCGGTTTCCGGGCGGTACGTTTGGCCGTCCGGTTTTTTTTCGGGGCGTGCGGCGTCCGCTTGCCGGGGAATCTGTGGACGGCGGGTGCTTCCCGTCTGCTTTTTGGGGAGGCGCATTGCCTGCTCCGGTGTTTGCCGCAGCCTGCGTCTGCGCTCGGGCCTGCGGCATTGATTTTGTGTTCATGGCCATATCCAAACCTTATGTGCCATGAAAAAAACAGCCATTTTTGTTGTAGGCCTTCTGCTGTGTGCGGGGGCCGTGACGGTGATCGGACAGAAGAAGGTTCTCTCCCCGAAGCAGGAGCAGCGCGAAGTTCGTGAGCAGCGGCGTGCGGAACGCATCGCCAACTACGAGAAGACGATGGATTCGACCATTCTGTCCCGGAATTTCCAGTTCAATCCTCAGACGATGCAGCAGCAGCCGGCGGGTCCGATGCGTCAGATCATGAACCCGACGTTCAACGTGGGGGTCTGGGACGGGACGGTTGACATCTGTCTTCCGTATATCAAGGGATACGTTCCTCCCTACTACACGACGGTGCTGAACTATACGGTTTCGAACGTGCAGGGTTACACGACGGAACAGACCCACGAAGGGTGGATGGTAACCTTCTCGACGTCGCTGTTCTCGGCATCGACCTATACGTTCACGTTCGAGATCTTTTCGCGCACGGGCGGGGCGAACCTGACGATTACGAATCCGTGGTATAATCCGGTCCAGTATTCGGGTTCTATTTCGCAGCTCTACTGACCGGACACCGTCCGACCGACAAAAAGGCCTCTCCAGATGCAGGAGAGGCCTTTTTCATGGGGTCCTGAACCGTTTCAGTCCCGGTATATGAGCGCGACGGCCGCAACCGATACGCCCTCCTCGCGGCCCTCGAAACCGAGCCGTTCGGTGGTTGTGGCCTTTACCGAGACGCGGTCGGCGCCGATTCCGAGGTCCGCGGCCAGCACCTCGCGCATGCGGTCGATATGGGGCCGCAGTTTGGGACGCTGCATCTGGATGGTGCAGTCGACATTCCCGATTCGATACCCCTTTTCGCGGAGGAGTGCGGCGACGCGTCGCAGCAGGATCCGGGAGTCTATTCCTCGGAATTCGTCCGAAGAGTCGGGGAAGTGGAGTCCGATGTCTCCGAGAGCTGCGGCGCCGAGCAGGGCGTCGCAGAGGGCGTGGATGGCGACATCGCCGTCCGAATGGGCTATACACCCCTTCGTGTGTGGGATCTCCACCCCTGCGATCACGAGCCTCAGGCCGTCGGCCAGGGCGTGCACGTCATATCCGTATCCGATTCTGAAATCTGTCATAAGGATGTTTTTTGAGTTGCCAAAATAGGGAAAAAAGCGTAACTTTGCAAAAATAAGCAAAGCCTATGTCATCAATTTCTACTTTGGAACCTCGCCTTGTGTGGGAGCAGTTCGATGCGATCACGCAGGTTCCCCGCCCCTCGAAGAAGGAGGGCAGGATCATCGAATATCTGGTTGATTTTGCGCGAACGCACGGTATCGAATACCAAAAGGATGCCATCGGGAACGTGGTGATGCGCAAGCCGGCGACTCCGGGATACGAATCGCACCCGGGGGTCATTCTCCAGGCGCATATGGATATGGTGTGCGAGAAGAATTCGGACGTGGAGTTCGACTTCGAGCACGACGCGATCCGCACGCGGATCGAGGATGGCTGGGTGAAGGCCGAGGGTACGACGCTGGGCGCCGACTGCGGCATCGGAATGGCAGCGGCGCTGGCCGTACTGCTGGACCCGGATGTGGCGCACGGGCCGCTTGAGGCGTTGTTTACCGTGGACGAGGAGACGGGCCTCACGGGGGCCTTCGAACTGGGTGAGGGGATGCTTACGGGCAAATACCTCATCAACCTCGACTCGGAGGACGAGGGGGAGTTGTTCATCGGTTGCGCGGGGGGCATCGACACGATTGCGACGTTCCACGGCACGATGGAACCGGCCCCGAAGAACTACGCCTTCTTCCGGGTGGATGTTTCGGACCTGCTGGGCGGCCACTCGGGTGACGACATCGACAAGGGCCGCGTCAATTCGAACAAGACGGTGGCGCGTCTGCTGTGGGACGGGATGCAGTCGTGCGAGCTTCGTCTGAGCTACTTCAACGGCGGGAATCTGCGCAATGCGATTCCGCGCGAGGCGTATGCGATTTTCGGGGTTCCGGCGCGCCTGAAGGATGACTTCGTGAAGCGCTACCGGTTGTTTGCCTCGGATCTGGAGGCGGAGTTCCGCTTCCGGGAGCCGCATTTCAAGATCACGCTGAACGAGATGCCGGAGGTTGAGGAGGTGCTCGATGCACGGACGCAGTTCGGCCTGGTCTACTCGCTGGTTGGAGTACCCAACGGAGTAGTCGCCATGTCGTTTGCGGTTCCGGGACTTGTCGAGACCTCGACGAACCTGGCGTCTGTGAAGTTCGAGGGGAAGGACCGCATCGTGGTGACGTCGTCGCAGCGCTCGTCGGTGGAGAGTGCCAAGACCTACGTAATGCAGATGGTCGAATCGGTCTTCGCATTGGCGGGAGCCGACGTGGCGCACTCGGACGGCTATCCGGGGTGGAATCCGAATCCCGATTCGGAGTTGCTGAAGGTGACCGAGGAGGCCTATGTTCGTCTCTTTGCGACGAATCCGAAGGTCCGTGCGATCCATGCGGGCCTGGAGTGCGGTTTGTTCCTGGAAAAGTATCCCGATCTGGAGATGGTCTCGTTCGGCCCGACGCTCCGTGGGGTGCACTCTCCGGATGAACGCCTGGAGATCGCCACGGTGCCGAAGTTCTGGTCGCTGCTGTGCGAGACGCTGAAGAATCTCTGAGCGGCGGCGCCCGACGGCCTGCTGCGACCGACCGCCTGAACGTTGACCGGGACTGCAACATCGTGTTGCGGTCCCGGTTCGTTTCGGGGCCTTCTTGAAGGCCCGCTGCCGTTTTTGTCACGGGAATGTAACCGCGGTGTTGCACCGATGCAAAGTCTGTTTCAGACCTTTGCTCCGGAAACTACGATTCTTCGGTTATGAGAAGCCTCATCCTGTGCCTTGTTCTGCTTGCCGGCCTGTTGCCGGTAGCTTCCCCGGTCCATGCCGTTCCGGCGGACACTTGCCGGACCTTTTCGGTTCCGCTTCCGGGCCCCGAGGGGGAGCCTTCTGCGGCGGCATCGGCTGCCGGGAAGCTCTTCACGGTGCATCTTCACGGTACGGTTCGTGCGAAATTCGAATACCAGCCGGATCTGGGCAAGAGCCGCTTCGAGGTCCGCAACGCACGTTTCAGTCTTTCGGGGAGCGTGACCCGGGCGGTGGACTACAAGGCGGAGATCGATCTTTCGGACGAGGGCTCGATCAAGATGCTCGATGCCTATGCGCGTCTGCGACTGCTTCGGTCGCTTCGTCTCACGATCGGTCAGATGCGCGTGCCGTTCACGATCGACGCGCACCGTTCTCCCCACGAACAGTATTTCGCCAACCGTTCGTTCATCGCCAAGCAGGCCGGGAACGTGCGCGATGTGGGCGCGACCGTGGAGTGGACCTTCGGCTGGACGTTTCCGGTGACGCTGGAAGGGGGTCTTTTCAATGGTTCGGGGTTGACGGAGCAGAAGGATTTCTGGACCCGTTCGTTCAACTATTCGGCCAAGATGCAGGTGGAGTTTGCCGATCGGGTGAATCTTACGCTGAGTATTCAGAAGACGCACCCGGACCTTGTGGACATCCGGATGTACGATGCGGGGCTTTTCTATGAGAATCGTTTCTGGCATGTGGAGGGGGAATACCTGCGCAAGACCTATGCTTCTGGAGCCTTCCCGGATGTGGATGTGTGGAATGCCTTTGTGTGTCGGAATCTTCCGTTGAGGGATTGCAGGGCGCTGCGTCAGATTTCGCTGCTGGCGCGCTATGACTACCTGTCGGACCACAGTACGGGCATTGCCGCCCCGGCGACGGGAACACTCGTTGCGGACGATCCGGAGCGGCACCGGGTGACGGGCGGTGTGACCTTGAGTCTGGGCCTTCCCTTCCGTGCGGACCTCCGGCTCAACTACGAAGCCTATTTCTACCGCCGGACGGCCGCCCCGGCACTCTCCGAACAGGACAAGTTCGTGGCCGAGTTCATGGTTCGTTTCTGAGTGCGGGCCCGAAAAATGGGAGCTTTCGCTCCACCGTTGTCATATTTTGTTAACTTTGTGCATAAAAAGCATATCGGAATATGTCAAACGGGCCTTTTCCTCTCTTTTTCCCGCTTTGTGCCGGTCTGATTGCGCTGTTTTCGTGCGGTCCGGCCTTGGCCCAGTCGTATTCCGACGACGAGTATTATCCCTATGCCGAACGGGAGGAGCGCCGTCCACTCCTTGTGAGTGACACGACGCTCTTCTACCGGGCTGTGCAGAGTTCCCGGGACCTGTACGGAGCATGCACCGACTTCACGCTGCCGGATGTGGCCCTCGGCCGGCGGGGCCTGGACTACGATGCCGAACGCACGACCCTTTCGGGCATCGGACTGTCCTACCGTTATTTTACGCTTTTGCGGCTGCTCGGTGCCGGGGAGTCGCGCAGTGCGGGTCTCCAGCCGGTTCCGGGCGAGGTTCCGGGAGCGGTGGGTACCACCCGTTTTTACTTTCCGGAGAGCGAATCCCTGCGACCATATCTTGTTTCGGTCCGTTTTGCGGATCGCAACTACCGCTTCGGGGCCCGGGTTGCCGGGACGACGCGTCTGGGCCGCACGTGGCGGTTTTCGGCGGCCGCGGATTTCCGTACGGGCCGTGACCTGCGTGTCGAGGGGGTCTTCACGAATGCCGTGACGGGCGGTTTCCGCCTGTGGCGTACGTTCGGGGAGTCGGGAGAGCGGGGCGATCTTTCGCTGTTGTGCCTGGTCCCGGTCTCGACCCGGGGCACGCGGCTTTCGACCTCGGAGGAGGCCTTCACGCTGACGGGCGACCGGCTCTACAATCCGGCGTGGGGATTCCAGGATGGCCGGGTGCGGAATTCGCGGGTTCGTCGGGAGATGCTGCCGCTGACAATGGTCTCGTGGAACCGGCGTCTCACCGCGTCGACCGGACTTTCTGCGACGTTCGGGGCGGAGGCGGGTACGAACCGTTACAGTTCGCTGGGGTGGTACGACGCCCGGACACCGATGCCGGACAACTATCGTTACCTGCCGAGCTATACCGGAGACCGAGCTACCGAGGAGGCGTGGCTTGCGGGTGACCCGCACTATACGCAGATCGACTGGGACGAGTTGATCCGTCAGAACCGGATGGCCGGCGGACATGCGGTCTACACCTTGGAGGATCGGGTGGAACGGCTCTGGGACCTTGCGTTGCATGTACGCTTCACGACGGAGGTCGACCGTCGGCTGACCCTCCGCTACGGGTTTGACCTTCGGCGTGACGACCGCCGCAATTACCGGGAGATGCGGGATCTGCTGGGCGGGGATTACATCATCGACATCGACCAGTATCTGATCGACGACGATACCTACGGGACGCTGCTTCAGAACGACCTGCGCCACCCGGACCGTACGATCCGCGAGGGAGACCGTTTCGGTTACGACTATACGCTGACGACCCGCAGTGCCGCCCTGTTTTTCCAGGCCGACTACCGTTCGGACCGGTTCCGGGGCGAGTTTTCGCTGTCGTTGGGGAGTTCGGCCGTGGATCGCCGGGGTCACTACGAGAAGGAACTTTTCCCCGGGTCGCAATCCTACGGACGTTCGCGCATCCTCCGCTTTGCGCCCTACACGGTGAAGGCTACGGCGGGCTGGTCCTTCACGCCGCGCCGTTATGTGGAGTTGTCCCTGATGGCGGCTTCCCGCACACCCGAGGCCTCGGACCTCTTCTACCAGCCGCTCTATAACAACCGAACGCTCGAAAATAGCGTTCCGGAGCGTCTTTTTGCGGCGGAGTCGACCTACCGCCTGACGGGATCGGCGCTGAATCTGGAGGCTACGCTCTTCACGATGCTGATGCTCGACGGTTCCCAGACGCGTCGCTATTACGACGACCTGTCGTATCTCTACTGCGACATGTCGGTCACGGGGATCGGCCTGTGGTGTTACGGTCTGGAGGCTGCTGCCGAGCTGCGTCTTTCGGATCGTTGGCAGTTGTCGCTGGCGGCCTCGGCGGGCCGCTACCGCTATGTCCGGGATCCTGTGGTGACGG
Organism: uncultured Alistipes sp.; assembly: GCA_944320625.1. Taxonomy (GTDB): domain Bacteria; phylum Bacteroidota; class Bacteroidia; order Bacteroidales; family Rikenellaceae; genus Alistipes. The sequence goes on from CALUIG010000028.1 coordinate 11,971, forward strand.
TTCTGTCCGACGTGGACAATACGGCCGTAGACCAGGGTTCCGTGAGCCGGATGGGTGGTTGCGAGGTCGGCGGCTCTCCGCAACTGACCGCTTCGGCCGAGTTGTCCTGGTTCGGTCCGAAAGGGTGGGGAGTCCGGGCTTCAGCGGGTTATGCGGGTCGCCGTTTCGTGGAGCCGATGCCGCTTCGCCGCACGGACCGCCTGGCGGGGCAGACGGGTCTCACGCGGGAGGCATTCGAGTCCTTCACGCGCCAGGAGCGGTTGCCGGATGCCTTTACGGTGGATGCATCGCTGTTCAAGAGTTTCTATTTCGACCGTTCGCGCCTCACGGTGTCGCTGCTGCTGAAAAACCTGCTGGGGGACTCCGACATCGTGTATAACGGATACGAATCGTTGCGAGTACTTCGGATCTCGTCCGGGGATGCGACCTTCTACACCCCGCATGCCACGCGCTATACGTACCTGCTTCCGCGGTCGTTTTACCTTACGGTTTCGTACCGATTCTGATCGGAGCGAAAAAAAATCGACAGATTCTTTGGATTTCGATTTCAAATTCGTATTTTGTAGGGGTAAAACCTAAAAACTTCAACCCATGATTGTCGGAATTCCCAAAGAGATCAAGAACAACGAGAACCGCGTTGCTCTGACCCCGGCCGGGGCCCAGGAGCTCGTGAAGCGGGGACATCAAGTGTATGTGCAGGCTACTGCCGGTGAGAACAGCGGTTTTCCGGATGCGGCCTATACGGCGGTAGGCGCCGAACTGTTACCGACGATCGAGGATGTCTATGCGACGGCGGAGATGATCGTGAAGGTCAAGGAGCCGATCGCTCCGGAGTATAAGTTGGTCCGCCGGGATCAGTTGGTTTTCACCTATTTTCACTTTGCGAGCAGCGAGCCGCTGACGCATGCGATGCTCGACAGCGGAGCGGTCTGCTGTGCCTATGAGACGGTTGAGCGGGCCGACGGGTCGCTGCCGCTTCTGATTCCGATGTCGGAGGTTGCGGGTCGTATGGCCGCGCAGGAGGGTCGGTATTTTCTGGAGAAGCCCCGCGGCGGCAAGGGGGTCCTGCTGGGAGGTGTCCCGGGGGTGAAACCGGCGAAGGTTTTCGTGATCGGCGCGGGTGTCGTGGGGACGGCAGCAGCGCGCACGGCTGCGGGGACGGGTGCCGACGTGACGATCTGCGACATTTCGCTGCAACGCCTGACCTACCTGGCCGACGTGATGCCGAAGAACGTGAAGACGCTCATGTCATCGGAGTATAACATCCGTGAGGAGCTCAAGCATGCCGATCTGGTGATCGGGTCGGTGCTGATTCCTGGGGCGAAGGCTCCGAAACTGGTTACGCGCGAGATGTTGAAGCTGATGGAGCCCGGGACGGTGATGGTGGATGTTGCGATCGACCAGGGCGGCTGTTTCGAGACCTCGCACCCGACGACGCACGAGGATCCGGTCTACTACGTGGATGGCATTCTGCACTATTGCGTGGCGAACATTCCGGGGGCTGTACCGCGGACGTCGACGCTTGCGCTGACGAATGCGACGCTGCCTTACGTGCTCCAGCTGGCAGACAAGGGCTGGCATCGTGCAGCCCGGGAGAATGCGGAACTGGCTTTGGGCCTGAACATCGTCTCCGGGAAGACGGTCTACCGTCCGGTTGCGGAGGCCTGGAATCTTCCTTACGAACCGTTGTCGTTGTAGCTTGTAAGGGCAGGAATGACTCGGCCCCGGGACCCGACGGTCCCGGGGCCTTTTGCTGAGGGGGGGCTGAAAATTGTGGGAATTGTTTTTGAAAATCTTAAAAAATGACTATATTTGCCAAGGAACGAGCCTGTTATGACAGTCGGGGCTATTTCGGACTGACAGGGTAACGGGCGGGTAACGGGCCGGATTTTCGGGAATGGAGCCGGTTTTGTTACGGATTGTAAGCAGAAAAGCCATTAACCGGTGACGTGTGCCGTGCGGGAGCGTGAGGCGGCGTCACTGCAATTTTTATCCTTTCATAAAGACAAAGGTTCGTGTATGAGTGAGAAACTGTACATTTTCGACACCACGCTGCGTGACGGGGAGCAGGTTCCCGGTTGCCAGTTGAACACTACGGAGAAGATCGAGGTTGCCAAGTTGCTGGAGGCTCTTGGCGTTGATATTATCGAGGCGGGCTTTCCGATTTCGAGTCCCGGGGATTTCAATTCGGTTCTGGAGATTTCGAAGGCGGTATCGGAGCCAACGATCTGTGCGTTGACCCGAGCCGTCGAGAAGGACATCGACGTGGCTGCCGAAGCGCTTCGGCTTGCGAAGCGGAAGCGGATCCACACGGGTATCGGGGTTTCTCCGCAGCATATCTACGACAAGCTGCGTTCGAATCCGGAGCAGATTCTCGAACGGGCCATTGCGGCGGTTAAATACGCGAAGCGCTATGTGGAGGATGTGGAGTTCTACGCCGAGGATGCGGGTCGTGCCGATACGGAGTACCTGGCGCGTGTCGTGGAGGCGGTGATTGCCGCGGGAGCGACGGTTGTGAACATCCCCGACACGACGGGCTACTGCCTTCCGAACGAATACGGCGCGAAGATCAAGTACCTGATGGAGCACGTTTCGAACATCGACCGGGCCATCCTTTCGACACACTGCCATAACGACCTGGGAATGGCTACGGCAAATACGCTGAGCGGCATTCTGAACGGGGCGCGTCAGGCGGAGGTGACGATCAACGGCATCGGAGAGCGTGCGGGCAACACGTCGCTCGAAGAGGTGGTCATGACGCTCCGCTGCCACAAGGACGTGGCCATCGACACGGGGATCAACTCTCGCCTGATCACGAAGGCCTCGCACCTGGTGTCGAGCCTGATGAACATGCCTGTGCAGCCGAACAAGGCGATCGTTGGTCGGAATGCCTTTGCGCACTCGTCGGGGATCCACCAGGACGGGGTGCTGAAGGACCGCCAGACCTACGAGATCATCGACCCGCAGGACATCGGACTGAACGAATCGGTCATCGCGCTGACGGCGCGGAGCGGCCGTGCGGCATTGGTTCACCGGCTCGAACTGCTGGGATACGATCTGACGCAGGAGGAGCTGGATGCGACGTATGAGAAATTCCTGGCGCTGGCCGACCGGAAGAAGGAGATCCACGACTACGACCTGCTCTACCTGGTCGGAGACATCGACCGGATGAAGCAGCAGACCATTGCGTTGAAGTTCCTGCAGGTTACGACGGGCACGCTGGTTCCGACGGCTACGGTGGTTCTGAAGTTCGGGGACCACGAGCGGATGGCGATTGCTACGGGCAACGGACCTGTTGACGCTGCGGTTTCGGCGATCAAGACACTGATCAACGAGAAGGTGGTTCTGTCGGAGTTTCTGATGCAGGCCATCACGCGAGGCTCGAACGACGTGGGCCGGGTTCACGTGCAGGTGGAGTGCGGGAGCCGCACGGTCCACGGTTTTGCGGCCCATACGGATACGACGCGTGCGTCGATCGAGGCGTTCCTCGACGCACTTCGCGCCTTGAATGTGACGGAACGCAAGGAAGAGGAGGCGTGATATGGGCAAGACGCTTTTGGACAAGATCTGGGACGCACACACGGTGCGTATCGAGGACGGGGGTCGTTGTGTACTCTACATCGACCGCCAGTATATCCATGAAGTGACCTCCCCGGTTGCCTTTGCGGGCTTGGACCGGCGGGGGATCGGGGTGGCACGTCCGTCGCAGATTACGGCGACGGCGGACCACAACATTCCGACGTTGAACCAGCACCTGCCGATTGAGGAGCCGGAGTCCCGGCGCCAGGTTGCGGCTCTGGAGGCGAACTGTGCGAAATACGGGATCGAGCACTTCGGCGTGGGGAACCCGCGCCAGGGGATCGTACACATCATCGGCCCGGAGCTGGGCTTCACGCAGCCGGGGATGACGATCGTCTGCGGGGACAGCCATACGTCGACACACGGGGCCCTGGGGGCTGTGGCGTTCGGCGTGGGGACGTCGGAGGTGGAGATGGTCTTTGCGAGCCAGTGCATCCTCCAGACCAAGCCGCGGACGATGCGCATCACGGTCGACGGGGCGCTGCGCCAGGGCGTGGAGGCGAAGGACGTGATCCTCTACATCATCTCGCAGATTACGGCCTCGGGCGGCACGGGCTACTTCATCGAGTTTGCCGGAAGTACGATCCGCTCGCTCTCGATGGAGGGCCGGATGACGGTCTGCAACATGAGCATCGAGTGCGGGGCCCGCGGGGGCATGATCGCCCCGGACGAAAAGACGTTTGAATACCTGCGTGGCCGCGAACGGGCGCCGCAGGGTTCGGATTTCGACGCGGCGGTGGCGCGTTGGCGGGAGCTGTACAGCGACCCGGACGCCCGGTTCGACAAGGAATACCACTTCGATGCCGCCGACATCGCGCCGATGATCACCTACGGTACGAACCCCGGCATGGGGATGCCGGTCGACAGCGAGATTCCGGCTGCTGCGGACCCGAAGGCTCTGGAATACATGGATTTCAAGGCCGGAGAACGGATGCTGGGCAAGCCGGTGGACTACGTCTTCGTCGGGAGCTGCACGAACGGCCGGATCGAGGACCTGCGCCGCTTCGCGCAACTGGTCAAGGGTCGCCGGAAGGCCGAGGGCGTGACGGCGTGGATCGTCCCGGGTTCGAAAGGTGTGGAGGCCCAGGCTCGTGCCGAGGGTCTCGACGTGATTCTGGCCGATGCGGGTTTCGAATTGCGACAGCCGGGCTGTTCGGCGTGCCTGGCGATGAATGCGGACAAGATCCCGGCCGGGAAGTACAGCGTTTCGACCTCGAACCGCAACTTCGAGGGGCGCCAGGGCCCCGGAGCGCGGACGATGCTTTCGGGCATTGCGGTTGCTGCGGCGGCCGCGGTGACGGGGCGCATCACCGATCCGCGCGAACTTTTCGGATTTTAAAAACACGCAAAACATGTCCATACCCAAATTTGTCACATTCACTTCGGGGGCGGTGCCCGTCGAGGTGGAAAACATAGATACCGACCAGATCATCCCGGCCCGCTTTCTGAAGGCTACGGAGCGCAAGGGTTTCGGGGATAACCTGTTCCGGGACTGGCGCTACGATTCGGAAAATCACCCCGTAGCCACGTTCCCGCTGAACGATCCGCGCTATGCGGGAAAAATCCTTGTGGCGGGACGGAACTTCGGCTGCGGCAGCTCGCGCGAGCACGCCGCCTGGGCGATTGCCGACTACGGCTTCCGGGTTGTGGTGTCGAGTTTCTTTGCGGACATTTTCCGCAACAACGCCCTGAACAACGGGCTGTTGCCGGTCCGTGTCGAAGAGTCGTTCCTGCGGGAGATTTTCGACGAGATCCGCCGGGATCCGTCGGCTCAATTCACCGTAGACCTGGATAACCAGCGCTTCACGATCGTGTCGAGCGGCGCGAGCGCACCGTTCGAGATCGACGCCTACAAGAAGCGTTGCCTGCAGAACGGCTACGACGACGTGGACTACCTGCGGAGCATCTCGGCGGAGATCTCCGCCTTCGAGAAGAACCGCAGCTGAATTCCGGACGGATGCATTCCAAGATAGAGATTCTGGATACGACGCTGCGCGACGGCGAACAGACCTCGGGTGTCTCGTTCAACGCCCGGGAGAAGCTGTCGATAGCGCGTCTGCTGCTCGAGGAGCTCTGCGTGAACCGGATCGAGATCGCCTCGGCCCGTGTTTCGCAGGGCGAGGAGCGTGCCGTGCGGGCCATTGCGGAGTGGGCTGCGGGGAAGGGATTCTCGGAGCGGGTGGAGGCGTTGGGCTTCATCGACGGAGGCGTTTCGGTCGAATGGCTTTGGAATGCCGGCTGCCGGGTCGTGAACCTGTTGGCCAAGGGTTCTCGGAAACACTGCGAGGAGCAGTTGCGCCGTACTCCGGACCAACATTTGTCGGACGTGCGGGCGGAGATCCTGCGGGCCGCGGAGCGGGGCATGGGAGTGAACCTCTACCTCGAGGACTGGTCGAACGGCATGCGTCACTCGCCGGACTACGTTTTTGCGATGCTCGACGGACTTTCGGACCTTCCGGTGCGACGGTTCATGTGCCCGGATACGCTGGGCATCCTGGACCCTTACGATACGGAGCGCTTCTGCCGGGAGATGACGACGCGCTACCCGACGCTGCGGTTTGACTTCCATGCTCATAACGACTATGACCTGGCCGTTGCGAATACGGCCGCTGCGGTTCGTGCGGGCTTCGGGGGCGTGCATGTGACGATCAACGGACTGGGCGAACGGGCCGGGAATGCGCCCCTGTCGAGTACGGTGGCGGTTCTGCACGACCGGTTGGGGTGCCGGACCGACATTGTCGAGTCGAAGATCTACCGGGTAAGCCGCACGGTGGAGTCCTATACGGGGGTTCGCATCCCCACGAACCGCCCGATCGTGGGCGCGAATGTCTTCACGCAGTGCGCGGGCGTGCACGCCGACGGCGACAACAAGAACGGACTCTATATCAGCGAACTGCTTCCGGAACGCTTCGGACGGGTGCGGGAGTATGCGCTGGGCAAGACCTCGGGGAAGGCGAACATCCTGAAAAACCTCGAAGTGCTGGGCATCGACCTCGACGAGACGGCGATGCGGAAGGTGACGGAACGGGTCGTGGAGCTGAGCGACAAGAAGGAGCTGGTGACGCTGGACGACCTTCCGTACATCATTGCGGACGTGCTGCGCTACGACCAGACGGATGCTCCGGTGCGGATTTTGAACTACAGTCTGTCGCTGGCACAGGGTTTGCGCCCCGTAGCGACGTTGCGGATCGAGATCCACGGCGAGCAGTACGAGCAGACCTCGGCTGGGGACGGACAGTACGACGCCTTCATGCGGGCATTGCGGTTGATCTACCGCGAGCAGTTGGGGCGGAAGTTCCCGATGCTTCGGGACTACGCGGTCTCGATACCTCCGGGCGGTCGGACGGATGCCTTCGTTCAGACGATCATCACGTGGGAGTCGGAGGGCCGGACGTTCCGCACGCACGGACTGGATGCCGACCAGACGGAAGCCGCGATCAAGGCGACGGTCAAAATGTTGAATATCATAGAAACAAACCATACGAATCATGGAAATCAAGATTGCACTATTGCCCGGTGACGGTATCGGCCCGGAGATTGTATCGGAGGCCGTGAAGGTCCTGGACCGCGTTGCTGCGCGCTTCGGCCATCAGATCACCTATATGCGGGCGCTGGTTGGCGCCGCGGCGATCGACGCCGTGGGTGACCCCTACCCGGAGGAGACGCATCGGATCTGCCAGTCGGCGGATGCGGTTCTTTTCGGGGCGATCGGGGACCCGAAATACGACAACGACCCCACGTCGAAGGTGCGTCCGGAACAGGGACTTCTGCGGATGCGCAAGTCGTTGGGACTTTTTGCGAACCTGCGTCCGGTGACGCTGTTCGAGTCTTTGGCGGACCGTTCTCCGCTGCGTACGGAGGTGGTGCGGGGCACGGACTTCGTGTGCGTGCGGGAATTGACCGGAGGTATCTATTTCGGACGGCCTCAGGGCCGTGACGAGGATGGCCGCCGGGCTTTCGACACCTGTACCTATACGGTTGAGGAGATCGAGCGTGTGCTTCACGTGGCTTTCCGGCTGGCAATGACGCGCCGCCGTCGGCTGACGGTTGTCGACAAGGCGAATGTGCTGGAGACCTCGCGGCTGTGGCGTGAGACGGCACAGCGCCTGTCGGGCGAATACCCCGACGTGAAGGTGGACTACATGTTCGTGGACAATGCGGCGATGCAGATCATCCGTCAGCCGACACACTTCGACGTGATCGTCACGGAGAACATGTTCGGCGACATCCTGACCGACGAGGCGAGCGTCATCAGCGGTTCGCTGGGAATGCTTTCGTCGGCGAGTGTCGGGGCGGAGGTTGCACTTTTCGAGCCGATCCACGGGTCGTACCCGCAGGCTGCGGGAAAGAACATCGCCAACCCGATGGCTACGATCCTCTCGGCGGCGATGCTGCTGGAACACCTGGGTCTGGACGCCGAGGGCCGCGCCGTGCGCGAAGCGGTGAATGCGGCCTTGGCGGCGGGCGTTGTCACCGAGGATCTGGCGGCTCCCGGGATGCGTCGTTATTCGACCTCGGAGGTGGGGGATTACGTGGCGGCGCACGTGTAGTGCGGCGTTCCGGCCCCAATCGGCGAAGGAATGTCCGAATCCCGGAATTTCTTGCTTGTGCAGACCGTTTTCGCGGTCTGCATTTTTTGTACTATCTTTGCAGGCGGAAAAACGACGGCCCGACAACCGACCATCGCGGGCCGCAGCTAATCGACAAGAGACATGGCAGGATCGAATTTCGTGGATTACGTCAAGATCTTCGCCCGCTCGGGACACGGCGGGGCAGGTTCGGCACACTTTCGTCGCGAGAAGTTCGTGGCCTTCGGGGGCCCGGACGGCGGTGACGGCGGCAAGGGCGGCAGCATCGTACTGGTGGGTGACCGCCAGTACTGGACGCTGATCCACCTCAAGTACCAGCGGCACCAGTTTGCCGAGGATGGCGAGAACGGCTCCGGGGCGCGCTCTTCGGGCAAGGATGCAAAGGACATCGTGATTCCGGTACCGCTGGGCACGGTGGCGCGGCGTGTGGTGGAGCTGGAGGACGGCACGACGACGCTGGAGACGGTGGGAGAGGTGACCGAGGATGGCGAACGCCTCGTGCTGCTGAAGGGCGGTCGTGGCGGCCTGGGAAACTGGCACTTCAAGAGCGCCACGAACCAGACTCCGCGCTATGCGCAGCCGGGCGAGGAGGGCGACGAGGCGGCCTTCGTGCTGGAATTGAAGGTGCTGGCGGACGTGGGGCTGGTAGGCTTCCCGAATGCAGGGAAATCGACCCTGCTGTCGGTGGTATCAGCCGCGAAGCCCAAGATTGCGAACTACGCCTTCACGACACTCGAACCGAACCTGGGCATCGTGGAGGTACGCGACCACAAATCGTTCGTAATGGCCGACATCCCGGGAATCATCGAGGGCGCACACGAGGGCCGGGGTCTTGGCACGCGGTTTCTGCGCCATATCGAGCGCAATTCGGTGTTGTTGTTCATGATACCGGCCGACAGCGACGACATCCGCCGGGATTATGAGATCCTGCTCGGGGAGTTGACGCAATACAATCCGGAGTTGCTGGACAAGGAGCGGCTGCTGGCCGTGACGAAGTGCGACATGCTGGATGAGGATCTGATGGCGGAGATGCGGGAGCACTTGCCGGAGGGTGTTCCGTCGGTCTTCATCTCCTCGGTTTCGGGCCTGCATATCCAGACGCTGAAGGACATGCTCTGGGAGGCGCTGCAACGGTAGCGGCGAGCCCCTCTATCGGTATGAATCGGCCCCGCGACACCTTGTCGCGGGGCTTTTTTGGAAAAAAACGGGTAGATGCCGCCAGACCGAACTTTTCGGATTTTTCGGATTTTTCGGATTTTTCGGACTTCCGAACTTTTCGGATTTTTCGAATTTCCGGATTCTCGGATTTCCGGGCCTCTTCTCTTCTCTTCTCTTCTCTTCTC